>JBJKQM010000082.1:0-48970 GCA_046705365.1 Thermoplasmataceae archaeon
TCAATGGATTTTCCGGCCTTCAGTTCATCTATCTTTGTTGCAACCATTCCCTTCAAGGTGTTTCTCTTAAGTTCATCATTGAGCATATCCTGTGATGCCCCATTGATGAGCATGCCCTGTCCAACCATTGCAACCGTGAAGAACAGTACCCTGCGATCCGTAACTGCAATGACATTTTCTGTAAACCTCTCTACTGAGACTTTGCTCGGTCCCGAAAAATTAGACTGCGACCTGTAAATCGGGGTAAGATAAATCAAAAGGTTCTCGCCGCTCTCCAGGCTCAACTGGTTATCACCAAATAAAGTGGTCCCCGGCTTGACGGAGGCCTGCCCCTTGTAAATGGACTGTTGTCTTTCTGTCTCATAATTCTTCTGTGGATTTTTGAAATCTATCTGGCTGATCTTCCTGTTGGACCTAATTACCAGGGCTATCATTGCAAGTGTGGGCAGAATGAATATGAATGGTATGTAGAATGGCAACCCGTGCATCAGGGCAAATGAAAACACCACTATCTCCGCAACCAAAATCAATGAACCGATAACAAGTCCAATGTAGTTTGAGGCCTTGGTTAACCTAGCTCCGATAGGGGCAAATCCTTCAGGTCCTATTGCATTATCCACTGCAGTTGATATCCTGCTTGGAAGAGGTACTTTCAGATCTTGTCCGCAAGAACTGCATTTCGTTTCCTTTCCTGTGAGTTCAGAATTACAAACTGGGCATTGCACAAATACCCAACTGATAATCAATATTAATTTGTTTCTATGAAATTAGCTAAATGATAATCCCAAGGTTTCCAGGCTATGGGGAATTCATTTTATTTCACAACTCCTATCCTGAAATCGGTGTCTAATTGATGATGGAACTGCCCAGATGTAAATGGGCTCCGCTGTCCGATCCGCTGTATCTCAAGTACCACGATGAAGAATGGGGTACACCCCAGCATGATGACTTGAAGCTTTTTGAATTGCTCCTTCTTGAAGGTGCACAGGCCGGTCTCAGCTGGAGAACGATCCTTTACAAAAGGGAAAACTTCAGGGCAGCCTTTGACAATTTTGATCCTGAAAAAATTGCACTGTATGACGAGAAGAAAATCACTGCACTTCTCTCTGATACTGGCATCATAAGGAACAGATTAAAGATAAGGGCAGCAGTGACCAACGCTGTAGCCTTCCTGGAAGCCCGGAAGGAATACGGGAGTTTTGATTCCTTCATATGGAAGTTTGTTGAGGGCAAACCTGTTGAAAATGCCTGGGAATCAATTGAACAGGTGCCTTCCAGAACTGCCAGATCTGATAAAATGAGCAAAGAATTACTAAAGAGAGGGTTCAAATTTGTAGGCTCCACAATTTGTTATTCATTCATGCAGGCTACTGGAATGGTGAATGACCACGTCACATCATGTTTCAGATATTCAGAGTTAACCAACAGGCAATCGCCTTAGGTGATGCTTAAAAATAATTCACCCTGATTTCATTCCCTTCCTCCACCTGATAAATCTCCTGGATTCTTCTTATCCTGACCTCGGTTTCAGACCTGGAAACCACATGGCAATTATGATTTTCGTTGAAGTATGTAAATTCCCTTCCCTTCTCTTTTTCCGATGCTAAGAAACTCAGGTGATCCTCAATTCTTTTGGTTATGATGGATTCCAGCAATTTCCTGGACTCCAGCAGGTTCCTGCCTGCACTTTCGGCCAATTCCTGATCGATTTCATAACACACACTATTTCTTTGGGAAGCTGCTGCAGCTATCATTGTTGTTCCTGTACCTCCGAATGGGTCCAGTACCGTGTCTCCCTGAATGGAATACATGTTGATCAGGCGAAGGGGAACGTCGATCGGGAATGCTCCGCTTCTTTTTCTGGTACCGGTTGAATTCAATTTCTGCCTGGTTCCCCTCAGGTCGTCCCATATATCTGTGAACCATTGGTTTCTCTCTTCCCAGAAAAATGCACTCTCCTGCCGTCTTTTTGCCTCATAATTTGAGGAGAATGTTCTCCTTGGAGTCTTCCTGAAGATAAGTATGAACTCATGTTCCAGGGTAACATATGCATTGACTGGTAACGTTCCAGATCCGAGAAATTTATTGGGGGAGTTGGATGGTTTTTTCCAGATAATTGATGGTAACTCCTCAAAGCCCTGCCCTCTGAAAAAACGTGATATGGCAGCATGTGTAGGGTAGAGCTGATAGGCCCCTCCAAGATTCCTGGTGGCATCACCGACATTTATGCAGACAATGCCTCCACTTCTGGTGACCCTTGAAACCTCCTTCCAGACTTTATCCAGCTGTTCCAGCATCAACCTGAAAGCCGTATTCCCGTCTTCAGATCCGATTGCCTCACCTATCCTGGGATCCAGCCCTGAGAAGAGGCCATCCCACATCTCTATCATTGGATATGGGGGTGAGGTGACAACCAGTTCTATGGAATTGTCTTCCAGTTCAGCCATCTTTCTGGCATCTGATTGCCTGATGATGTGAGACGTCCAGTTTTCTTCCACTACTCAGCATATTATGAAAACAGCTATAAATATCCCTCATCCTCGTAAAGTTCATTACAGGAAAGCAAGAAAAATTAATGTTAAAACGTAATTCCTGTATATGTCTTCAGAGGATCTTTTTTCAAGGGCTTCTTCCATTTTCCCGGGAGCTGTAAATTCACCGGTGAGATTTTATCCACCATATCCAAGGTTTATCAGGAGCGGCTCAGGATCGAGGATAACCGACGAAGACGGAAGAACCTACATCGACTACTGCCTTGCATTTGGCCCCATGATTCTCGGGCATTCGAACCTGAAGGTGGTTGAGAGTGTGAAGGCTCAGCTGGATCTGGGAATGTCCTTCGGGGCACCCGGGAAACTTGAAGTGGAGCTGGGAGAACGTATCAGGGAAGCCATTCCTTCCATTGAAATGCTAAGATTTACAAATTCCGGCACAGAAGCCACAATGCATGCACTCCGGCTTGCTAAATTCTACACCGGGAGGAAGCTGATCCTGAAGATAGAGGGTGGATTCCACGGCTCACATGAAGATGCCCTCACCACAACGAAAGTTGAGGAACTCAAATCGCCAGGGGAACAAGCCACCATAGAGGTACCCTTCAATAATATTGAGGCTCTGGAGGCCATCTTCAGGAAGTTCGGGAAGTATATTGCCGCTTTCATTGTAGAGCCCGTAATGGGAAATATTGGCGTAGTGCTCCCGGAAAAGGAATTTCTGGTTAAGGCAAGAAAACTAACTGAAGAATACGGGTCCGTTCTCATATTTGATGAGGTCATAACAGGTTTCAGATCCAGTTATGGCGGATACCAGGATATCACGGGGATAAAACCGGACCTCACCACACTCGGCAAAATCGTTGGCGGAGGGCTACCGGTTGGTGTTTTTGGAGGGCGCGAAGACATAATGAAAAATGTTGCCCCGTCCGGGAAATTCTACCAGCAGGGGACATTTTCTGCCAATCCTGTTACAATGGCTGCCGGAATAGCGGAGCTTGATGTGCTGAAAAATTCTGATTATTCCGTGCCCACAGGTTATTCCACAAGACTTTCAGAATTCACTGCAAAATCATTTTCAAAGATTGGTATACCAGTTCAGGTAAATCACATTGGGACCATGTTCACGGTCTTTTTCAACAGCAACATAGTTATGGATTATGCTTCTGCTGCTTCTTCCAGTACAGAGATGTTCGGGAAATTCTTCAATTCCCTCCTGGACAAAGGCGTATTCATACCTAAATCCCAGTTTGAGGCATGCTTTGTCAGTTTTGCACATTCAAAAGACGATATAGAAGAAACTGAAGAAATCATTAGCAGTATTTCGGAAGAAATGGGACACTGAATCCTGGCTTCAACTGAAAATTGCCTGAAGCTTTGCCATCAGTTCGACATCACCATTAACTGCGGCCTCTTTCAGTGCTGCAGTATAATTGCCAAGAATCCTGTTGACCATGGCCGAGGCGGACCTTTTCTTTGCCTCCAGTGGGTCCATTCCCTTGTCTATTTCCCTTATCATCCTGTTTATCTCCATAAGGGCAATGGATTCTGCAAAGGTATGAGACTTGGTGAGCAGTTCTTCCGCCCTGAACTCGCTCAGTTTTATCTTGAATTTTTCAAACTCAGACTCAACGATTCCTTCCGCCTTGGGTATCTCCTCTTTCTTGAGCCTTGAGTTTGCCATGGAGATCTCCTGGATATGCCCCAGGTTGTACACCTTCATGCCTGGCACTCCTTCAAGCGCGGGATCGATGTTCCTTGGATTAGAAATATCAACCAGGGTTTTACCAGGTTTAGTTCCATTAAGCATGGAGGCTGTCAGTATGATGTTCTTCGAGGAAGTTGCAGCAAAGACCACGTCTGATTCATTCACAACCTTTGCCAGATCAGCCATTCCTGCGAAGGAGCAATTGTAGAGCCTTGCCAGGTCCATTGCCCGTTCCGCGTTCCTTCCCACAATGGTGATCCTTCCTGGTTCCTTCTTCTGAAGGTACTTGATGAATGTCTCTGACATCTGCCCGGTGCCGACTATGGAGATATGCGAGGTTTTCAGGTCAGTGTTCTCTGAAACCATGTCAACTGCGATTACAGGGATTGAAGTCTTGCCTCTGGAGATGCTTGTCTTTTCCCTTACAGTCTTCCCAACGCTGATTGCCTTCCTGAATATGAGTGAAATGAGTTTGTCTGCCTTTCCACCTGTTCGGGAAGCCTCATAGGCAGACTTGATCTGTGCCAGTATCTCATTCTCCCCAACCGACATGGATTCGAGGCCGGAAGCTACCCTGAATAAATGGTGGATTGCCTCATGTGAGGTGAGAAGGCCCGGGTAAACTGCCCTCAGATCTTCTTCCTGGATTTTCTCTGTATCGAATGTGAAATAAAATTCAACCCTGTTGCATGTGACCAGGAGGACGTGTCCGTTTGAGCTGAAATTTCCTGCTATGTCGCTCCACTGAGAATCCGACAACTCAAGCTTTTTCTGAAACTCTTCAGGTGTGGCCCTGAAGTCCCAGGAAACTGCTCCGAACCTTAACATTATAGCACCATGTCCTCTTTCCCCTTTAAAACAGGGCTGATCAAAGAGTGCATATCTTAATGGTTAATTGTTATTTAAAATCAATTTTTTACATGTTATCATGCAATTACGCCTATTTTTCAATAGCGCCCTTGTCGTGAAGCCCTGCCGGGGCACTCATGCCTTGCCCTTCTGACGGTCCGTAAAGACAGCTTCCCTTATGCCTGTGAACAGGAGTGCAGATAGGGCAGTGATTATGCCAAACATCAGCGGGTAAATTATGATCAGTAAGCCCGAGGGCATTCCTGTAAGCTGGCCCACTATTCCAGAGAGAGTTTCAACTGAAGATATAGGGTACGAAAGGAGTATGGAAAACGGAACCACGAGCCCTATTATAAATCCGGAAAGAGCCGAATATCTCCATTCAAGGAACATCAGTGGAACACCCACAATAATAGCGGCATAAGGCTGCATAATGGTAAATACCGCCAGTATGGCAAGAGCAATGGATATGATAATACCTGCATAAGGGAGGTACTTATTCATATCGGATCACCACCAGCGTCTTCTGATCATTCATATTGTAATAGGTGTGATTCACCCAGTGGCTCAGCTGGTTTGAGAAGTATGGACTCAGAATGTTCTCGCTTGGCCCACCTGGGATAACTCCATAGAATACACCCATTCCCGGAGAAGCAACTGTCCTCAAAGAAGAGCCGACCGTTACATATGGCAAAGGCACCTGCAATACCAGAGGAACGGAGCCGACACTGACCGTATGGCTTCCACCCCATATGGGGAAGGCAGGTATGGAAAGCGCCTGGAGTCCTGTTGGACTGGCAATTTCAAGGAAATGGACGCGATCCCACGTCCACGAACTCACATTGTTGCCAAGATATTCCATGAGTGAACCCACTTCGCTGGTAAAGGCGGATCTTACCAAGGTGGTGAAGTTGCCGTTTACCCAGGTGGAATTAGGAAAATTCTTGGCCAGGTAGATTTCTGAAGTAATGAATGGCTGCTGTATTCCGTTGATGCCCTTTTCCTGGTATACCTTGTCGAATGTCATGTTGTAGACCTCTGCTGCCAGGTACCAGTATACAGTTATGCCAACCTGGCTTTCATAGGTAGTGTAGTTCCAGCCCTGCAGAAAGTTGAATGCTGCAGTTTCAGTTGCATTCATGGACATCCCCCTGAGAGCATTGACAAAATATGGATTCATCATGCTGGCCCAGTAATCAGACACATTAGATTGAAGCTGCATCATGTTCTGCACCGTCATGTTAGGGTGACTGGCCAGGTAATGCGATATTGTCTGGGCCCTTCCGCCTGATGCCCAGAAACCGCCTATGAAGGGATAAGGATAGTTCATTCCAACCGTCACCTGGTTTGGGGCGAACATGTAGCCCCTCTGGGGATTCTTTTCCTGTGGGAGGTACTGGAACGGAACGTTTGCATATGGTTCATACTGTGGTAGTGAACCGTTGAGCAGGCTCCTGGAACCAATCACAGATACACTCATGTTATTTGGCAGGGTCTCGCGGATGATAGGGTATGAACCTGCAGTAATATATCCGGCACTGTGTTCAGAAACCATTGCAAAATTCTGCGGCGGTGAGCCCCAGTTCTTCAGGGCGTTGAGCATCTGGGTGTAGTTGGTGGATTGATCCAGGCCAAGCTCCCCGACCAGATCAAATGACGGGTTACGAGAAGACCAGTTCAGGCTGATGCCGTAATTGCCATCACGGGCAATAAGCGGGCCATTATTGGTGGAATAGATGCTGTATGGCTGGCCATTCAAGGTCGAATTACTTATCTGCATGGGGTGCCAGGTACCGTTGTAAAGGTAGGAATTCCCGTTTAGTATTTCGAGGAAATCATTTGCCGAATTCCCTTCAGAAGTGGTGAGCCCCCATGCGGTTCTGTTTGTGTGCCCTATGAGTATCCCCGGAACCCCGGCGAGATCCCATCCTGTGACATTTATACCCGGGGCTATAAGCTGCATGGGAATCCATATGGATGGCGCAGTAAGTGGAAGATGTGGATCATTTGCCATGATCGGGGAACCAGAAGATGAATAATTTGAAGCAACTACCCAGCTGTTGCTTCCCACGGGCGATCCAAGCTCATGGGCACCAGGCATTCCGTATGGGTCTGATATATTCTTAAGGGCACCTTCTATAAGTGGAGTCAACTGCTTGAGCAGAGTTGTGTTCACTCCCGTTGCCCACTGGTCGTACCAGTTCAGGGACCAGAGGGTGGATGGGAAAATACCCTGCTGGGACAGGTTGTAACCATTCACTGTTCCGTCCCCTGGCACGACGGTTACATTCTGTGTATAATATGGATAATAAGGCCAGAGCAGGGAGGTGTTCTGGAAACCGAGGGCATTGTACAGGAGTGAACTCTGCAGTGGTTCAGCTGCGCCGGTCGTAAGCGACCACGCCATATACTGCTGCCAGCAGAGAGTGTAGAACACTGACCACTGGTAGGGATGAATACCCAGCAGGTTGAAGCCCAGGTTCTTTGAAGATGCACTGCTGTTGATATATGCGTTCACGCCCTGGGAGTAGTCCTGCAGATACCCATAGAACACCGGTTCTTTCTGCATGTAGGCCTGTTCAAGAGCGTATGCATTCTGGGGCATCCCGATGAGCCGCATGGCTTTGTCCGAATTAACGCCGTTCGAGCCCACATACTTGCTCAAATTTCCAGAAGCGAGAAGACCCTCAAGCTCCATCTGGAACAGTCTCTGGCTGGCAGAGTAATAACCCTGTGCAAAAAAGAGGTCATGCATGTCAGAGGCCCTGATATGTGCCACGCCAGACTGATCTATAGTAACATTTACAGGAGAATTCAATCCCTGCATCTGGATGGTGGAATTGGCGATGTTATCCTGTCCTGCGGCTGACCATACCCCGAGATGGGGATTAAGTGCGTTGAAATTTGTTGAGATGAAAGAGAAAACAACTAGCAGGACAGCGAGGACAATAAGCGATCTGACCTTCATTGTCAGATATAAATGGCTGGCGTATTAAAAATATTTCATGACATTTTCTCCATTTGTGTCGTGTTCCATTGTCAAATGCTGCCAAATTAATATATTCACATTTATCTTGTTGCCCTTGTGAAGACTGTTAGTTTTGCCGGGGCTCTTGCAGTTGGTCTTGGCGGCATAATCGGAGCAGGAATCTTCGTCCTGAGCGGCACAATGATAAGTCTCTCGGGAACCGGTGCACTTGTTGCTTTCATCTTAACAGGATTTGTAGCTGTGATACTAGCGCTTGAAATGGGAGAACTTGTAAGCTCCATGCCAAACAGCACTGGAGCTTCATATTCTTTTGTATACAACGCTTTTGGAAGCGAGCTGGGATTTATCACCGGGATCTCACTTTACCTGAGTTTTGCGGCTTCAGTTTCAGCTATTGCCCTTGGGTTCGGTTCATACCTTTCCTCAATGGTTGGCATAAGCAGCTATTACTTTTCCCATATATTCGCAATAATCCTCATCATTGCCCTCGTTGGGATAAACCTTGAAGGAATCGCCGAAGCTGCGAAAGCTGATCTGTACATAGTGACTTTCAAGGTTGCTGTTCTCATAATTTTCATAGTATTTGCGCTTCTCTTTGGCCATTTTCTCTCCACAAACATCAGCCTTCCCCCCGTAAACGGAACTTCCGGGATATTCGCTGCAAGCGTAATTGCGATGTTTGCTTACGCAGGTTTCCAGTCAATAGCAACCATGGCGCCTCACATTAAGGGAGGAGGACGTACTGCTGCCAGGGCTATTCTGGTATCTGTTGTCATAAGCCTGGTTCTTTACATACTTGTTACACTGGCCCTGCTTTCCCTCCTTCCGGGATCAAGATTCGGGCAGGTTGCTGATCCCCTGAGCTTCGCACTGAAGAATGCTGCTGCGCCTTCCTGGCTGTTCTACCTGGTTGATCTTGCAGCACTGGCCGCAACCACCTCTGCTACCCTTGCAATGATGATAGCGGGCTCCCAGCTTGTATTCCAGCTCTCATCTGACGGGCTCCTTCCAAAATATTTCAGGAAGACAAATGTGAAACAGGGCTCCCCCATTAGTGCAGTAGGGCTGACAGCAGGAATCGGAATAATGCTGATGTTTGCCGGGAATATCTACATAATAGCAGCCATCAGCAATTTCGGCATACTCTTCAGCTACCTCCTGAGCGGTTTCGCCCTGATAAAGATTAGAAGGGCTAGAAAACATCCTGAAGCTCATTCCAAGTTCATTGAAAATGCAAAACTCTCCATGGAGAATGTCTTCGAGATGCCGTTCTTCCCATATCTCCCAGTTGTGGGAATATTCATGCTCATAGCCTTCTTCTTTGGCTTCCCCACAGTGGCACTAAGTGCAGGTATAGGCCTGGTGCTGGTTTGTATTATCATCTATTATGCACTGAGAGAGGACAGGGACGAACCGGTAGTAAAAGTGAGATTCTTCCCCTGAAAATACAGTACTGTGGTGTGACCACAGCGCCTTAAATTCCTGGTACTTCTCCCGGTACACGCCTGAAAAGCTGGATATCCCCCACATGCCTTGCGCCGGTGAGGAACCTGGTCAGCCTTTCTATTCCGAAACCTGCACCGGCAGTAGGCAGGAAACCGCCCTTTGCCTCTTCCAGGTAAGAGGCGTAAATATCCATCTCCAGTTTGTCCCGGCCCATTCTCCTTGTTATCTGCTCGTAGTCATATTCCCTTTCTGCTCCCGATAGAGCTTCTCCATAACCAAACGGATATATGAGATCATAGTTCAGGAAATGTCCTGGGCTCTCCGGATCTTCCCTGTCATAAAATTCCCTCTTGTGGCAGGTTACCCAGAAAGGCTGATGGTGATCCATTGATGCAGCATATTCCCAGTCTTCCCCATATTTTTCACTGAGTTCATGCGTGGAATAAACCTTGAATGGGGGCCTGAAACTGAAGGTTCCGCCTGATGGATCTGCCCTGATGCTGGATTCCCCCAGATAATCAGATAGCCCTTTCATGAAGCTTTCAACCAGATCGAAAACGTCCCTGGTCTTTGCATAGGGAATTTCGAAATCCGCCTGCGTGAATTCAAACAGGTGCCTTCCGCTTTCCCTCCTGTCAGCTTTTTCAAGCCTGATGTTTGGTGAAAGGATGAAGATCTTCCCAATATCCCTTGCAGCAACCTGCTTGTGAAGAATCATGGAGTTCATTGTCCTCATTGTTGTACCTAGATAGTCCACTTCTATGGTCTTCAGAATGGAGGAATTTGGATCTGGGCCAAGAGGATCAGTGCTTCTGCCCAGCATTACGGGAAGCAACTGCGTAAAGCCTGAATCCTGGAAATAATTGGATGCGTACCTGAGTATCCTGCTTGTAATCCCAAGGGCAGATTTCAGATCATTATTTTGAGTACTTATCATTTTTTCCATATTCTGGGGAGCTTAGACTCTTAATTAACTTTTCTACAGTTTTTTACGTATTTTTTCCAATAATTTCCAATTGTTTTAAATATACTATTGTAATATTTCTGTAATGGACCAGACAGACAAAGAGTTGCTGGAGCTTGCAGAGCAAGGTATTACTAAATATTCAACACTTGCGAAACATCTTGATATGCCTCTTTCAACAATCCATTCCAGGATGAAGAAACTGGAACAGGAAGGAGTCATTCGTGGTTACAAAGCAGACATAGACTGGAAGAAGGCCGGCCTGAACCTCAGGGCTTTTGTTCTCATAAAGGCAGATGTCAGTCTCCTGAGGAGTACAGGTAAGACCCAGGACGACCTCCTGGAGGAACTTCTTGAGATAGATTATGTTGATGAGGGATACGTGATAACGGGGGAAGCCGATCTGATGATAAGGATCACTGCAGTGGATTCAGCCCACCTGAAGGAAATTCTGCTCAAGGACATTGATTCCATGGAGGGGATAACTGGCACGAGGACCATAATTGTCCTTGGCTAGAATACCAATATGGAGCCTGTGAAGCAAATGTTAAATCATACACGTAATTCAGTAAACGTGCCGGAAATCCAGTCTGAAGATGGTCTAAGAATTCTTGTAAGCGATCCCGTGGACGAAATACTGGTTGACGGCTTGAGAAAACATGGTCACCATGTTGATTATCTGCCTTCATTGTCCACCGAAGCACTGGGTGAGAAACTGGAGCATTATGAAGTCATAGTGGTGAGAAGTCGAACAAAACTGCATGGAGATCTTCTTAGAAGAGCAAAAAATCTTAAGTTCATAGCTAGAGCTGGCATAGGCACAGACAATATTGATCTGAAGGCTGCTGAATCCATGGGGATCAGAGTCATAACTGCTGCCGGTTCGTCAACACAATCTGTTGTGGAGCTCAATATTGGCCTCCTGATCAACCTGGCAAGAAGGATCGTCAGGTTAAATACGGAGCTCAGAAAAGGAATATACAGAAAAGAGACCGGCACTGAACTTGCAGGTAAAACAGCTGGAATCATTGGCTTCGGGAGAATCGGTCAGGCCACATCAAGGGCCCTGAAAGCCCTTGGCATGAGCATAACTGCTTTTGACATTTTTGAAAATAAAGGTGCAATGGAAGAAATTGGAGGCGTATTCCTGCCCCTGGAAGAACTGCTCAGGAACTCTGACTATGTCTTTGTATTGCTGACACTTGGGAAGGAATCTGAAAAGATACTTGGAGAAAGGGAGATGGGGTTGATGAAAAGCGGTGCCATGATAATAAACACCAGCAGAGCAGAGGCAGTGGACCCGGATGCACTTTTCCGTTTATTGAAGAATGGCAAGCTTGGAGGTTACGGTTCTGATGTACTCTGGCACGAACCTCCTGAATCTGAAATCGAGAAAGAAATCCTTTCCATGGAAAATGTCATAATAACTCCGCATATTGGTGCCCAGACACACGAAGCCCAGAAGAGAGTCGCATCAGTTACACTGGATAACCTCCTGCAGGCAATTGAGGAGGTTAAATAATGCTGCTTATCCCGGGGCCCGTTGATGTGCCGGATGAGGTCCTGAGATCATCTGCTTACGTCCATAACCATCGTTCTCACGAATTCAGGGACATAGTGAAGGAAGCCTCTGAGAGACTGAAGTCGCTTTCCGGCTCCGGGCATGCCCTGATGACTACCGGATCGGGAACAACTGCTGTTGAATCCATAATTTACTCCATGATATCACCAGGAGAGAATGTCCTTGCAGTCACATTCGGGGAATTCGGGAACAGAATGGTGGACAGCCTCAAACGTCGGGGTGCTGTCCCACATATCTTGGCAAAAAACGAATACGAAAGAATTGAGACTGGGGAAATTCAGGATATCGTCAGAAAGAATAAGGAGATCAGGACCATTTTCCTGGTCCACAATGAAACCGGAAATGGGACCTCCATCCACAACCTGGATAAAATAACGCTTGAAGCCAAGGAAATGGGGCTTAAAGTTCTCGTTGACTCCGTTTCCGGATTCGGGGCTTCAGAGATAAGAACGGACAGGTGGGGCATTGATGCATTTGCAAGCTGCAGCCAGAAAGGACTTGCCTCAGTTCCGGGACTTGGAATAGTCTGCATGAGCCAGGAGGGCGAAAAATATGTTCTTGATTCAGCCAATATGCCTGCATACCTGGATCTCAGGATTACAATGAATTTCATGAAAAAATTCGAGACTCCCTATACACCTTCTACCGGGAGTTTCAGAGCCTTGCTGACGGCCCTGAGAATATTGGACAGGGAAGGGGCACAGTCAAGGTGGAACAGGCATCATGCATCAGCTTCATTTGTAAGGGAAAAGCTGAAAGGAATGGGCCTGGAGATTTATGGAAACCCCTACAATTATTCTGACACAGTGGTCGCGTTCAGGCCTTCTATGCAGTCATCCGAACTTGCGAATAAACTCGCTGAAAAGGATATAATTGTTGCAAGAGGAATAGGCAAACAGGCAGACCTGATGATAAGGATCGGATTGCTGGGCCTGGTTGACAACATCAAGATTGCCATGTTTCTGAATGAACTTTACTTAATAATGGGAGTTGAGGACAGGATCGATCCCGAAAAGATGCCGGCGGCAACCAGAATCGATGGTAAAATTTTCAATCTCTGATCCTCTTTCCTTCCAACCTCATTTCTTCATGAGTTTATAGTACAAGACGCCGCTGAAGGCCTGTATTGCCCCACCCAGAACTATGGGGAAAGGCAGGTAGATGTCCATGAGGTACCCTGAAACACCTGAGGAGCCCTGGAATGCCCTAGCAGATATTCCCTGGATACTTGTTCCTGCACCAAAGTCCCCATCTTGAATTCCACTGACGTTAACCGCATTCCTGCTTGGAATGCCGAATCCTGCAATGAATGTCCTTGCCGTGTAGAAGGATACCGCCAGCCATACGAATGGTGAAAATGCCATTCCGATAAGTACTGCCCCCTGCAGGAACCTGGTTATGGATGCTATCCTGAGTACACCCTGATCCCTGCTGCTCATGAATTTGATTGCAAGGTATCCTCCAATTGCGGAAGCCACGTAGGAACCGAGGAATGCCAGTCCAACCTGTGAAGGGGTTATGCCATAACGCAGTTCATACCATGCTGGAAGAAGGACAATGGAAAGCCCTATCCCTGCACCATTAACGGCATTTGATGCAGCCACCTTCAGGACATGTTTTCCGCTAGATCTTCTCATTATGATGGTTCCTTTTCTCTGGACAGGCTTTTCCTTAAGCAAAAGTAGTGAGAGTGTTGAGGTTACAATGAGGATAAAGCTGATTCCGTAAAGAAAACGGAACGACCCGATTATGCCATAATAAATACCAATATATCCCTGGGAGTATAGCATAAGTGTACCCAGTATAGAAAAGACGGATGCGACCGATGTTATCAGGGCCATATGGTAAACCCTATCCTTGTCCTCAGACCAGTTACTTGCAATGTATGCATTGATTCCGGGTGACATTGCACCACGCATAGCCCCGGGTGAGCCTGCCGCTCCTGAAAGAATGATTCCAGCCAGGATGAGGTGGATATTTGTACTGAATGCAAGGGCCGCAGTTATGACCCAGGCCGGCAGTTCACCAATTACCATGGCTCTCCTGAATCCTATCCTGTCACCAAGTAACCCAATTCCCAGTGAAATTGCAACGGTTGAAAGTGAAACGAAAAGATAGATCAGCCCAATTGAAATGATATTGAAGTTCAGATGCAACAGATAGAGAGGTACTGACAGGGTCACAAAGATCAGGGCTGCGCTTCTGGCAGCCCTTGAAATGAGCATGAACCTGAATCTCCTGTTGATCAATTCAGAATTTTCCCGGGAATTAGATTCAACCATCTGTCCTATCTTTTCCTATATTTGCTTTACATGGTTAAATTTAATGCTGATCTTCCCCAGTATTTTGTAGATAATTTGAGTAGGTTACCCGTGAGAAAGGATAGATTATTATTTTTTTCCAGTTCAATATATCAAGTAATGTGCTGCGTGGTGCTCCCACGTTTTTTATCAAAGAAACGTATAAATAGATAGTGTGTGTAACGCTGACATGGCATCCAATGACAGACAATTACACAAAGGTGCTGTGGGTTATCTTGAACTGATTTTTCAGTCGATATCTTTCACAGCGCCTGCAATTGCTGTAACCGCCACCATGACTGGAGCTGCTTCCTTCGCATATGGAGCATTGCCACTAACCTACGTACTGGCCCTGTTAGGGGTCCTGAGCGCAGGTTTCGTGGTTTACGCATTCTCCAGAAAAGTAGCTTCAAGCGGCGGTTACTACAGATATATAGAAAGAGGCTTTGGACCCCGGTTCGGAGGGTTTGGAGGCTGGGTGTATATGCTATACACAGTGGTAGGAGCTACACCCTTCATTTACTTCGAAACTGCACTGGCGGCACAGTACGGCCTGCAGATCCTTGGAGTTAACCTCCCGGCCTGGTCATGGTACCCATTCGGCATAGCAGCTGCCCTCGGAGCATTTGCCCTTGCTTACTCAGGCATAAAGAATTCACTGAAATACAGTGTATACACAGGTGCACTGGAAATGCTTCTACTGCTTGTGGTTGCAGTTGTGATTCTGGTTCACGCAAAACAACCCTTTGATCCGGCTGTGTTCACAACAAGATACTCTCCAACAGGATGGAATGGCGTTGCACTCGGCCTTGTGTTCTCCTTCACTTCACTGGCAGGCTGGGGTTCAATGACTTTCCTTGGAACAGAGGCAAAGTCTGCACATATGAACATCAGGAAGGGTGTCATAGCCACCATACTGGTCCTTGGCCTGTTCTTCCTGTTCATGAGTTACGTTATGACAATCGGGTGGGGACCTGCAAATATGGGAACATATTATACGAACTTCCTTCCGGGCCTAATGCTTGCACTTCAGGATGGAGGCATGATCCTGGCTGCAGTAATGTTCCTGTTCATAGTGAACAGTGGCCTTGTTGACACTCTTGCAATCATCAACGCCGGATCAAGGGACATGTATACAATGGCCAAGGATGGCATGCTTGTTGGAAAGCTTGCAGAAACGCATCCGAAGCACAAAAGCCCACACATGTCGCTCCTGGTGAATACAGTAGTTGGCCTTGTAATATTCACCTTCACAGGCTGGTATTTCGGGCCGTTCAACGGTTTTATCATGACCGGGCTCTGGACTGGGACAGGCACAATAATCGACCACATACTGATCAATACCTCACTCCCGCTCTACTTCAGGAAACTGAAAGAGCTGAAGCTCAGTTATGTGCTTGTCCCACTGGTCGCAACCGCAATCTATGTGTTTGCCCTCTATGGATCTTTCCTCTCAGTGAACACAATTATATTTTACGGCGTTATCTTTATAGTTGTCTGGCTCGTAGCCGGAGCTATACTTTACGCTTTCAAGAAAGGTATAAATGTTACACTGGAGGAAGGTGAAGAGATCTGAAAACAGTAGATGGAACAAATCTGAAAAATGTCCACTTCAAGTGGACACCTTTTAACAAGCCGGTTGAAACTGTACAGCCTGGGGAAAAATTCAGGGTAGTGATACCCGATTCTTCCACCATGCAGATTGAGGAGAACTACACAACCGGGGACATGCACAAGATAGATGACAGTAAATTTGACGGTGCCGTTGGCCCCGTATATGTAGAGGGAGCTGAACCCGGAGATACACTGGAAGTGAACATAAGTGAACTTACAACAGGTAAGTGGGGCTGGACTGCAATTCTCGGCAACTTCGGACTTCTCAAGGGCCAATTCAGTGAAGAACTGATCATATGGGAGCTTGATAACGGGCAGGCAAGGACAAGGAATGCCTTCCTCAAGGACATAAGTGTACCACTCAATCCATTTCTTGGGGTCGTGGGTCTAGCACCTGCGCAGGGTGAATATGGCATGATTCCGCCCAGGGATTTTGGTGGGAACATGGACAATAAGCTTCTTAAGGCAGGTTCCAGCCTTTTCCTGCCTGTCAGCGTCAAGGGTGCACTACTCTCGTTTGCTGATCCACACGGATCGCAGGGGGATGGGGAAGTATGCGGAACCGCCATAGAGACTTCTGCTGAAATCGTTGTATCCGTGAAACTGCATAAATCAACCCAGAGGAAATTTCCAAAGCTCATTTCCCATGAGAGCCACCAGGGTTCCGTGCTGGTGGCAATGGGCGTGGGCCCTGATCTCTATGAAGCCGCATCAAATGCAACACTTGAAATGATAGAAGAACTGAAGCAGTACGGACTTTCTGATAAAGAGGGCTACGCCCTGTGCAGTGTTGCCGGCAACCTCAGGATCAGTGAAATTGTTGATGAACCGAATTTTGTGGTTTCCATGATTCTTCCGGAAAATCTCCTTGAAAAAAGGCGGAAGAAATAACACATTTTTTCATTTGACAGGAGACCCGATCCGTTCCAACAGACTTATGACCAATAAGATCATAATATTGAGGTATAGTAGATGGTAGAGCAGCTAAACAAAAGCCCATATGATTTCTGGAACACCGTTGTTGCAAGCGTGCTCGCATACGGCAATATGGACCTCCCCAAGTTCTTCCCCGACGGAAGCAAAGTACCGAGCCCTGAAGTGAGCGGACTTTTCTCCAGATCTATAGGGGAACGTAAGGGGCAGATTGCAGACTGGCGAAGTTCTATCCCAAATTCCAAAAGAGGTGTGCATGCGGTGGAGTTCGATGATCATTACTCAGTCCACGTTGACAGGTTTGATCCAAATAAAGACCCCGTAAGGCACCTGTTTCTTGACAGTCCGAAGACTATTGTCAGCCTGCTGGCAACCGGACTCATATCCATGCTCTTCTTCGGACTCTTTGGCAGGAGGGGAGGACCATGATAACATTTTACAACATGGTGTCAATACCAACCTGAACCCCGATGGAAACCGGAGGAGTTGAGGATGGATGGCGGTTAATGCATACACCTATATTGTCATGGTTTACGCAATCGCTGACACGTTTCTCAGAATATGGCTCCTGATGATTCTCTCCATTGTAATTGCCCTGTTCCTGGGCATCCTTGCTGCACGGATTAAGGCTGCTGGAGCCATAATCATACCCATAACAAACATTCTGCAGGCAGTCCCTGTCATTTCATTTTTTCCCATTATACTGGTTTTCTTCATAAAAAGGGTCGGCGGACAGACCGGCGTCGACCTTGCGTCAGATTTTCTGATTGTAACAGCTCTCCTGTGGAACATCATCCTTGGGGTCTATGAAGCAATCATCCACATCCCTGAAGAGTATTTCCAGGTATCAAAGGCATATGACGTCAGCCTTTTTTCAAGGATAAGGAATCTCTATCTGCCCGCCTCCTACCCCCATGTTATTTCAAATGTGATGCCTTCTTTTTCAAGTGGCCTCTTCTATATAACACTCAGTGAAGTCATTACAATAGGAACCTCCAACTACCAGGTTTTCGGTGTGGGTTCACTTGCAGTGAATTACGCTGCAAACGACCAGTTTTCACAAATTCTGCTGCTCATAGGATTCCTTATTGTGGCAATAGCCCTGAATTTCTATTTCATAATCGATCCTCTCCTCAAACGGTCATCAAAGTTCACGTTCGATCTCAATGTACCGGAGGAGAATGAAGTCAGAAGGCGCGAACCCAATGTTTTCATTTCAGCAATAGGTGGAAGGATTACACAGGTCATATCATCAGGAGTGAATGCAGTTTATTCCATGAACAGAATGTCCTCCAACAGGGATAGCGCACCACGCAAATCCAGGCGCCTTAGAATGTCGGAACGCTCACTGAACATAATTGTTGGGGGGATTCTGCTCACAATTTCCGGACTGGCAGTTTATTTTGTGGCACTTGCAGGATTTGGGGCAGCATTCCTCACATACCTGGTCGACCTCTCTACCCTGGGCCAGCTAACAGTAGCAGCTGCAATAGATCTCCTTAGAATAGCCATTGTGTTTGGTGTCACATTCATAACCATGGTGCCTCTCGCCATGTACCTCGGACGCAGGGGAAGATCAGGTAGACTTGGAACCGGTATCTTCCAGATCATCTATTCAGTACCTGCACCCATTCTCTTTCCATTGATTGTTGTGTACCTAACCCCCAGGCTTGCTGTATTCATGGGTGATGCCCTGGCCTATAATTTCAATGTGCTGCTTGTAACCTTCCTCTCCGCAGCTGCATATATCTTCTTTAACGTCTACGGCTCCGCTGCCTCGATACCGCGTGATCTCGACCTTGTAACCCGGACTTTCAGCATAAAAGGGTTCAGGAAGATAAGATACCTGACATTCCCCGGAATAATTCCCGGGCTGATAACAGGCTCAATGGCAGCTTTTGGCAGCTACTGGGGAGGGTTAATGGTAGGCGAGTACGCAAGGATAGGGGGGAAGACCTACTCTGTTGGTAACGGTTTGATGATGCTGATTTCAAAGGGAATAGCTACTGACAACCTCCTCTTTGTTGACGCCATAGATCTTTTCATGGTCTTCATGATTGTCATAATAACGTACCTTTTATGGATGAGGCTTTACAGATATTCCCAGAAAAGATACAGTGTTTAAGCGGGAATGAGAAACGTTATTTCGCCATTCTACATATGTTGTATAGAGGATTAGAAACATATGGCAGGTAATTTTCAGTTTGAAAAGAAAAGGGTTGAGAGACTGAGGGACAACATGTCGGAAAAAGGGGTGGACCTTGTCGTTATTCCACCGGGCCCTAACTTCTTCTACTTCAGCGGACTGGAGACTGAAACTATGGAGAGGCTTGCGCTTCTGCTTGTTTCCAGCGAAGAGGCCACGGTTATCAGCCCGAAAATGCTTGAGGAACAGCTGGAGCAGGATAGCTGGATTACAGATGTGCACAGCTGGACAGACAACGACAACCCTTACAGGATTGCACAGGAAATTATGGACTCACTAAAGCCCTCAAGTATAGCCGTGGACGATGCACTTCCTTATTTTCAGTATTACCCGCTATTCCAGAAACAGGAAGCAAGAACAAAGCCTGCTGGTGAATTGATTTCTCCCCTCAGGATGATAAAGGACAGTGAAGAACTGGACAGGATTTCCACCGCCATTTCGAGGTCGGAGAAATCCCTGAAACAGACACTGGATGAAATCACTGAGGGAATAACAGAAAAGGATGTTGCTGCCATGCTCGAGAATAACTTCATGAAGAGCGGGCTGGACAGGATAGCGTTTTCCAGTATAGTTGCAGCAGGTGAAAATTCGTCAGTTCCGCACCATTCACCCTCTGACAGAAAAATAAGGAAAAATGAGCCCATTGTGATCGACTTTGGAGGAAGTTACAGAGGATATTCATCCGATACCACAAGGACTGTGTTCCTTGGCAGTGCACCTCCTGAAATAGAAAAGATCTATGAGATCAACAGGGAAGCCCAGGAGACTTCAATTTCTGAATTGTCCAGTTCACACACCTATGCAGATGCGGACAGGATAGCCAGGGACATTATTGAGAAGGGAGGATATGGGGAGAGGTTCATACACAGGCTCGGCCATGGCCTTGGAATTTCCGTACACGAAGATCCTTATCTCGTCCCAACAAACACAGAACTGATGATCGAGAAGTCGGTTTTCACAATAGAGCCTGGAATTTACCTGCCTGGAAAAGGTGGAGTGAGAATAGAGGATACTACCGCATTCACGAACGGCAAATGCAGGCCATTCAATAAATTCACCAAGGAACTTACAGTTCTCTGAAAACAAAAAATATTATAAAATGGGCTTAAGGCCCATATATCCCGTTTTTTCTAGCTTTCCATTTCCCTGAAAATTTCATCGTAGATATTGGCTTCAGGCTCTTCTTCCTCTATTCCGTCTGCAGCCTTGTATATATTGTCTTTCTTGTAGGTCCACTGGTTGATTCTCCAGGATCTTCCCTTGATAATGTTGACTTCCTCTCTGTGGGTTTCCAGAAAACCGTACTCCTCAAGGTTGTAGAAAACATCTCTTTCGGGCGCGGAAAGAACGTTATCCAGCACGTAGTCGTCATATCCGAAGAAGGAAAGTACAAAATCGCACAATTCCTCGACGTCTCCTTTGACCATCCCTTTGCGCCCATAGGTTTTCTCGAGTGCCTTAATTAGCACATCCCTAGTCATAACGGTCATAGAAATCGTCGTTCTATAGCTTGTTAGATATTAAACTTTCCCCAAAATTGTTTTCTACAAATCCGAAAATCGTATCTTAGGAAATCTAGTGGTCCATATGTTAAAATGGTGTTTATGTGCCTTTTTTTGCACAATAATTGGGAAAAAATTTTGCTAAATAGAGATTAGTTCTAGGTGAGTGTTCTCATGTGGTTCGAAATTCGTCTCTTCTTTTAGCTGTATAACATCACCAGCTCC
Source organism: Thermoplasmataceae archaeon (assembly GCA_046705365.1). Taxonomy (GTDB): domain Archaea; phylum Thermoplasmatota; class Thermoplasmata; order Thermoplasmatales; family Thermoplasmataceae; genus JAJZOM01. The sequence continues at coordinate 20,811 of JBJKQM010000082.1, forward strand.
ATACTTCTTTGAGTCCTTATTGTTGTAAACACCGTTGCCAGAACTTATTCTCACTATGCTGTTTTTCCCGGGATCTATCCGGACCTGCTCACCGGCCTTTACAAAAAACTCCTTGAAGCTCTTTCCATTTTCCTCATAAAGGTTCTTTATGTAGCCCCAGTTGAAGTCTGACCTGTTGGAGTATTCCCTCCTGACCTGCTCAAGGTCTTTCTCACTGTCAATGCCCATCCACATTGTTTCCTCAGTGTAGGCACCCGTGAGCTTTCTTTTTGCAAGTTTCGGAAAGACTGTAGTTTCTATCTCCTTGTCCACATAATCATCAAAGAAAAGATCGAAAGCAGATGTTTTGATATAGTATATTCCGGCATTTATGTAATAATCAAGGATCGGTTTTTCCCTGAATTCTGTTACCTGGTCACCCAGCATATCCACTATGCCGAATGGACTCCTCATTCTGGTGACAAACATTGTCAGGCCATAAGTTGAATGCTGTGCAAAAGAAATGAACTTCTTGAAATTCAGGTCCGTCACTGTATCGCCGTTTCTCAGTATGACGTCTTCATCTGATCTCTCCGAGATCAGGCTTTTCAGGGAAAATAGCGTTCCCAGTGGTTTTTCCTCTTTCAGATAATGGAATTTGATCCCCTGGTGTGTCGCCCCATACCTCTCCTCGATCTTTTCACCAAGATACCCGGAAAGTATGTAGATCTCTTTCACGCCCATATTGATGAAATCAAAAATCTGGCGATCCATTATGGTATAATTTTCTCTTATCTGTACAAGTGCCTTGGGGACTTCATCAGTAATGGGCTTAAGCCTCTTTCCGTAACCCCCGGCAAGGATAGCTCCAATCATTAGCTAAAGGTATAACCTGTAATTATAAGATTTATCGCGCAGTGAGATCAGCCATTTTTTGGAGCGTTTATATTTGTTATACAGTGGTAACTGCTTCAATATAGGCAGCCTTAAACTGCAGGCTGGTGATAGGGTAGAGGGATCCATGGGCTATCTATTCATAGTGTCGCTTGCAATATTCATCTTTACCCTGCTTCTGGTGATCCTCAGGCCGAAAGGCATCCAGATAGGCTATTCGGCACTTATTGGTGCCCTTATCAGTTACATTGTGGGTGCAGTCAACTTTGGTGATGTTGTTGCTGTCTGGGATATCATATGGAACGCCACTTTCACCTTTGTGGCAATCATCATCATCTCACTGGTGCTGGACGAAGCGGGGGTTTTTGAATATGCCGCCATAAAAATAGCCAGATTCTCCAGGGGAAGCGGTGTTGCCCTTTTCTTGATGGTGATACTTCTAGGATCAGCAATATCAGCAGTATTTGCCAACGACGGCACTGCACTCATACTGACACCCATCATCTATCTCCTTCTGAAGAGAGCAAATGTGAGCCCCAAGGCAATAATACCTTATGTTATGGCTACTGGTTTCATTGCGGATTCAGCCAGTTTACCTCTTATCATAAGCAATCTGGTCAATATTGTTTCAGCAGGATACTACAACATAAGTTTCCTGGATTATGCATTAAAGATGATCCTCCCTGACGGCGTTAGCATAGCGGCCAGCATCTTCTTCCTTTACCTGTTTTACCGCCGGGAGCTCCCTGCAAAGGTTGACCTGGAGAATATGAAGGACGAGCGCCTTGTGATAAGGGATAACACTATTTTCAGATTGAGCTTACCGCTTATTGTCGTTCTTCTGGTCGGTTATTCACTGGGCGGGCTGTTTTCCATTCCTGTTTCATTTATTGCGGTCCCTGCAGCAGCACTCCTCCTGGGACTGTCGTGGAGGGGCAGGAAGATTGACGTGGTAAAGCCTTTGAGAGAGGCCCCATGGCAGATTGTGCTTTTCTCGCTTGGAATGTACATTGTGGTTTACGGCCTTGGTAGAGAAGGGCTGACCAACATCCTCTCCAGTACACTCTCCTCAATTTCAGGATTTTACTACCCATTACAAATTGTTCTATCAGGGTTTATTTTTGCCGCAATAGCCGGCATCATGAATAATCTGCCTTCAGTTCTGCTTGGGAACCTGGCAATTTCAAACCTGCACAATTCATCCATACTGGTTTACGCAAATGTTGTGGGAAATGACATAGGCCCAAAATTCACACCAATAGGATCACTTGCAACGCTGGTTTGGCTCCACACCCTGAACAGGAAGAGCGGAATTTCCATATCTCCGGCGTATTATATGAAAGTGGGACTCATTGTGGGAGTTCCGGTGCTTTTCCTCACACTGCTTAGCCTGACCTTTTGACACGGCCATAGGCACAAATGATAGGGAAAATCGTTTATACAAATCCCAAATAGCATTTATGAGAGTTTATGGTAACACTAAAATGGTTAGGACACGCAGCCTGGATGGTTTCATTCAGCAAGACAAAGGTTTTGATTGATCGATTTCTTTCCGGCAACCCTAAGGCTGCCATGAAGGAATCTGACATTAAAGAGGCGGACTATATCATGGTCACACACAATCATATGGATCATGTTGGGGACGCATTCACACTTTCCAAAAGGACTGGCGCCAAGATTGTGGGCATGTTTGAACTTTCAGAAATGGGAGGAGAACACGGGACTCCACAGGATAACTTCATAGGGATGAACAAGGGAAACCTCACCAAATTTGGAGACATAAGCATGGGACTTACCCAGGCTGTTCACTCCGGGAATGAGTGCGGCGCCCTGGTTTCCGGAGACGGGAAAACTATCTATCATGCGGGAGACACGGCCCTCTTTGGAGACATGAAGCTAATAGGAGAACTCTATCACCCGGATGTAGCACTCCTGCCAATTGGGGGATTTTTCACCATGAGCCCAAAAGAAGCGGCAGTTGCAGCAAAATTTGTTGGAGCAAAGTACACCATACCCATGCACTTTGGCACTTTCCCTCCTATAGAACAGGATCCAGAAGAGTTCAAGAAGCTCGCAGGGAATTCAACAGAGGTAAAGGTTCTAAAGCCAGGTGAGGAATTTTCCTTACCGTAATCCCTTTTTTTAATATTTAGCAGCCTGAAAAACCCCCTGCTGACAGATACTGGTTACTTGTCTGTACATGTTTTAGAATATGCATTAATATATTGTGCAAATATTTACCAATTATGTCAAAGATCGTGGCAGATATAATGACAAGGAACCCCATAACCTACAAGGTTCCGAGCACAGTCAATGAAATTATCAAAACTCTCATAAAGAACAACATTACAGGACTCCCGCTGGTAGATACCAGAGGGAAATATGCAGGAATCATCAGCAGAAGGGATATATTTGACCATCCGGATGAAACCCAAACTGCCATGACCATGAGGAGGGCCCCTACTGTCAACCAGGAAGACCCTGTGGAAAAGGCTGCACTTGAGATGATAAAACAGAACAGGCGTCATCTTACTGTGGTGGACAACGAGAATAAAATTGCGGGAATACTGACCCCACAGAATTTCCTCACAGAAGTGACTGCAAGATACGGGAAGAAGAGGGTGAAAGAAGTCCTCAAGGCTGTTGCAATCCCTGTATGGGAAAACACCCCCCTGAATGTGGTGTCACTTACAATGAGGCTTTCAAAAGTTTACGCATGCCCCGTGGTTGATTCTGACGGTGAATTCGTTGGACTCATAACAGACCGGGACCTCTTCGAGAATGTTGACGTTGGAACCAGCCATCATCTATCTGAAACCGGTATGGCTGATGATGAAGACCCGTGGTCATGGGAAGGAATCAGGAATGTTGTCACATACCTCATAGAAAAGAGAAACATTGTGCTACCTGACAAGCCTGTCAAGGATGTCATGATAAGCAACCCCATCGTTACAAACACCAACGAAACACTTGAATCCGCGGTAAAGAAGATGGAAGTTGGAAACTACAACCAGCTACCTGTGCTGCAGGGAACGGGCCAGCTGGCTGACATGCTGTACGATATCCAGATATTGGGCGTCTTTCTTTGAGAAGCCTGAATCAGGATACTTTTTCAATTTTTATAACTGACACGGGACAGGATATTTCCGCCTCGTGATTATCCTCGTATTCCGATTCGTCTATGTATTCCTTGTGAAAACTGGCCTTTCCATCCGCATCCATATACCAGTTGCTTGAAATGGCTGTGCATATGGCATCGCTTATGCATGCGGATCTTTCTATGGATACCCTGAATTTAGTCACTTGTTTTTCCTCCCTGTTCCTCATAGTTCTTTATGCATTTGTGTAAGGTGTTTAAGGATAATAATGCGCATTTTTCCCGGCTTGGGCCAAGAGAGAGCCCAAGCATTTTAAGGACATCTTCCGGTGTTATTCCCTTGACTTCCTCAACAGTTTTTCCCTTTGCATATTCTGTCAGCATGGATGCTGTGCCCTGGCTCACTGAGCACCCCCGACCTATAAATTTTACATCAGAAATCTTGCCATGATCTATCTTAACGGTCATCTGTACTGTGTCTCCACAAACAGGATTATATTCGAGGATCTTTGAGGACGGGTTTTCTATCTGTCCATAATTATGGGGATTCCTGTAATGGTCAAGCAGGATTTCAGTGTTTATCTCCTCCTCACTCATGATGAATAGGCCACCTGTATTTTGCTCAAAGAGTCAAACAGCTTATCGATATCACTGCGGGAGTTATAAATGTAATACGAAGCCCGGGAAGTTGCAACGACATTCAGCCTGTGGGTAAGGGGCATTGCACAGTGATGCCCTGCCCTGACAGCTATGTTATCCCTGTCTAGCTGGGTGCCAATGTCATGCGGATGTATTGCACTCCCTGTACTGATATCCATGCTGGAAAGTTCTTTCTCGAGAGAGAGTGGGTGCAACTCCCCAAGGTTGAATGTATAGATGCCCGCCCGTTCCTGTGTGTCTCTTGGACCATAGGATACAAGGGATTTGAGTTCTGTCTCCATTTCCTTCCGGAGGGTATAGGCTATCAGGTCTTTTTCGTGCTCACGCACCTTATCCATACCCAGTTTGCGCAAATAATCCACTGCTGCCGAAAGGCCAATGGCGCCCTCAACATTTGGAGTCCCTGCTTCAAATTTATCAGGTGGATCGGCCCAAACGGAATGATCCTCGTAAACTTCCTTTATCATTTCCCCGCCCCCAATGAAAGGCGGCATTTTTTCCAAAAGCTCCATCCTGCCGAAAAGGCAGCCTATGCCCATTGGGCCCAGCATTTTATGTCCTGAAAAGGCCAGGAAGTCGCAGTTCAGCCGGCTTAAGTCTACAGGCATGTGGGGGACGCTCTGTGCGCCATCCACTATGAAGACAGATCCATTGTCGTGGGCAAGCCTTCCAAGTTCGGTTACATCGTTAATCGTGCCCAGCAGGTTGGAAGTCTGTGTGATGGAAACAATTCTGGTCCTGCTGCTAAGCTTGTTATTGAAATCATCCATATTCAGGGTGCCGTCGTCATTGATGTCGGCGAAACGAAGTTTAATGCCCTTTTCCTGGAGAAACTGCCATGGCACCAGGTTGGAGTGGTGCTCCATTATTGAAAGAAGAACCTCATCTCCGGGATGGAGGTCCTTTCCAAGGGTGTACGAAAGCAGATTGAGAGCCTCAGTTGTGTTTCTTGTAAACACCAGTTGCCTGGGGTCCGTGTTGCCTATGAACCGGGAAATGTTTTCTCTTGCCTTCCAGTACAAATCTGTAGTTTCCTCACTCAGGCGATAAATTCCCCTGTGAACATTGCTGTTATGATTTGTGTAAAAATCTGAAATTGCGTCTATTACCATGGATGGCTTTTGTGTGGTAGCTGCGTTATCAAGATATATGAGGGATTTCCCCTCTTGTTTAAAAAATGGAAAATCTTGTTTAAGCCGTTCCGAGGAAAGCATTGGCTCCAAGACCTTCTGCGTATTGGTAAACCTTTCGGGTAAAATCTTCGTCTTTGGCTTTTTCAATTACTGAGCCAACGAAGCCCGCTGTTACCATACCTCTTGCAACCAGATCATCAATTCCCCTTGATCTGAGGTAGAAGATCTGTTCCTCGTCAACATTGCTTATGGCTGAACCATGTTTGGATCTTGTGTTGCTGTTCTTGATTTCCAGTCCAGGCTTGCTGTTTGCAAAGCCTTCCTTGGAGAGAAGCAGGATCTTTGAGTCGTAAAATCCTGATGATTGGACTGCAACCTCCTCAAGATCAATATTTCCTCTGTGGATTGTTGAACTCCTTCCTGTGACAACGCCCCTGACCTGTATATCGGCTGTGGATTCAATACCGGCCTGGAAACTGCTGTCCCTGATGTCCATTTTCTGGTTATCCGCAGAGAAGTTGACTCCAAAAACCTTGAAATCGGATGCTTTTCCCAGTTGTTGCGACTCATCTGCAAACAGGACCTTCGATCCACCATGATTGATGTGGAAGAATGAGAATTCTGCATATTTCTCCAGAAACTGTTTCACAAAGGTGATATCCCTCACTGTGTTCTTCTTGTCCTGAAGATAATGGAACTGAATTTTTGCATATTCATCTGCAAAGAAGTAGATGTTCTGGCCCTGAATCCCGTTTCCTTCGCCGGTTGACTCGTGAACCTCGGTGAATCTTACCTTGGATTCCCTGCCGCAGATAACCACTGTCTTGTAAGCATAAGATGTTGCTGCATCCGAGATGGAATGGACACTTATTGAGGTAGTGGCGTTCTCTGGAACAATGACGAAAAGACCGTTTCTCCAGGCTGAATTTATGAGGAATTCAATCCTTTCTTTCCCCAGCACCGGATAGACATGCTTCTTCATGAGCTCGGGATGGTTCTTTATGGCGTCAGCCATTGATTCCACCACGATTCCCTGCTTCCTAAGGTCCTCTGATACAGTTATCTCCTCGTTGAAGATCTTTATGTTTGCATTGTCAGAAAATGTGGGAGAACCTTCTGGTTTCCTGATCTCTCCATACAGCATCTCCTGCAGTTCCTTGTCTGTGATCTCAACGTAATCCTTTACTGTGGGGCTCTCCTTATAGTCCCTCACAGGAGATTTCAGGAAGGCAAGGAATGCGTCCCTCCTGAATTCGTATGCAGCGTCGTTAAGTCTTGTTTTTAATGTTTCCGGGTAGCTCTCCATGGGATCATCCTACTGCGCCAAGTTTACCCATTTCAAGTTTGATGAGCCTGTTCATCTCCACAGCGAATTCCATGGGGATTTCCTTCATTACGTCATCCAGGAAACCGAGAACTATCATAGAACTTGCCTCGTCCTCGCTTAGACCCCTTGATCTAAGGTAGGTAAGCTCTTCTGTTCCAATCCTTCCTACGGTTGCCTCATGTCCGAATGTAGCGGTTGGCTCATAAATCTCATCATGCGGGTAAGTGAAACTCTGTGAGTCATCATTGATAAGGAGTGCATCGCACTGGACGTGAGCCTTTGAGTGCTCAGCTCCTTTATTCATTCTGAGCAGTCCTCTGTAAATGGCCTTTCCGTCTTCTATGCTTATACTCTTTGCAACAATTCTCGAGTTTGTGTGCGGCGCAAGGTGAAGTGCCTTGGCCCCGGTATCCTTGACTGTTCCCGGGCCTGCCAGTGATACGTTAAGGTTGTGTGCAGTTGCATACGGACCCCTCAGATATGAGGATGGATAAAGCATCGTGACCTTTGAGCCCAGCGATCCGCCGACCCATTCCATCTTGGCGTTTTCGTCCACCCATGCTCTCTTTGTAGGCATGTTGTAAACACTCTTTGACCAGTTCTGTACACTTGTGTACCTTGCGTGTGCGTTCTTCTTCACGTAGATTTCCACAATTGCACTGTGCAATGAGTTCTTATCATATCTTGGAGCAGTGCACCCTTCTATGTAGTGCACCTTTGAGCCCTCGTCTGCAACAACTATTGTGTGCTCGAACTGTCCGGTTGCTTCCCCGTTCATTCTGAAATATGTCTGGAGAGGCATGTCAATCTGGACTCCCTTTGGAACGTACAGGAATGAACCTCCGCTCCATACGGCTGCATTAAGTGCGGCAAACTTGTTGTCTGTTGCTGGAACAGCTTTGCAGAGATAATCCTTGACCAGATCCGGGTGATCCCTGATTGCTGAATCCAGATCCATGAATACCACGCCCTTGTCTTCCCACACCTTCTTCAGGTTGTGGTATACACCTTCACTGTCATACTGGGCTACAGAACCTGCAAGGTATTTCTGTTCCATCTCGGGAATCCCGAGTTTTGAAAATGTGTTCTTTATATCGTCAGGAACGTCTTCCCAGTTGTTCGCGTTAACTTCATCAGGCCTGGTGTAGTAATTGGTGTTCTCCCAGTCTATTCCTGACAGATCCGGACCCCATGTGGGAACCGGCTTTGATTCGAAAATCTCCAGAGCCTTGAGCCTGAATCTTCTCATCCAGTCCGGCTCTTTCTTCACTTCTGAAATTTCTTCTACGACTTTTTTGTTAAGGCCTGCTCCAGTGGAATAAGTGGGTTTTCGCACATCGTGGAACTCCCAGTCTTCCTTCTTTATATTGGAGTTTTTCAGGTCCTCAAGCAGCTTTTCCATTTCTGCATCTTTACTATATTCAACTTCCATAACCTAACCTCCTTATACACTCTTTATCCAGTCGTAGCCTTCCTCCTCAATCCTGAGGGAAAGCTTGTTGTCTCCATCCATTGCTATTTTACCATCCTTGAGAACATGGACAAACTGGGGTTCTATGTTCTTGAGTATTCTCTGGTAATGTGTGATAATAAGAAAACCAACATCTTCACTGTAAAATTCCTTGATTTCGTCTGCAACCAGCTTCAATGCGTCCACATCAAGTCCTGAGTCGATCTCATCCAGGATGACAATTTTCGGCCTTAGCATGACCATCTGCAAAATCTCCAGTCTCTTCCTTTCTCCGCCGGAGAAACCGTCATTTACTGATCTTGACATGAAGGACTCATCCAGTCCAACTTTCTTCATGTGGGCCTTCATCCTGTTGTAGAACTCAGTCAAGCTAACCTTGTCTTCCGGGTGTGTCTGCCTGTATGCAGTCCTCAGGAATGTTGAAAGCTTGACACCGACAACTGCAACTGGGCTCTGAAAAGCCAGAAACAGACCGGCCTTGGCTCTTTCTTCAGGTGTCTTTTCTGTTAAGTCAACACCGTCCAGTACAATAGAACCTCCGGTAATCTTGTAGTTTGGGTGTCCTATGAGCACGTTGCCAAGTGTGCTTTTTCCCGCACCGTTTGGGCCCATAAGAGCGTGCATTTCTCCGCCTTTTATTGTTAAATTTACTCCCTTGAGGATCTGTTTGTCCTCAACCGAAGCACTTAGTCCTGTAATCTTTAGTTCCGGCACTGTTGGCACCTTGCTTGGAATATGTTGAAACTATATTTAAACACTTTCTTATGTTTAAATTGACTAAAATATTTATACGTGCCTGATATGTAAGATTAGATTACTATGGAAACTGTCCATGACATGGATGATGATCTCGCTGTTCTTCTAGGCAGAGTAAAAGGAAACATCATCACTGAACTGAGCTATTCTGAAAGAAGCATGGACGACCTTGCACATTTATTGAAGATCAACAAGACAGCTGTCAAAGAGCACATGGAAAACCTGGAGCTCAAAGGCTATGTCAGGTCATTTTTCAGAGGCGGAGGACCTGGAAGGCCAAGGAAATTCTATGAACTTACAGAGAAAGGCATGAACCTTCTTCCAAAGAGATATGTTTCGTTCGCAACCATGCTTGTTGGGGAGATTGAAAGCGAATTTGGGAGAGACAAGGTGAACGAGATTCTTGGCAAAGTCGCGGACAAGATTGTCACTGAATCCGGGTGGGTAAAAGCAGCCGGAAGCAAGAACCTGTCAAGAGAAGACAAGATCTCCAAGCTGCAGGATTTCGTGTCAACATTGAATAAGCTAGGATATTATGCCAGGCTCGAGATAACGGACGATGTTGTGAGAATAATAAGGCACAACTGCATTTTCTACGAACTTGCAAAGAACAACAGCAAGATAATATGCAGCAGCCTAGGCTCAGAAATTATAAAAAGCTCCATAAACCAGAAATTCGATATTAAGGAAAGATTCTCTGACGGAAACAACAAGTGTGTTGTAGAAGTCAATATAGAATAACTGAACACATTCACTTTTTTATGATCTGTTCAGTCTCCAGTCCGAGAATTTACTGGTGAATGCCAGTACGCCAAACATTTCCAATACAAATACTGCTGCAGGAACAGCCATCCCCGCAAAACCCTGCAGGACTATGCCCTTGAGCAGGATGGCTGCCCAGGTTGTCGGTACCACGTAAGCTACATACTGCATGGCAACCGGAAGGGTGGACACAGAGTAATAAATGGGCGGAACAACCCCGAAAATGATTGAAAACATCACGGATATTGGCCAGATATCCCTCATTTCTCGCACCCTGGTTGAAACAAGGAATGAGAACATGGAGAAAATCACCCAGGTAACAATCAGAACCCCTATAATGGAAAGAACCTGCAATATTCCAACATGAGCCTCGTATACGATTATGCCCATGAATATGGCAAGGCCTGGCAGTGTGAATACAATGTTGCCGGTTGCAAGCCCGAATGTGTAAACTAGGGGTTTGACCGGAGTGGATGCTACTATCTGCTGAAACTTCAGATCCAGTTTATAGAACAGCAGGTCTGTCTGTAGCATGGTGGATGCGTTAACAATGGTGAATAGTATTCCGCCTATTGCCCCCACAAGGATCTTTGATGGCCCTCCGAACAGGTAAATGAAGAACAGGAACGAGAAAGGGGTAGATATGACTGCTATGAGTGCCATTGGCCTCCTCCAGAGAGGGATGACCCCATTGGCAATCGTCATGCTTGAAATGGACCTCAGAAGTTCACGAATCAATTCTCATCATCTCCTATGTCGCCGCCAACAAGTGATATGAAAACATCATCCAGCCCAACCGGACCTATCTCAATTCTCTCTTTTCTTATGGCATTGTCCGAGAGGATCTCCTCAACCTTTTCCTGGTGGGTGAAAACAATCGTCCCGCTGTTGTTAATCTGAACCTTACCGAATTTCGTGAATTTTTCCTTATCAAAATTGCCCCTTATGGCCACTCTTGTATCAAATTCAAGTCCAGTCCTGAGTTCATCTAGGGTTCCCTGTTTTACAAATCTGCCGCGGCTCACAATCCCGATTTCATCACTTAGCTGGGCTGCCTCGTCCAGATAGTGAGTTGTCAGGAAAATGGATTTGCCAGCATTCTTGAACCTGTTGATGGCATTCCACACTCTTTTCCTGGTAATGATATCAAGCCCTATTGTGGGCTCGTCAAGAAAATACATCCTGGTATCAACTGAGAGCGCCATGGCAACCATGGTGAGCTGTTTCTGGCCTCCTGAAAGATTTACACACTCTGTCTTTGCAAAATCCATCATTCCCAGTAGTTCCAGTATGGAATCTGCCTGGTTCCTGGACCCCTCCCTGGAGTTGCCGTTCATTTTCTGAAACAGATAAACGTGTTCGTAAGGCGTAAGGTGTGGAAATGGCCTGCTCTCCTGTGGGACCAGGGATATCATATGCCTTATCTCCTTCTCTTCATCCACTGAATCCCTGCCGAATATCCTCACATTGCCCATGTCAGGAGTGAGTTGCGTTGTTGAAATCTTGACAAAAGTGGTCTTGCCTGAACCGTTTCTCCCAAGCATTGAAAATACTCCACTCTTCTTGACTGAAAATGTGAAGTCCGTTATTGCGGGAGTTTCCTTGCCCTTGTTTCTGTAAGTCTTCTTAAGCGAAACTGATTCAAGTGGTACTTCCATTGGTTACACGCCTTCCCTGTGGGAAATCGCATATACGCCGGTAACTTATAATGATTCTTAATGGGAAATATCAGGCATGGGCAATGAGTTTCCTGAGATTCTGGATCATATCGTGGACTGTCGCCTTGAGATCATAGGTGGGGCTGAATCCCCAGTCCTTCTCCGCAAAGGACGTGTCCAGTGACTGTGGCCAGGTTTCTGCAATCTTTTGGCGGTAATCCGGAGCGTAGGATATCCTGAACTCCGGTATTTCTTCAAGGATAAGGGAATAGAGCTCAGCCGGCGTGAATGAGTATGACTGTATATTATACTCCAGGCAGTGGGTCAGTCTTTCCTTCTTGGCTTCAAAAAGTTTTACCAGTGAGGAAAGTGCGTCTGGCATATACATCATTGGAAGCGCTGTATCTTCCTTCAGGTAACATGTATAATCCTGGTGTTTCACCGCGTGGTAGAAAATATCAACAGCATAGTCGGTTGTGCCTGCTGATGGCGGAGTGAGATAACTTATGATACCGGGATAGCGCAGGCCCCTGACATCCAGTCCCAGTTTATCCCTGTAATAAAGGGACAGCAGTTCTGCATTAACCTTTGTAATCCCGTACATTGTCCTGGGGCGCAGGATGGTAATGTCAGGAGTGCTGGTGGCAGGTGTTTCATTTCCAAAAACTCCAATGGTGCTCGGGATAACAACCCTGTTTACGCCTGCAAGCAGTGACTCATTCAGTACGTTGAATGTTCCATTTGAGTTCACCCAGAATGCTTTGGCAGGTTCCTTTTCACCTGCAGCCGATAGAATGGCAGCCATGTGGAAAACATCCGTGACCGAATACTCACTGAGAACCTCAGCTATTTTCTCATGGTTTGTGACATCAAGTTGAACGAATTCATAATCATTCCTGGATGTGGCGGGTTCCCTTATATCCGATACAATCACAGAGGATTTTCCATATTTTCTGGCCAGCAAATCTGTGAGTTCAGTTCCGATCTGACCCATTGCACCGGTTACAAGTATTCTAGTCATAGGACTTCTAAAGTATGCCTCAGTTCAATAAATATTGTTTTGTTATTTTTAAATGAGATCAGCTTGAAAATTATGGGTTCTTAGCGAATTCCCACATACAGTGGAGAGTATTATATACGTCCATGTGCATGAAAAAATTGTTCCTTCATGGGCATAAATATTGTAGATCACAAGATTGAGCTTTCTTCCGAACTGGAGACAGGAGATGAAGACATAAAGAACGTGATCACCGCCATGATCAGGAGCACAAGGCTGACCGACTCCCCCAAGGTGAAATCAATATTTTTTGAAACCTATGAAGAAATGGCCAAGGAGCTTATGACAAAAATAAGCAATGAAGCCGTGGAAAGATTCAGGGTTTCCGAGGTCACAATTACACACAGAGTTGGACAGATACCTCTTGGAGAATATGCCTTCCTTGTTTCCGTTTCAGCAAGGAGAATAGATGACGCCTTTACAGCCTGCAAATTTATTGTGGAAGAGATAAACTCCGAGTTGCCTATCTGGAAATACGAGATAAAGGACAACGTTGACGGCCAGGATTGAGCACGGGCAAGTACGCATGGGTCTGATTTAGTATCAGGTCGTAATTATGTACTATGATAGTGAAGAACAGATATTCCGGCGAAGTCTTCCATGAGTTAACAGAAACTGGCACAAGTGAGGTCAGGGATGTTCTAAGGAAGGGGTATCATTCTTCAAAGGAGATGAGAGAAATACCAAAATTCAGGGTCTCCCTTTCACTTTATTCTATTTCAGAAGGCATTAGGAAAAAAGCTGAGGACCTGGCAAGAGACATTTCCTCTGAGACAGGTAAGCCCCTGAGGGAAGCCAGAGTTGAAGTTGATAAGTCATCCCAGGCCTTTGTTTCTGCAGCCGAAGAGATGAAGTATCTTGAGGGAACATCCCATAATGGCGGAACACAAAAGCCGCTCAACGATCTTATTGCCTTTTCTTCAAATGTTCCGCTTGGCCTGATACTTTCCCTGGGCCCCTTCACTGAACCTCTTTATTCCTTATCAAGCAGGGCAGCGGCTGCACTTGCAACAGGAAATTCTGTCCTGCTGAAACCGTCATCGCTGGCGCCAGTTTCCTCCATGAATCTCATTGAAATAATTAATCAGGCAGAGTTGCCGGCTGACTCGGTCCAGGCGGTGCTTACCGAGAGAAACAGCAAAGTTACCGGCCAGTTGATGAACAGTGAGTTGTTAGGGCTAGTAACATTCTCCGGCAGGTCTCAAAACGCCCCCGCTGTCATGAAAAAAGCAGGCCTTAAGAGGCTGATTATGGAAACCGGCACAGGATCCCCTGTGATCGTGTGGGATGATGCAGATCTTGACAGTGCTGCTGAATCAATAGTGAAATCGGCATTCGGTTTCCAGGGGCAGTCTCCTGTGAGGGCACAGAATATCCTCATAAAAAGGGAGTCCTTCGAATACTTCAGGAACAGGCTCATTGAACTTTCACAGCAGCTGAAACCCGGCAACCCCCTAGATGAAGCTACAGACTATGGGCCACTGATACAGGAGTCAGCAGCCATAGAAGTTGAGAATGAAGTAAACACGGCAAGGAACAATGCAGCTTACGTTGCCTTCGGAGGCAACAGGGATGGCGCCTTTTTTGAGCCCACCATACTTGAGAATGTAGATTTCCAGTCCGAGCTTGTTACGAACCAGGTCCTGGCCCCTGTCCTGACCATCCATGAGGTTGGATCCTTCAAGGACGCGATCCTCGCTTCAAACCAGTTTGGGCCCTCAAACCAGGCAGGAATATTCACTTCAGACATCAACCTTGTAATGACTGCCCTTGACAAAATGAACACAAGTGCCATTTCAGTCAATGATGCACCTGGCCTGCCAACTGAATATCTGGGCTCTTCAGGGCCAAGGGGCAACTTAACCGCCACCAAGAGCCTGCGTTACCTTATGCAGAATATGGTCGAGGAGAGGCTCGCCATTTTGAGGCGCTGAAAGCTGCCTTTATGCATCCGGCCTAATATCTGGTGTAAGTATAGAACATCTGGATCCAGTTGACATGCACTTCAAGTACCGGCCCGTCAAGGGTGGTGTCAATCCCTACATTGTATGATTTTCCCTTAAATGTGTAGTTTACGTAGTCATAACCTATGATTTTTGAAACGTTCTTGTGATCAAACAGCGGGATTTCATAGCTGTAGCTCATGGGATCTATGATTATTTCATAGTACCCATTCGAAGGCTGGTAGAATCCTGCCCTCTCAAGGCCATATGTGGTGTTATTGCCTGAGAAGATGCCGACTATGACCGATGAAGGTTGAACGCTGGTTCCAACGCCATAGTAGGTAATATTGAGTGACATGTCTATGTGCACTGAACTGGCTGTACCGGGTATCGTGAGGTTTGCAAAGAAGGGCGCATTCGAGTCGTTAGTGTACTGTATTACAGTGACGTCCCTGCTAAAAGCCGGGATATTCTCGTGCGCTGTAACTGGAAAGAATCTATAAAGGCCTGTGAATGCAGCGATGGAGACGGCAATTATAATGGCCGCTGTTTTCCTCGGCTTCGCCATGTAGATTTATATAGCTTTAAAAAATAAATATTTTATTGGAAATAAAAAATTATGGGGGTCTAATCGGACCTTTTTCCCCTCATCCTTTTGATTACCTCGTCCCCGAATTCGGAGCATTTCAGGGGCTTGATATTCAGCACCCTTGCCAGGTCCTGGGTAACTTTCTGGTCCTTGTATGCGGACATTATTGCACTTTCAAGGATATCTGCAGCTTCGTCCCAGCCGATGTGCCTGAGCATCATCTCACCGGAGAGCATAAGTGAGGTTGGATTAGCAACATCCATTCCTGCATACTTTGGTGCTGTACCATGAACTGCCTCGAATATTGCATAATTGTCTCCCACATTTCCGCCTGGAGCCAGCCCAAGTCCTCCTACCTGTGCGGCAAGTGCATCTGACATATAGTCTCCATTGAGGTTTGTTGTGGCAATGACATCATAATCCTCAGTTCTAGTGAGGATCTGCTGGAACATGTTATCTGCTATTCGGTCCTTTATTATGAGTCTGTCCTGGTATGAATCAGGGGACTTGTTGAATTCTTCTTCTGTGACAGTCTGTTCCTTAAATTCGTTTGCGGCAAGTTCATACCCCCACTCCTTGAAAGCTCCTTCAGTGTATTTCATTATGTTGCCCTTGTGCACAAGTGTTACACTTCTTCTCTTGTTCTTCAGAGCATACTCTACTGCTTTTCTGACCAGCCTCTGTGAACGGAACCTGCTGATGGGTTTGATACCGATTCCAGTATCATCAGTAAGTGGTATCTCAAAATTATCTGCAAGGAATTTCCTTACCATTGACGCTTCAGGCGAATCATATTTCCATTCTATTCCCGCATAAAGATCCTCAGTGTTTTCCCTGAATACAACCATGTTCATTTTTTCCGGATACTTGACCGGTGTCGGCACACCGGGGAAAAATTTCACGGGTCTAATATTGGCATACAGATCAAAGTACTGCCTCAGGGTGACGTTCAAGCTTCTAAAACCCTGTCCTATTGGGGTCGTGAGTGGACCCTTTATTGAAACAACACATTTCTTGAGCTGGTCTAATGATTCCTGTGGAAGATGTTTTCCGGTGGTTTCCATCGCTTCTTCTCCGGCGAGGACCTTCTCCCAGATTATGTTCTTCTCACCATTATATGCAATTTCTATAGCAGCATTAATAACAGCAATTGATGATTTTGTTATATCAGGGCCAATACCGTCTCCTTCAATGTACCCAATAGTTGGATTGTTTGGTATTTCAACGCCCTGCCCTTCTGTGATCTTAATGTAACTCATAGATATCTCACTGTAATTTATTCTATGAACTTATAGTTTTTATTGGTTTGCTTATAATCAATATAATCTAGAATCAGGCGAAATCCTATAAGGAAACGTTATTAAGTCGGTCACAATAAAAGTTGAGTGGAGCCAGTAAAAAGATTTTCGGGCATTCACTGTTTTGACTGGAAATTTGCTAAACACATATCTGATGGGCTTGAGCACCTAGCGGGAGTGACTGACATCCCTGAGCACGATTCTGAAGATTGGAGGTTGCACCAATGATAACCATTGTACTTGGATTGCAGTTTGGAGACGAGGGCAAGGGAAAGATTACTGATTTCCTCACAAGCCACTACCAGGTGGCCGTCAGGTTCAGCGGTGGCAACAACGCCGGACACACTGTTGTGGTTGACGGCAAGAAATACAAGTTCAGGCTCATATCTTCCGGTTCCCTGCAAAGTGAAACCGTAATCCTGGGAAATGGAATGGTGATAGATCCATTCGCCCTTCTGGAAGAGATAGATACCCTGCGCGAATCGAAGAGCAGGGCAAAGATCAAAATCAGCAAGATGGCCCATGTTGTCACACCAATGCACAAGTTCCTTGACGTGAAGGAGGAGGAAGTGCGTGGAAAACTGAGCCTTGGAACAACAGCCCAGGGAATCGGACCCACATACGAGGACAAGTATGCCAGGACAGGCATTAGAATGGCAGATCTCCTTGACCCCGAAATAATCAGGCAGAAGATAGAAACCATTTACAAGATGAAGCAGAGCCTGCTTTCTGATTCCGAGTTTGCAGATGCGAAGAGAAGGGAACAGATCGTCAGGGATCTGTTTGAGGCAGGAAAGAAACTTGAACCATATCTTGAATACACTGAGGTCACCCTGAGAAGACTTTACGACAGCGGAAAGAGCATAATTTTCGAAGGAGCACAGGCAACAATGCTTGACATAGACTTCGGAATGTACCCATTTGTAACTTCATCCAATGCAGTTGCTGGAGCCATTTCAACTGGAGCAGGTTTCCCGTTCAGGAAAGTGGACTACGTCCTTGGTGTAGCAAAAGCATACATGTCAAAGGTTGGAGCCGGACCGTTTCCCACTGAAATGCTGGGTAAGGAAGCAGATGATCTCAGGGAGCTTGCAGGAGAATATGGCACAGCTACTGGAAGGCCAAGAAGAGTTGGCTGGCTGGATCTTCCCATGCTGAAGTATACAACTGCCCTCAATGACGTTGACGGAATTGCCCTTACCAGGCTCGATACACTTGGTGAGCTTGACAAGATCAAGGTCTGTACCTCATACAAAAGAGACGGCAAGGAACTTGATTACATTCCCAGAAGCTTCAAGGACATGGAGGGTCTTGATCTTGCATATACAGAATTTGATTCCTGGGGAAAGATAGATCACGAGATAATCAAGCAGGACAAATACCAGGCTCTTCCACAGAACCTGAGAAACTATATCTCACTGATTGAGAAGGAACTGGGGATCCCGGTAGACGTCCTTTCCCTTGGAGAGGGTAGAGAGAACACCCTCATAAGGGACAAATCAAGACTTAAAAATCAATACTGAGTGTGACCGGCGCATGATCGGAGCCCATTACTTGATCCAGTATTCGGGCATCCCTCACTTTATTTCTGATCTCATCTGATACGATAAAGTAATCAATCCTCCAGCCTATATTCCTTTTTCTTGCATCAAACCTGTAAGTCCACCACGAATAATTATCAGGATCTTTATTGAGAAGCCTGAAGGTATCCACATAACCGTCATTGAGTAAGGTGGTCATCCACTGACGTTCAGCGTCTGTAAATCCTGCATTGTTCCTGTTGTCTTCCGGCCTTGCAATGTCAATCTCAGTGTGTGCCACATTCAGGTCGCCGCAGAAGATTACTGGTTTTGTTTTCCTGAGTTCATTGACAGTCTGGTGAAGCCTCTGATTGAAGTCCAGTTTGTAATCAAGCCGGGCGAGCCCCCTCTGTGAATTTGGGAAGTATATGTCAAGGAACCAGAATTTCTCGAATTCCAGCCCAAGTATTCTCCCCTCATTTTCAGGATGCGCCGAATTAAATCCTGTGAATGTTGAAACAGGTTTGACCCTGGTGAGGACCATTGTTCCGCTATAACCTTTCTTTTCAGCGGGGTTTATGTGCATTTCATATCCTGACTGCTGCAGCTCTAGCGGCAGCTGGAAATCATCTGCCTTTATCTCCTGGAAGGCGTAAACATCAGCATCCTCGGAAGATATAAAATCGATAAGCCCGTTCCTGACTGCAGCCCTTATACCATTCACATTCCATGATATCAGCTTAAGAGTCAACTGCCCTAAAATTGGAGTCAAGCCTTAAAATTATTGTTTGCCAAAATTCGGCGTTTGCAAAAAGTTAATCATGAAAATACCCATGGCACCATGATCAGTATGGAAAGTCCAGAGTCAAAAGAAAGGGGCAAGAGAGTAATTCATGCGCCCAGAGGTAACCAGATAAGCTGTCGCGGATGGGGGCAGGAGGCAGCTATGAGACTGCTGATGAACAATCTGGATCCAGAAGTTGCCAAGGACCCTGACAATCTGATTGTCTATGGAGGGAAGGGCAAAGCAGCAAGGAACTGGAAATGTTTCGATGAGATAGTTGACATGCTCAAGGAACTCTACAACGATGAGACGCTCCTCATACAGTCAGGAAAGCCTGTTGGGGCATTCAAGACTACAAAATATGCGCCTAGGGTACTTATAGTAAATTCCCAGATTGTTCCAAGATGGGCAACTGATGACATATTCTGGGACCTTGAGAAACGTGGCCTGACAATGTACGGGCAGATGACGGCGGGCAGCTGGATTTACATTGGGTCACAGGGAATTTTGCAGGGAACCTATGAGACACTTGCGGCCATAGGCAGGAAGGATTTTGACCAGGAAGGGCTTGGAGGAAAATGGATACTTTCTTCCGGGCTGGGCGAAATGGGCGGTGCTCAACCGCTTGCCATTACAATGAACGACGGGGTCGGAATAATAGTTGAAGTTGATAAATCCAAGATAGACAGGAGGATCGAGGGAAAATATCTCGATACCTGGACTGACAGTCTTGATGAAGCCCTCAGGATGAAAGATGAGGCCCTCAAGAATGGAAAACCACTTTCAATCGGTCTCCTCGGAAACGCAGCCACAGTATATCCGGAACTCCAGAAACGAGGCATAATTCCTGATATTGTGACAGACCAGACCGCTGCACATGACATCAATGTGGGATATATTCCAGAAGGTTACTCGGTTCAGGAAGCTGAGGAATTCAGGAACAGGTCACCGAAAGAGTACAAGGATGCGGTCTACAAATCAATTGTAAAGGAAGTAAAATCCATAATATGGTTCAAGGGAAAAGGCTCAAATGTATTCGATTATGGGAATAACCTAAGGACCAGGGCACAGGAGGGAGGCCTGGAGAACGCATTCGACATACCTGGCTATGTACCAGGCTATATCAGGGACCTCTTTGCTGTTGGCTCAGGGCCCTTCAGATGGGTTGCACTGAGCGGAGACCCGGAGGATATTTACAAAATCGATGAGGCCATCATTGAAAACTTCGGCTATGATGAACATCTTGTCAAGTGGCTTAAACTGGCAAAGGAAAGAGTAAAATTCCAGGGGCTGCCGGCGAGAATATGTTACGCAGGATATGGGCTCCGTGAAAAAATTGGCATGCTTATCAATGATATGGTAAAGAAGAAGATAATTTCAGGTCCGGTAGCCATAGGCAGGGATCATCACGACACAGGTTCCGTTGCTTCTCCATACAGGGAAACAGAGGCAATGAAGGATGGCAGCGATGCAATTGCTGACTGGCCCATACTCAATGCACTTCTCAATGCATCTTCAGGAGCGACCTGGGTGTCAGTCCACCATGGTGGTGGGACTGGAATCGGGAATGCAATTCATGCAGGATTCGTAATGGTTGCAGACGGAACTGATGAGGCAGCTGAAAAGATAGGCAGGGTGTTGAACGCGGACCCCGGAATTGGTGTAATAAGGCATGCCGATGCAGGATACGAGAGTTCTTCAAGCCTTATCAGGAAAGGTGTGAAGTTTAAAACACCATATTTCCAGGAATAAGTCTATATAGAGACCAACCCAAGTACAAGAACGCTGGCAAGGCTGATCCAGTAGCCAGCTTTTTCCCATTTTTTCAATTTATCGTTTCCCATTATGGCAGATTTCCCGGCCAGAAGGCCCATTACCACGCCCGGCAGTATGAGGACGAAAACAAATACCACCATCAGGTCCAGAATTATATTGATCATATTGGTGAAAATGAAAGGGATTACTACCCCGGGAAGGCTTTCCAGAGAATATAGAATTAGTTGCCTTCTCCTAGAAAGACCCATGACCTCTGACACTCCCCAGGTACTACCAAGGGATACCACAACCAGAGCAAGGAAAGAGGCCGATATGATGCCCATGGCAAACAAAGTGCAAAAAGGACCCGAAAAGAACTGTGACATTACCTGCTGGGAAAACATTCCACCTGGTGCTGTGCCATATATTCCTGAAAACTGAAGTTCCACTACGATCATCAGTATCTCACTGATAATTGCTCCTGCCAGGGTGTCAAACCTGACCGATCTTGTTGTTCCACCTTTTAACCCCGTTGCGGAAGCCTGGTAAAAAAGCATGAAAGGCATGACTACAGCACCTGCATTTGCTGCCACCATGAAGAGGAAACTTCCTGATGACGAGGCGTAGAAGGTCAGGGCACTATGCCACTGATGGAAGAACCCCGCAGCCAGGAATGAGGCAATCAGCAGACCGCTTATTCCTACCAGTATTTTTTCTGTCTTCCTGTATTTGCCCGATGACACAACTGCAATGTGCAGAAAATACACAACTGGAAGGCCGAAAATAAGCGGGATCCCTAGCAGGCTGAATCCCAGTGCAATTCCAAAATACTCTGCGGTATAGGTAAGTATATCGGTCACAAACATTGGGACAGAAGCCATATAACCTGCCCTTTTCGAGAAATTGTCCCTTATGAGACTGCCCAGGCCTTTTCCAGTTGCTAGGCCAACCTTACCCGATACATATTGAATGAAAAAAAGGGGGATAGTAAGCACCAGGAAAAACCAAATCAGGCCGGTCCCGAATGTAAGGCCTGTCTGGGCTGCGGTCAGGATGCTGGCAGCATCAAAATCCGCTATCATAACAATCCAGCCAGGGCCGGGTATACTGATGTTTCTGAGAGAATTATGCCTAGTGCCAAGAGCGAAATTCAACACTCTACAATAGTGCTGTAGTATAATTAGGTTAGCCTAAAATAGTTTAATGCAAAACACCTGTTTTCCTACATACCATAACATATAAGGCATTGCTCTTTTCTATCACCCTCTCCAGAGACCAATTCCCAGTCCAATTATGAAGACCACTATTGAAAACGTGATTATGAGGCTACCAAAATGAACCGAGGAACTGTAGCTCAGTAAATTCTGAACCACTGTACTCAGGGAGATATTCGGTACGAAAGTCAGGCCCAGGAAATATGCAATAACCAGTGCGACAAGTATCAGGATGACTGAAACAAAAGCCTTTTTCAGGGCAAGCCCAAACATAAGGCCGTCAACGAAAACCAGGAGAATTGTCACCTCGGCTGAATAGGGCTGTAGAAATGTTGGATATGCAACTACCAGGAATTACACCCCGCTATGTTTCCATGCATCATGTGAGCTTATATATCAGAAGATTTAAATCTTGTCAGACAAACAGCCCGGAATCATCAGGATTTCTTGGAAGAGTCTTTATTCTTCTCTTCAGGATCTGGCCTCTTATACATCCTGGAAGGATCGCTGAGGATAACTTCCCGTCTTGGAACAGCTATTCTAATGCCGTTTTTGTCAAACTCTTTCTTGATCGTGTACAATACCTCTTTTTCAAGGTTCCAGTTACTTCCCTGGTCTTTTGCCCTGCCCAGTGCCCTGAGTTGCACACCATATTCAGTGAATTCCATTATCTGAACTGACGGGAGCCCATCAGTGGGATAATAGTTGGGATGACTCTCGATTGCCTTCTTCATTATGTCCATTGCAAGGTCCAGGTCACTCTCAAGAGTGATCTGAATGTAGATGATAGCAGTTTTGCTGGGATCAACTGCGGTGTAATTTTTAACAACTGAACTCAGGAACATCTGATTTGGAACCATGAGCCGCCTGTTGTCCCACGTCCTGAGAATACAGAACATCAGCCTTATGTCTTCCACAAAGCAGTATTCATTGTCATAGATTATGGCATCCCCTATCCTGAAGGGTTGTGATGTTGAGATCACTCCTCCTGCAATTAAGTTGGAAAGGCTTGACTGGGCGGCGAGACCAATCACTATTGATGTGAAACCGGCAGCAACAAACAACGAAGCAACTGCACCAGAAGCCCCTGGGAAACTGGCAAAGGCAGTAGCGCCGACGCCGATCAGGATTATAACGCCCATTATAACCCTCCTTCCAAAAGTAATGGTGGTGTTTAGCTGTGGCTGTTTTTGCTGTATTGTAACCTGGTATCGTGATATTATCAGATTGATTATATAGGCAATTAAGTAAGTGACAATGACTCCCGTGATGAAACTTATAGCTGGCAGTGCACCCTGCTGAAATGATAAACTGATTGGTGAAGTCAGGATGATATAGAAGAGAAACACAAGCCCAAGAGAATAGACTCCCACGAGAAGGAATCTTTTTGAAACCTTGCCGTTGCTGAAGAATTTCTTCAGTATAATTCCGCTTATCTTCCTTGTGGCGTTTATGGATGTCAGGAGAAGAAGCAGTTCCACAATGAAGATCACCATGGGTTCTGAGAGGTTTGGAGGATAAACACTCGGGTGAAAGCGTGCAATGAGAATTAGGGTATACCCAATGATTATAACGGGAATGGGACCCCTGAACAGGGCCATTATGACCTGGACAAATTCTCTTTCTCTCTGGGATTTTTTGAGGATGAACTTGACTGAGAAATAAATAATAGCGAATAGGGCCACTGCTATAATGATGGGTATTGTCAGGGACCAGAAATTGTTCAAAAAGTACTGCCAAATACTAGATATATCCAATGCTCCACCCGCCTTGCCTTTCCTGCATGCTTATTATTCAAAAGTCAGGCAACATATATAAATGATTTAGGAAGGCGCATATTGAAGGAAATGTCAGTTTTTCCTTGCCTTCCTCCGTTTCAGCAGAATTATATTTTCAAAGTCGAGTATATCCTCCGGGTTAAGAGTGTACTGGATTAATTTCCCCTTTCTGAATCCCAGGATGAATGTTTCTTCATCAGAGTATTTTTTTATTGCCTCCTGGACCTTTTCTCCGATGAGAGACTTCAGCGGGTGTTCCTCGATCCTGTAATTGCCATCGTCTGAAATAATATCTTCCACAAGCCCTGCAACGCCTGGAGAGAAAACAGCCTTGGCCATGAGCTGTGTGGAGAATTTGCCTCTGACTATTACCTGATCTATGCCTGCTGCTCTTGCGTGCCCTTCACTTTCAGGCTCAAGCAGTTCAGTTATGACTCTTGTTTCCTGACTCCTTCTCTTTGCATTCATCCCCATTACAATTGTCTTGGCGTCAATTTCAACTGCTTCCTCGGAGTCAACATATTTCCCCGCAAGTACAACCACTGTGTCGCTCTTCTTAATGCCTGCTCTGTCCAAGGTACTCCCATCAAGGCAACTCCCCCTGACATACTGGAAATCCATTCCCTGCTCATTTACAGGTTTCTGTGAAACAATGACAACAGGCATTCCCTCCTTGTTCATTTTCCTGATTATTTCCCTGCCGCTGGAATCAAAATTACAGACGATTATATGATCTCTCATTTTTGCTCTAACACTCCCAAGCCTTTCAGCAAACCTTGAATTTACAATATTGGCAGAGACGGATGCAAGGAGATATCCAAGACTTCCAATGCCGACAACCATGATAACCATGGCATTTAATCTCCCCCAGAATCCAAGAACTGCCGTATCCCCATAGCCCACTGTGGTGAGAGTCTGCATCACCCACCACAGGCTCTCGAAGAGACTGTGTATACCTGAAGCGGGTATGGGATTTTCAATGTAGTACTCAGAAAATGTGCCGTATACAAGTACTACAATAGCTCCAATGGAAGACCCCACCAGTCCTCTTCTCAATACATTGGTGAATTTCTTGAAGAAGAATATGAAGGGGTTCATTTTACCACTTTATCCCCTTTTCGCAGATATAATTGTTGATAACGAATTAAATTTGCAGATTGTAAAATAATGAAAAGGAATGCGGGTTATTTATGCCGGTGTTCCCGCAGAAACTTCCTTCTCTTCTCCCCCTATCCTTACTTTCAGGAAGAATGACATTAGGAAACCAACAGCTACCATACCGGAAACCACTGCAACTCCCTGCAATGCGTTTGAAAGGAAGTAAGGCCCAAGGAAAGTCGGAATAAATGCCACTCCAAGATTGGTTGCCATGCTGTACATTGATGTTGACAGGCCAGCCTGAGCTGGGTCCTTGACATACTTGGTTGTGGATGTAAGGGCCATTGACCAGAAGGCATTTCCAAAGAATCCAAACAGGAAATAGGAAAGCATGAGAATGGACGATTCTGTAGTATATGCGAGATAATACGCAAGGAGAACAATTGAAAGAAATGACACGAGTGATGTAAGGACCATTCCTGCCCGGACCTTGCCCAGTGATTCGAACAATGGAGGGAGAATGATTGCACCAAGAGCTGAGCCAAGAAATGCCAAACCTGATAACGATCCGGAAAGTTCCAGTGCAGTTGAGAAGCTCTTTGCCAACAGTTCACTTGCTGCAATAGAGCCGAACATAACTGAGAGTGATGAGATTGCCAGGCCTATATACCAGTTCTTGAACATACCAAGTTTGACTGATCCTTTCAGTGATTTGCCGGTGTAATCTTTTGGGTAGGATTTATACACCAGAGGAAGAGCTGCCAGAGCAATGAGCGATAGGGCGGCTATGAATACAAATACATTATGGACACCACCAAGTGCCAAATAAAGTGTTGGCGTAACAAATGAACCGGCTGACATTCCAAGAAAGAGTACCCCGATGCTCACTCCTACAATTGTATGGCTCTTCTTTGGATTTATTGACTGGGCAATCGCACCTACCGGGGCAACCGCTAGCGGGTAGGCAATTGCTGCAACTATCTGAGCAACCAACAGGAAATCATAAGTGGAGGAGAAGGCCCTCAGAAAGAGACCAACTGAGGATATGACGGCAGCCAGCATCAGAATATGGGAAACTGAAAATTTAGATGAAAGATATCCTGAAATAAGCGCCACAACAACCATTGCATAACCATACAATGAAATCAACAATATTATTGGAGACGGATCACTGAATGAGTATTGACCCATCAAATTTGGAACTAGGGGTGCAAGTGAAAACCACCCGAAGCCGATTGTGAAATTTAGAATCCAGTACGGGACCAGGCTTGCTATTTTATTCATTCAGGGTGGAAAGTATATTCCCGATATAAATTTATTCCACAATAATGAGCATTAAAGTATATTATAATCCATTTTACATATAATATACCATTCCTGTATTAGAAATCTTAATGAGATCATAACCTATCTTTCCCCATGTCCCTAAAGGCAGTAGTGATGGCGGGTGGAAAAGGAAC
The DNA here is from genome assembly GCA_046705365.1 of Thermoplasmataceae archaeon. Taxonomy (GTDB): domain Archaea; phylum Thermoplasmatota; class Thermoplasmata; order Thermoplasmatales; family Thermoplasmataceae; genus JAJZOM01. Next base: position 47,044 of record JBJKQM010000082.1, read on the forward strand.
CCGCCTCAGGCCAATAACGTATTCCATTCCAAAACCACTGGTTCCAATTGCCGGGAAACCCTGCATTGGCTATGTTCTTGATTCCTATTACGAGGCTGGAATCAAGGATGCAATAATAACTGCCGGTTACAAGTTTGAAGCCCTGATAAATGGTGTTGTAAAATTCAAGCATCCAGACCAGAATATCTTATTTTCAGTGGAACGGGAGCCTGTTGGAACCGCTGGAAGCATAAAGATGGTTTCAAAATTCATTGATGATACTTTCATAGTGGGAAGCGGAGACACCCTCATCGATTTTAACATCGGAAAGCTCCTGGAATTCCACAGGAAAAACAAGGCCAAGATAACAATTGCCCTGACAACAGTTGAAGACCCGTCCCAACTGGGTATTGTGGAACTGAAAGATGGCATAATTACAAGATTTCTTGAAAAACCAACGCCGGAACAGACATTTTCCAACCTGGTCAACGCAGGATTATACATACTGGAACCTGAGGTTCTGGACTATATTCCAGAAGGTGTGCCTTATGATTTTGCAAAGCAGCTTTTCCCCAAGCTTCTTGACAACGGCATCAAAATTCATGGGTTCATAGGCGAGGGAACATGGCTGGATACCGGACGCCCCAATGACATGATACGGGCTAACCAGCTTATGACTGAGAAATATGGTTATAATTATACAGAGAACAGTGTTAATGGAAAACTGATCATAAATTCATCACTGAGGCATTTTGAAGGCACCACAGTGAAGGGCCCTTCATTCATTGGGGAGAAAGTATCTGCCATGGAAGGATCCTCCATCGAGGCATCAGCAATTTACGACGGTGTGCAGATTGGGAAGAATGTGACCATAAAAGATTCCATCCTGATGGACGGGGTAAGAGTACTTGACGGTGCAAACATAGACAAATCTGTCATAATGAGAAACACAGTTATTGGACAGGAATGCGAAATCCATGAAAGCGTTCTGGCACCCCGCCTGAATCTTCAGAGCAAATCCAGGGTGTACAACGTATCACTATCTTCAGAAGTAATTGAAGAAGAAAATTAAGATTATAGGAATCCAGCTTTCTGAAGAATGAGAAGATCTTCAGTTGTAAGCTGTTCCCCATTTTTGAACTTGTCAAACAAAGTTGTGGCCTTCTTCTGCAGATCAGCTTCTTTCTCTTTCTTCTTGGAAGCCTTGGTCTTAGTCCTTAGGCTGGATATGACTTTCTCAAGATCTCTCAGGTCGTTCTTGGCCTGGATAAATGCCTCATGTTCCTTGGTGGATTCCTGACTGAACTTAACAAATTGCTCATGGTATTCGTCTGCATTTTTCCTGGTCTCGTCGAGCTCCTGCAGGCTCCTGTTGATCTCCTCGCTGATCGAGGTGATCTTCTTTGAGATTTCATCGATGTCTTTCTTAAGGGACTCGCCGCTCTTCCTCTCTCCGTTGATCTTCTGGCTCAGGTCCTTAATGGAATCATTGCTTTCAAGCTCTTTCTCACGGACAACCTTGATTTGCTTGATTTCATTGCTCAATCTCCTGATCTCGGAAACAACCTTCGCTTCCTCCTTTTTATCAAGGAGGGTGGTCTGCTGCCTCGTTTCAAGTCTCTGAAGCTCCTTTTCCTTTGCCCTTAAGCTTCTTCTGTCCACGCCTTCAACATTTGTCTCCTCGCGGACCTTTCTGTACTGTTTTCTTAATTCTGAGAGTTCTTTATAGTGTTCTTCCTTTTCAGCACGAAGTTTCTGCACGTTCTCAATAAGATCATTCTTCTCGGAGATCTTCTTCTTGACTTCCTCGCGCATTTCCCTAACTTTATTATTAAGTATATCTCTTTCCTCAGCGAACCTGTGGCTCTCTGCTGCAGCATCATCTCTTTTCCTGATGTGCTCTTCAACTATCTTTCTGATGAACTCACGTTTTTGCTCAAAGTCTTCT
>JBJKQM010000083.1:0-47253 GCA_046705365.1 Thermoplasmataceae archaeon
ACTTCAGGGATGGAATAAGAAAGTACCTCAAGGATCACATGTACGGAAATGCCAAAGGATCAGATCTGTGGAGTTCCATAGAACAGGTATCGGGAATGCCTGTGTCAAAGGTCATGGAGGCATGGATTAAGATAAAAGGATACCCTGTTGTGTACCAGTCACTTAAAGACGGGAAATACAATCTTACGCAGGAGCAGTTTCTGCTTTCAGGTGATAAGACTGACCAGTTGTGGCCCATACCTCTCACTTACTATGATAATGGAACTGTAATATCGGATTTATTCCAGGAAAAAGAAAAAGCCCTTCATTCCGGAGTTCCAGTAAAGTTGAATGCAAATTTCACTGGTTTCTACAGATCCAACTATGATCGGGGAACATTCGAAAAGATACTTTCAGGAACTTCTGCCTACACAAGCCTTGACCTGTGGGGGATTCTTAACGATTCCTACAGCCTAATGCTTGCAGGCAAGATGGAAAGGGATTCCTATATTTCAGTGCTTAGGCGTATCTGGGATTCGGATGAACCAATAGTCGTTAATGAAGTGGCAGGCCAGTTGCATTCCCTGTCTCTTGTGGCACCTGAGAGCAATGGTATCAGAAAGCTGGTACTGGAGTATTGTTCAAGCCACCTTAGAAGGTTCGGCGAGAAAAAGAAAGATGAACCGATAAATGTGTCAGTTGCAAGATCAGCCCTTAAAGCTGCGTTGACAACTTCAGACAGTAATTTTGCCAGTGAACAGGGGAAGAAGTTCAACACGTACTTTGACATTGATCCAGATGACCGTTCATCAGTGGCACTGGGGTATGCAATTTCTGGTGGTGATTTTTCAGTAGTTGAGAAAGCGTTCCGGAATTCTGAAACAGATGAAGACAGGACCCGTCTTCTATCAGCAATGGGGTGGCTTCAGACGGAAACAGATCTGGAAAAGGCACTTGAGATGATAAAGTCAGGCAAGGTCAAGAAACAGGACCTTTCCAGGTTCTACCTTGGTGCATCTGCCTGTCCGGGTTCCAGAGATTTCATGTTCAGAAACATGGATTTTGCTATTCATCAGCTGAGGGAAGTCTTCGTTGGCTCAGGAACTCCTGCAAGGCTCTTGCAGGCAATGGCCCCAATACTGGGTATCGGAAGGGAAGAATCCATGAAGAAACTACTACAGGGCTACCAGACCCAGGACATGACCTCAGGTGTAAGAAAGTCTCTCGAGCTTCTTGTAGTAAATACCAGGACCAATAAACTGTTCTCTGATTTCTAGAACAGTCAACTTTTCTTCCACTTTCTATTTCTCTATATTTTATTTGCCTGAAATGGGTTATGCCCAATATATCATAATAGAAATATATTTAGAAAAACTATTATTATAGATATAATTGTAAATCATGCTGCTTTATATATCTGATATAAAACCTTTTCTACGAAAACTTATAAGTCACCTCCCCTAAGGAAATGCATGGACGAACCTATTACAGGAAAACACAAAAAGCCAAGATTAAGGAGAGAACTTTCTCTTCTGCAACTGGTCATTATTGGCGTAGTAGGAGCCCTTGGAAATGGAGCACTTTTTGGAACTGTGGGCATGGTTGCCCTGGCAGGTCCAGGTGCTATCATCGGTTTCATTTTTGGTGGTATTATCTACACATCAGTAGGTTTTACCTATATGGAACTCGCGAAGGTGCACCCCGAAGCAGGAGGCCCCACGAGGTACTCAATCTATACACATGGAAGGTTAACCAACCTTCTGAACTCACTTGCTGACCTCACCTGGTATATCTTTATACCACCCATTGAGGCAGTGTCAATTGTTGCGGGTCTGGACTATTTCTTCCACGGTCTGCTGACATCGCAGGGATATCCAACACTGACAGGGTCTCTGATAGGACTAGCATTAATGCTTGCATTTGTGCCATTCAACTACTTTGGAGTTAGAAGATTCGGAAACTCGACAAAGTATCTCGGAATCGCGAAGCTGGTTTTCTATCTGGCAATGTCATTCGGTCTTATATTCCTGGTACATAACTGGGGAAACCTGACAAACTACGGCTTTGTGCCATTTGGACCAATAGGGATTCTGCTGGCTATGCCACTTGCAATGTATGACTTCGGAGGAATCAGAGTCATACCTGATCTGGCAGAAGAAGCCAAGAAACCTGAGATAATTCCAAAGGCAGTTATTCTGACTGTTATTTTCGAGACTTTGATATACATCTCAGTAGCATTCGCTGTCCTTTTGAGCATAAACTGGTCAGCACTGGGTTTCACACCCGGAAATTTCAGCTCTGTAACCACAGGCGGAGTGAACCCGTTCTTCGTGTTTGCTCACTCCAATAATCTGCAGATAATCTTTATCATAGCAGTCATAGCAGGTTTGATGTCACCGTTTGTGACAGGCTACATCTACCTTGGAAGCGGGACACGAATCCTCTTCGCAATGGGAAGATCCGGTTTTGTTGGTGACACCTTCAAGAGACTGCACAGCAAGTACGAAATTCCAATATGGTCTCTCGTTGCGTTCGCTGTAGTAGGTGCATTTGTAGTTCTTGTGTCTGCTCCATTGCCATCAATCTACCACTTGATTGATTATGCTGTGGACGCAGGTTACCTGGGTTTCATAACAAATCCAGTGGCCCTTATGGCCTCAAGGAGACAGGGTGTAACAAAGAAGGAGCACATGTATCCGGGTATGGCTGTTGTTGCACCTATTGCAATGGCACTTGCCTCTCTGATCATTTTCTGGGATGGCTGGACTTCCATTGTCTACTCACTATCCATAATGCTGGGTGGAAGCCTTATATTCGGCCTCGTCAGCTATTTTGGAACAACAAACAGAGATTCAATGCACTGGAAAAATGGAATCTGGTACCTTGGCTACATAGCTTTCATGGTGTTAATGATAGGAATATCATCAGACGGACTTTACAATTATCTTACCTTTACAGAAGGAACGATAGTTACCGGCCTTGTCACAGCCCTGGTGTTTTACCCGCTTGGTGTGTTCTCAGCCCTTAAGGAGAGCTACACACACAAGGATTACACAGAAGCTGTACAGAAGGAAGTTGCCCAGAGTCCAGCAGTAGAGTAATTTCCAAAAACAAATTTTTTTATTTTTTTAAAAATTTCCTTTTTTTAAAATCTACACTACATATTTTATTGAAAATCCTAAAATGTTTCTTTATAAAATGAAAGTCAAAAATAGGGTATGTTGATTTATAGCCTAGAATGCGCGCGAAATGTTAACTTTGTCTACCAGGACAGATGGCATCGTTGATGGCGATATTTCTTCCCACCACTTCACATTTTTCACTTCTTTGGAAATGCCTGTAATGTTTTTCAGTATTGATGGAACAGAATCGCTTATCCGTATTCCTTTAACCACTCCCTTAATCTCCCCGTTCTTGACGTAAAAAACTCCATCGCGAGGGACCGTAGAAAAGATTCCATTCCTGTAATCCTGGTATCTGGTGTACCAGCAGTTGTTTATCACAAGACCTTCCTGAATTTCCTTGGCCATGTCATCTAATTTTTCCTTGCCAGGCAATATTTTCAACTGCCATGCATTCGGACTTATTATCCCTGCATTTGCAGTGGTTTTATTCCCGCTCCTCTTTGCCGTTGAATAGGAATGCATGTAACTCCTGAGCACCCCTTTCTCTATGAGAGTGTTTCTTGCTGTTGGTGTAGCCTCATCATCGCAGGCCCTGTAACCAACACCTGCCGGATCCAGTGGGTCATCAACAAGCGAAAAATCTGTGCAGGAGACTTGCTGGTCCATTGAGCCAGAAAAGCAGCTAAGATCGCTTTCAACTGCATAATATGAAAGAAAATCTGAACTGTATGAGATGATATTCCCTATGACGTAGGGTGACATCAGAACTGTGTGGTTTCCAGGTCCAAGTTCCACAATATCCCTGGTAACTGAAAGCGAAGACGTGGAATCTTTCCCAATCTCATCTATTTTCCTGGAATCAATCTTTAAAGATTTGCCGAAGTGCCTGGATTCCTGACCAGTAAGATCACCATTGAAAGACCTGATTAAGACCTCCAGTCCTCCAGTGGAGTAAGTGCACTCGTTATAACTTGTCTTTACAGTGACTTCATTATTTCTTCTGTAGATTGCTCCTGCAGTCCTCTCTGCTCCATTCTCCTGGGCGGAATTGATTAGGCCAGATGCCATATCCTGTATGTCGTATTCTGAAGTCCTGTAATTTTCAACAGGACCATACGAGATCTTTTCTGGATTTATGCCTTCAAATTTAGGATTTTCCGGGACTTTTCCGGATATCTCCCAGAGGCGCCTGGCAGTTTCATCCAGTTTATCAAAATTCTTTATAGTCGTGGAAACAGTTCTTTTCCCATTAGCGGCAAAAACTGAAACGCCTTCCTCTTCCCAGTTATTGTGAAGGTCTTCGAGGTTCTGTGAGAACCTCACCTGTTCCATCCGGGTTTTTGTATATTGAAGGGCAACTTCCTGGAAACCCATTCCGGTGAGTTTCTTCAAAATAAGGTCCAAATCCACGGAGCTCATTTAAGATACACATCCCTCAGCCTCATATGGGGGCCACCCATCCATACATCGACGCCCTGCATCGGATCACCTTTACCGCACATCCCTGCATTGAATTCCAGATCCTTGCCTATAGCATCAATCGCACTGTAGAAACTTACTGTATTGGTCTCAATGGTTGGCCTTCTGACTCTGCCTGAAATATCCCCATCTGTTATGAGATAGGCCTCTTTGCCGACATACTTCTCGTTGAACCTGATATCATCAATATTCCACTCTGTGAACGATTTGATGTACACACCGCGTTTTATCCCTTCAAAAAGGTCATCAAATTTGTAATTGCCTGGTTCGATGTATGTTGTGCTCATCCTCGCAAGAGGTTCAAGGTTCCAGGAAGCAGACCTGCCTCCTCCATTTGATTCTACACCAAGTATTCCTGCACTTTCCCTGTTAAGGATAAATTCATTGGTTTTCCCGTTCCTGTAAAGGTATCTCTTTCTGGATTTCACTCCTTCATCATCATAGCGGTAATAACCGAAGCTCTTTTCCATGGACGGGTCATCGATTACGTTCACGATGTCTGAACCTATCCTGTATGGATAATTCTTGCCTGTGAGAAATGATTCACCAGCCTGTGCACCCTCCCTTCCTATGATCCTGTCATATTCGGTGGGATGTCCGCAGGATTCATGAGCCACAATGCCTGATATCTCCGGGCCAACGATAATGTCAAATTTTCCTGGATTGACCCTCGGGGCAGCGGCAGACTGGTGAAGGTCATTTATATCATGTGCGATTCGTTCCTCCAGGTTCAATTCCTCGATATATTCGTAACCGGAAGATGCACCATACTGTTCTACCGACTGTTCAAACTCTCCACTTTCGACCACTCCCACCATGTAAAAGTAATAAATTCTGGAAATGTCGCCCTTTATCTCAGAACCGGTTGAATTGACATAAATCTGGTTCACTCTTTTGTCAGTGATTGCGTTAATCCTTACAGAGGCTCCCTCAGCTTCCATCACAGAATCATTGGCCCTGAGGATTGCTGTCTTTTCCTCTATGGACATGTCTTCGATCTTCTTCTTTGCTTCCACCTTCCAGGAATCCCTGACGGCAGGGCCCTCATAAATTGCATTTTTTCCATTGAATTGAGACTTTTCCACCGCCCTGTCAATGGTTTTCTTCAGATCATCCCAGTTGTTTGAATCAGAGAAGGCGATGCTTATAGAATTGTTGACAACTCTGATGGCATAACCACTTTCAGTTCCAAAGTTAAGCCCCTGGAATTCTCCATTTCTGTAAGAAAGGCTGTTGATGGTGGATTCCATGAACCTGGCTTCTGCGTATCTGGATTTAGATGATGCATAATCTGCAATCCTGTTGATAAGGTCTCCAGACATGGGACTATTTCTCCTTTCTTTTTGTTAGTCGGTTTTCATAGGTGGTCATTATCTTGTCTATACATTTGCCGAAATTCCAGTCATAATCATTTACAGACATATTGATGGGCCCACCGACCAATCTTGACCTGATGGAGTACTTGATCCGCCCTTCGCTGTGGTACTTGGCTACATGGAAGTCAAAGTTACCACCATGGATTCCTGCCATCTTCGGGAGTCTTGTTATAAATTTGCTTGCGTTGAAGTATAGGATATCATAAAGATTATCATCCCAGGGTTCGAGACCGGAGACCTGGATCAGAATTCCACCCCTGTTTTCTCCCGTGCTTATTATGCCAATAATATCTGAGGCACTGATTATGCCCAGCACTTTCCCGTTTCCATCGATAACCGGCACTGATCTGATCTTGTTCTCAACCATGAGGGCCGAACACTTGTCAATTGAAGTCTGAGGGGCCACGCTGACATGCTTGAGGGGGAGTGAACCCGGATTGACCATTAATTTTTCCGACTCTCCTGCCACATCTCCGGATTTCACCTTTTCCTGCGTGTTTAGAAGTTCACTGGAAGAAAGCTGATCAGCCCTGAGAACGCCGACAAATTTTCCGGTCCCATCCACCACAGGCATTTCTGTTTCATCAAGTGAGCGGAATTTCTCCATGGCCTTGCTGATAGGTTCCTTCTCCTCAATTAATAGGGGGTCTGTAGACATTATTTCTGCACAGCTGATCTCTCCGTGTGGAACAACCTGCGAGAAATTCCTGAGGATGTCTGTTCTGGAAAGGATGCCAGTCAGCATTCCACCTTCTACAACAGGAAGGGCAGGAAGACCGCTGTTTCTCAGAAGCTTGATTGCAGTTTTGACTTCCGTTTTTGGAGACAGCTTGGCAGTCTTTATCATGAAGCTCTCAACTTTGGAATTGCTTCTGATACTTCTCCTTCTCAGAACCTCCCTGAAGCTGAGCATGCCTGCATATCTCTTCCCAGTGAGCACTGGAACCTGGTGAATGCCTGTTGCCCTCATTTTGGAAAGGGCTTCAGCAACAGTGGAACTGGCCGGTATTGTTACAAGATGGCTTGAAGTCATTATTTCTTCTACTTTCGTTTTAGTCCCTCCAGTATGATAGTTCAAGCCCGGAGACAAATTTCGAAACTTCAGCTGATACATTTTCACCCATTGCAGCCCTTTCGATGAGACCCGCGACATCTTCGAGCCCCTTGGCGCCCATTCTTGTGACTTCAGCTGTGCCAATTCTGCCTTCACGGTCCACAATTATCCCATTCTTTTCGAGTCGTTCGCTGAAGGACCTGAATGTCAATCCGTGTTTTTCCAGATCAGTTGCCGAGATTGCAACCTGATGTGACTCAGAGAACCAGGGTGAGTGAAGTGCTTTCAGTTTTCCCTGTGAAAGTGCCTTCCCAAGTGACACTGAATTCTTTACAACCCAGTGTGCATATTCCTGCCCATGGTTCAGCATTTCTTCCATTGCAACCCCAAGGGCAGCAACTCTCGCAGGGTGGAAATTATCCATTGTTCTCCAGGTGATGTTTTTCCTGAACCTATGCATTAGGTCCTCATCATTTGTAAGTATTATTCCACCCTGGGGTCCAAAGAATGTTTTGTGGGTCGATCCAAATAACACGTCACAGTAATCCAGGGCATCCTTCTGGAAAGCCCCACCTGCGATTAAGCCCATAACATGCGACCCGTCGTAGGCAAGCAGACAGTCGTAACTGTCGCACAACTCTCTTATTGGTTTCAGATCGTAGTGCCGCAGGAAAAATGATTGTCCAAGAACAACGAGGGAAGGGCTGGAGGACCTCATGACACTTTCCATTTTCTGAAGCTCAATTTCCTGCGTCTCTGGATTAAATGGAATGTCGTAGTTCTGTACACCAAACATCTGTGGCAGGTATCCACTCTGGTATCCAGTATACCCGCCGAATTTTTCAGGTATGGACAACATGTTTTCCTTCTTTTTCATCAATGAAAGAAGTATAACCTGCGAGGCAATGTGACCTCCAGTTGGACGTACCTCAGAGTATTTGGCACCATACACTTTGGAGGTGAGTTCCATTGTTTTTTCAAGAATTTCAATTGTATACCTGGTTCCACCATATGCATCATGGTCGTCAAGAACAAGAGAATACCTGGAACTCAGATCAGAGGAGAGGGCTTTCCTCACATTCGGGCTTAACACATTTTCCGACGCCTGCAGATTCAGTGTGTCTGCCCTGTAATTATCATGCTTTTCAACAAGATTCAAAACATTATTCATAGAGCACCTGCCTTGTAAAAAAAAGATGTAAAAAGATATTTCACAAAAATCTATTGTTAACCGTGTATATAATCTTTCCAACTTCAGTGCAAATTCACAACGGGAAACCTGTTACCCCGTAGCCGGTGAAAATTACGGGATATTTTTCCTGCCATGTATATTCTCATTTCGAAGGAATTAAAACCTAAATGGGAATATTCGAACTGGATGAATGTAAAGATGCGTATCCTTGTGGCCTCTTACAGGCGCAAGGATGTTGCGGTAGAGCTGTTTGGCAGAACCGAGGATGGAAAATCGGTGACTGCCCTGTATTTTGGTTTCCAGCCTTACTTTGACCTAGTGGAACCAAATAAGGCCTGCCTCGATTTATATGAGGCCGACGAACAGTTCGTCCGTTTTGAAGACAAGAAGCTATGGGTAGACGGGGAAGAAAAGGACATCAAGCGTATATTTGTAAGGTCTCCCTGGATGGTTCCACAACTCAGGGAGAAATGTGGAAGAAAGTTCCGTGCGATGGCAGCAGACATCCCATTTCATCACCGTTTCATTTACGATAATGATCTTGGCTCATGCGTGGAGATAGAAGGGGAAGAACTTCCGGAAGAGAAGAAGCATTTCACAACGGACCTTGTCCTGAAAATCAATAAGATAAGCAATGTGCCTGAGTTCAACCCCCCCATCAAGGTTTTGAGTTTTGATATTGAAAACGCCATACAAACAGAAAACAATGAAACATATGGGCAGATTTTTGTAATTGGTTATGCAATCTATGACGGCTCAAGATGGGAAAAAGGGGCAATAACCGGCAGTGAGGAGGAAATACTCTGGGGGTTTAACCGGCTGGTTACCACAATGGATCCTGACCTCATTACAGGGTACAACATAGACGGTTATGACCTGCCGGTGGTAAAATACAGGCTGAGCCTGCACAGGATTCCTTTCAGGATTGGAAGGGATTATGAAGAACCCCACAGGGTTCAGGGGCAATACTGGAGAGTTCATGGAAGAATAATTGCCGATACTTGGTGGGGTGTGAAGAAAATACTTCATCCAAAGCACGAAACCCTCAACTATGTGGCCAAGGAACTCTTGGGAGAAGGCAAGGACAACATTAACCGGCTAAAGATAGAGGAGGAGTGGCAAACAAGGCCACAGGAGGTTACAGATTACTGTATCAAGGATGCTTATCTGACACTTCAGATCTTTAACAAGATTAGGCTCGTTGACAGAAACATGTTCATGAGCACTGTTGCAAAGCTGCCTCTGGATGACGTAACCAACGGCGGTACTAGCAATTATGTGGATTCTCTCCTGATCAGGAAGGCTGACAGGGAGAAAATAGGCGTGCCAATGACCAGTAGAAGCCTGAAATCAGGCCCTATTGAGGGCGGTTACGTCCACAGCATAGGGGCTGGTATTTACGACAATGTGGTCGTGCTGGATTTCAAGAGCATGTACCCGTCAATGATTATGAAGTACAATATCTGCTTCACAACTTTTGATCCAAATGGGCAGATAGCAGCTCCAAACGGGGTCAGATTCCTGGATAAGGAACACAGAGAGGGCCTTGTTCCAAGATTGTTGAGGGAACTCATGGACCAGAGAGATGTGGTGAAGACACAGATGAAATCAGCTTCACAGGAGGAGCGCGAGTATCTGGATGGAATACAGGGCGCCATAAAGATCCTGATGAACACTTTCTATGGGGTTCTCGCTTCTTCATTCTGGAGGTTCACAAACCTGGAAATAGGAGGCGCAGTAACTGCCTTTGCAAGGAATACCATCACTTCACTGATCGAAAAGCTGAAGGAAGAAAACTACAAGGTGATATACGGTGATACTGACAGCATCTTCATCGAATCAGGTGCCGCAACTCACGAAGAAGCAGTACAGGTGGGAAAGGAACTGAGCACACGACTTTCTACGGAGGAAGGAGTGATAGTGGAATTCGAGAAAGTGATGGATCCACTGTTCTCACATGGTGCCAAGAAGCGATATGCCGGCAGGATCGTGTACCCGCTTGCCCAGAAGAATGAAGTTCTCATAAGGGGGTATGAAGTCAGGAGGACGGACTCATTCGATCTCCAGAGTGAGGCACTGTCCAAGGTTTTTGATTTTGTCATGAACAGGGATGTAGAGGGTGCAGTTCTGTTCAGAAACGAGATAGTAGACAAAGTGCGACGTGGAGACGACACCATTAACACCGAAAGTCTTGTCATATCAAGGACAGTAAAACAGTTTGACCAGTACAAGGATGAGAAATCACTTGCAAATGTAAGGATTGCAAAGAAACTCATAGAACAGGGTGAAACCTTCATACCGGGAATGAAAGTGTCTTGGATTGTCACCAACAGCAAGAAGTCACCGCAGGAAGTTGAACCTTACATTGACGGCTCTCAATTCAATTTCAAACCGGATTGGGAATACTATGCAAGAAGGATTGAGGAAACACTTGACAGGGTACTGGAGGGAATTGCCGAGGATTATGGATTTAACAGGAATAATCAGGCAAATCTACTGCAGTTTTCGCCTGGAACAAAATCGGAACAGAACACCATCAGGAAAAAATCTAATTCAGTAGAAACAAGAGACAGCCAGCAGTCCCGGCTGTTCTGATTTTATCTTTTGTATTCGGATACATCAACTAGGTTTTCCGGCTTTCCTTCCAGGTATTTTTTAACATTTGCACAGGCACGAAAGAAAGCAGTATCAACGGATTCCTGGGATATTCCACCCACATGCGGAGTCAGAATTGCATTTTCCGGGATGGGGAATTTCACATCAGGCTCATTCCACCAGACATCTGAAAGGTACCATACTTCCGGATTCCTGTTGAGATAGTCAAGCATATCTTCCTCATTCACTATATCTGCCCTCGCCATGTTTACAATCTGAGTTCCCTTAAAGTACGAAAGAAGCTCTTTATTTACCATGCCAAGCGTTTTGTTGGTCTTCGGGAGGGCCAGAAGAAGTATGTCAGAATTTCCAACGAGTTCTTCAGCAGAAGCCACAAAGCTGTCTACATTGGGATCTTCCCTGATAGTTCTGGTGTAGGCAAGCACTTTCATGCCAAACCCTCTTGCGATCCGTGCCGCACTCCTGCCAATTCCCCCATGACCAAGGATTCCCAGCCTCATACCATAGAGTGTCTGCACTCTGTCCTTTTTGTAAATCCCATTTCTCGTTTCCTGGTTGAACTGGAATATTTTCTTTGTGTGAGCAAGAATCATGGCAAAGGCGTGCTCTGCAACGGGATCAGAAAATGCCCCGGCATTGCTGCAAAGCACTATTCCGTCCTTCAGTTCCTTATAATTAAGGTGGTCAACACCGGCACTCACGGTCTGGACCATTTTCAGTCTTTCCGTGGGCACAAATTTTCTCAGGATAATTTGGATTTCAGCATCTTCAGGATGGTTAACGGTAACTTCAAGTCCCGCGATTTCCGAGCATTTTTCAACAACTTCTGGGCCAACATCATGGAGAATTGTGGCTTTCACAGCGAAAAATATCATCATAGGTTTAAACTTTTCATGAAATTATTGAAAATCACTGAAATCAAAGCCCGTCCAGAAAATTCTCCACATCATTCTGCTGTTTTTCCACTTCTGTAGCGTCTGTAAGACTGAATTTTTCAAGTTCAGGATATTTGATTTTATGAAACTCACCGGAGGTTCTGCTTCCTGAAAACCATAATGCATCGTGATACAGCCTTAGAGTCAATATGACAAACCTTTTGAGAAATTCCCTGGAATGAACTTCGATAACCAGAGGAAACTGGAACTGAAGTGCAAGAAGAGGCATGGACGAGTGCCTGTAGGTTGCTTCAGGTGTGGCTTCAAGGAAGTCGCTGAACCTGGGATCCAAAGAGGGCAGGTTCCCAGATACATGCACTTTGCCTATGCTTCCGGACATGGAAATAAGAAAGTCAGCAATAGCATCCACGACGTTTGCAGGCTTCATTGACTCACCCCATATTCAATGTTTATTCCCCATGGCATACTGAGATCCGTGGAAACCCAGATTACATCGAATCCCTCCGGAGGCTTGTCAGGGACAACTCCCCTTCCATCCGTGAATAATACCACCGGATCTGTGTTGTGCTCAAAAATCAGTTTTGAAAAAAGTTTCCTGAAATCCGTTCCTCCAAGCCCCTTTCTCCTCAGGATTGTCTCAGGCGAAGAGGATTGCCCTATTTGAATATCCATCTGAATATCAGAGTCAATTTGCATCAATCGCATTTTAAGGTCAGCTGATCTTGTTTGAACAAGGTACAGTATATCTGAAACAAATGAGTTCAATGTGTCTTCGGAAATAGATGCTGATACATCCACTGCAACAACAAGGCTGTTGAACCTGTGGTACCTCTGGGGAAGAAATATTTCCTGTGATACATACTTCCTGTTGAATCTCCTGTAAGATACCTTTGATCTGTCATTAAGCACGTAATCTAAGAGCAGTTCTTCCCATGGCACACTTGAAACATTATCCACCTGAATTGGCAGGTCAACAGAAAAAGATGATTTTCCCATGGTGCGTTCAGCCAATTTGGCTTTCGATATCATTTCAAGAATCCTGGGTTTGTACAGGCCATATTCTGAAGACCGTTTCTCCTCTTCAATCAGAATTTCTTTCAGCCATTGTCCATTCAACTTCATTTTCCTGGAAAGGTGGTTTAAGACAGAATCAATCCTATCTTCTGGGATTTTGGCTAGATTTTGGGAACGGAGAATATCTGTCTCTTCTATTTTTCCCAGGATACCTGATTTCCTGTAATTCTCAACAAGGATTGCATAAATTTCCTCTGCAGATTTTCCCCTGTATGCCCTGTTGTAAAATCTGAGCTGTACAGACTTTGCCAGGCCAGCGTCGGTAAGAATATCGTTAACTGAATACTCGGTTGCAAGTCCCCATATTATCCGGTTCCTTCGTTTCCTCCTGCTTCCATGATCCATTGTCAGGTGCAGAATTTCTCGGCAGAGCCAGTATGCAATTTCTCCCGGTGTCGAGTTCCCTACGAAGCCCTCATTGTAAAATATCACGAAATCTGAGGCAAAAAGGCGTTCAACGTCTTCTGCAGCTTTAAATTCAAGGCCTGAAACTGCGGAGCCAAAAAAAGGGTATGAGAGGAGAAGCCTTCTCTTCACTGTTTTCAGAACTGTTTCAGAATGTGACATCG
Source organism: Thermoplasmataceae archaeon (assembly GCA_046705365.1). Lineage (GTDB taxonomy): Archaea > Thermoplasmatota > Thermoplasmata > Thermoplasmatales > Thermoplasmataceae > JAJZOM01. Next base: position 13,361 of record JBJKQM010000083.1, read on the forward strand.
GCTCCACCGAGCACTTCTCTGAATCGCCCCACATTATTCTTCATGAATTTGCTGTTTTTCAGCTGATTCCTGTCCACAGTTTTAGAAATAAGGGACAGGACCTGGGCAATGTATTCATCCTGCAGCATCAGGGAAATCTTCAGGACAGTGTCAAGATTTTCAGGGTGATTTACAGCCTCTTTTGCAAGGCTGCTGACAAGCAGATAGTACCTGGAAGGCTCATGTGCTTTTGAAAACCACTCAAGGTCCCCGCTGAGTATCCTGGAAAGATCCGGCATATCCTCAGAGGTTTCAAGAAACAGTATAAGTTCAGTGCCATTTTCTTCCCCGATCATTCCCATAATGGCATTATTTCTTGTCTGCCCCTGGAGATTCTTTACTGCATAGTTTATACCCTGAGCCCAGGTCCTCGGAGTCATTAAGGGGGTTTGTCCCTCCATTCTGAACAGCCAAGGCTTTTGATCCATTTTCTGCATATATGAAACAAATGCGATCACTTTTTCATCCAGTTTTTCAGCGGTTGCCCAGGCAATCCAGTCTTCGAGATCCGGGACAAGTTCATAATGGCCTCCTGTGAACCTGCTATATAGCCCGCTTGGCATGGGATTGGAAATGCTACGGTGTGATGCAAGGTTGGAAGCAGCAACAAAATGTTTCCACCCTTCCGGCACTGTGTAACTCTCTATGGCATTATCCTGTATCAGCTGGAAAACAAGTCCCTGCATCGAACTCCTGGCATGGGTAAGTTCATCCAGAAACCATACCCCATTTCCGCTGGCAGGCAACTGTGCATACTTAACGAATTCCATTCCGTTTTCTGTTTTCACTGGAATTCCAAGGAGGTCAGACTCTTCATAGTAATTCAGTCTGAGATCCAGGACGTCCATTTTCATTTCACTGGCCACCTGTTTGACTATCTGGGATTTTCCTATGCCGGGCGCTCCCCAAACCATTACAGGAAGACCACCTCTGAAAGCAACGTCTCGAAGTATATTCTCAAGCTGGCTTGGCGTGACCTGTCTCATCTGTTTTCCAATTTGAAGTTGTAAATTATATAAAAGTGCTTTCAGTCTTTCTGTTCAAAGAAACTTAAACCTTTTAAATTGGAAGACACTCTTTGGGCGTGAAGGATGCAATTGTTGTAGGCGCCGGGCCATCCGGTTCGTATCTCAGCTATCTGCTAGCAAGCAAAGGATACGACGTACTCAACCTCGAGGAGCATCCGGAAGTAGGGAGACCCGCAGACTGCACAGGGGTTGTTACCAGCAGGGTTTTTAAATACGTCAGGAGCAAATCCATCGCAAACAGGGTGAAGGGTGCCAATATCTTCTTTCCGGATGCGGAACCCATGCATATTCAGAAGGCAGACGACACCATTGTGATATTCAGGGATTCTTTTGACAAGGACGTCTCATCAATGGCAATGGGCGCTGGTGCAGACGTACGGATCAATTCAAAGGTTTCTCACGTTAAGGTAAACGGCGAGTTTGCCGAAGTCAGCATGAAGGACAATGGAAACCTGAAAACAGAAAGGGCAAGAGTTGTAATAGGTGCTGACGGGGCAAACAGCATCGTCAGAAAGGATATCTATGGAGAAAAGCCCAAAAGAGTCGTCTCCACATACCAGGTTGATTCTGCATTTCGTATGGATGATCAGGATAGCGTTTCTGTATACCTTGGTTCCAGAACCTCAAGAGGATTCTTTGCCTGGGCAGTTCCAACAGGGGATATCTCAAGAATAGGCACAGGTACCATAGGATCTGGGGCGAGGTCTTATTACGAGGCACTTTCTGAATACTTTCCAATGGAAAAGGTCATAGGCATAAATGGTGCACCTATTCCAATTGCGTATCTCAAAAAGACCTTCCACGATAGATCTCTACTTGTAGGAGATGCCGGCGGTATAGTGAAACCTCTGACAGGAGGCGGCATTTATACAGGAATTGTTTCTGCCACCCACGCTGCCAGAGCCCTGGATGAAGCATTCCAGAACCAGAATTTCAGCTCATCCTTCCTTTCCAGATATCAGAAATACTGGAAATCAGATATTGGAAGGGAACTCTGGATGGATGGAATAGTTCAGAGATTCTTTTCAAAATTGAGCGATCGGGGGTTGCGGGCAATTTACAATGTCCTTTCCTCAAGGAAAGTACTGGAGACCATCAACAATATTGGGGATATTGACTACCCATCGAAGCTTGTCCTTTCAGTTCTTGCCAGGCATCCGTACATACTGTTCAATATGTTTGCCTGATGAAACATACTAAGAATTAACTATCTTTTTAAGTTAACCCTAAGACACGATGGATCGCAAGATTATCTACATGGGCCTCCTGCTACTTGTGACATTTTTCTGGGGCGTCACATTTCCAGTGATCAAGCTGGCATTAACCTACATTGGACCCGGGCCATTCCTTGCACTTCGTTTTCTGGCAGCTACAATTATGATGGCAGTGCTCCTCAGGAGGGGACGGGGAGCACTTGATCCAGTGAATATAAAACATGGAATTGTCGCAGGATTCCTGCTCTTCCTGGGATATTATTTCCAGACAGTCGGACTGCAGTATACAAGTGCAGCAGCGTCCGGTATAATTACGGGTGCTTACGTGGTACTGCTCCCCATCATCTCATTCCTCTATCTGAAGACAAAAGTGTCACGAATGGATATTTTTGCGTCTGTCCTTGCCTTTGGAGGGCTCGCTTTGATGTCGCTTGGTGCAATAGACAATATAGGAACGGAATTAGGGGACATTCTTACATTGGCGTGTGCTCTTGGCTATGCTCTCCAGATTGCCTATGTTTCAAAATACTCAAGAAAAATTGATTCTTCTACATTCACCTTCTACCAGATAGCCACAGTTACCCTGTTTTCAGCTATTTCCATACCATTCACACCCGGAGGTCTTGGCACACTGAACAGTTATGTTATCTTTGCAATTATTTTTACAGCTATCTTCGGGAGCGTTTTCGGATATTACGTGAGCACCGTTGCACTAATTTATGTCGAACCAACCGCAGCGGGCATCATTTTTGTGGGAGAACCTATTTTTGCTGCTCTGGCTTCAGTTATCTTCACACAGCAGGGTATAGGGGTATATGTTGTAATTGGAGGGGCAGTCATGATATTTGCAATGTTCCTGACATCATATGATAAATACAGGCAGAACAGAAAAGGCAACCAGTTATAGAAAAACCGGTTTAATCCTCGGATTCCTCTTTGCTGTCTTCCTGGAGAATTCCCTTATGGACTTTCACTGCAACACCAGATTTGAAATGTGGGATTTCCATACCTGAGAGAACGCTTTTTCCAACAGCTACTAGGTTATCATCTGAATCAACAACCAGGACTTCATTCCCTGCAATTATTCCTTCATAATTCCTGGTTATGAATTTGAAGAAAACATTGAATCCTTTGGAGTTGAATTCAGCACTGTCTGCTGTCACCACCACCCTGTGATCAGGGAAAGGAGCTATTTCGTGCAGCCTCCTGGCTCCTTCTACACCAAGTGTGAAAAAACCATCGTGTGCCCTGAGTGTTCCCATGAGTTTTCCGTCAAGATAGACACCCCTTATTCTTCCTGTCTTTCTTGATCTGGTAATCTTTGTATTTCCGGGAAAAAGCCTTTCGCCATAACCTATCCCGAACTGGTAATCAGCCACTCTCCGGACTTTTTCAAGATCGAAACTCCTCAGTTCACTATCAGATTGTTCAATCCTTGCGAGATCCGTGATTTCAGCAACCCTGTCCTCCTCCCTGAAACCACTTGATATGAGCTGCTCAACAGGGTAAGTCTCATCCAGTTCCAGCGGGACAAGTGAATCCTGCCAGTGAAGCATAAATGGTCTATCCGAATGTTCATACACCTTCTTGAATGATTCCTGGTGGGGCCTCCCGGGATGCCAGTGCTCCTCTCCAAGGACCACAGGATCCTGCGCTGCATTCAATCTCAATTTTTCTGAAAATGACTCCAGCCTTCTGATGTATGCTGTCCGGTCGGTATAACGGTCAAAGAAAAAGAAGCTGCTCTTCTTGGAAAGATCTTCGTATTTTTCCAGAACTTCTGTGTATTCAAGTATGCGCCTGTATGCCTTGAACAGGTAAGGGTGGGATCTGGCCTTCATCTCAACGTACTGCCACAGGTTCTGCTGGAATATTCTTTCCCTTATCTCGTGGAGTTCATTGAAGATAGCACCCAAGTTGTGCAGAGACAGCATTCTGCTCCTCTCGTCAGCTGGCATTTCCTTCAGTTCCTGGACAGTGACTTTCCCGTAGATTGGGCTCCATCTGGGCAAGGTGGAGATTCTGCTCAATTCCTTTGAACCGTCAGAAAATAGCATGCGCCCATCCCGTGCGTATTTAACATATGAGGCTGAATCGAAAAGGTCAACTCCGAGAAGAACAGCCATTGACATGAACATGGGGTGCCCTCCTCCGAAGAGGTGAATTGGCTTGGAAAAACCTGCATTGAGCTTTGAATTGATGATTATGTCCACAAGGGCATCGTACCTGTAATTCTCAAGAAGTGGAACAACTCCGCCAATTGGGAGATAACCGGCCTGCGAGGAGCTCATAAGTTCAGCAGACATTTTACGGAGGTCATTGTAGAGTGAGCCCTGGATTGGACCTGCAATAATTGTATCTTCGATGTTTTCAGGCAGCTGCATCATTCTTGAGTGGGTTTCCAGAACCGCGTTCTTCGCCCTGTCGTATGAAAAGTCAGGTTCAGAAAAAATGTCCAGGATTGTGGTTATGTCGCTGCCTATCTTCCTCTGGAATTCAACAATCTCGAGGTTCGTGTACTCAACATCAGAATACACGTGACTCTGGAAAGTTCCAGAGTCGGTCATAATTGGTCCGTTGAATTCTATTAAGGAGTGAACTCCATGTTTTTCCGCTTTTTCTCTCAGTTTCTCGTTTCTTCTTATTATGTAGCTGTTGGTTATGAAAGCCTGGGCTCCCAAAGCTGTCATTTCCCCGATCTTTAAGGTAGAGATATTGGGGTTGATAACTGGAAGTATTGTAGGAGTTTCAATCACTCCATGGAGGGTCTTGAACCTGGCAGTTCTGGCAAGACCGTCTCTGCCTGTAACTTCAAAATTTATGCTCTGCAATTCAGATTCCTAAGCTCATTCCGAGTAATAATAGTTCCCGGATTCTCTTTGGGTCCTGTCAAGTCGGCTATCACTCTTGTTGATTCGCGGCCTTCTGGTAACAGCATCCCTTCTGAATGTAACGCCGGCGCCTTTCAGGAATAGATTCATCCCATCCTTCATTGAAAGAGGCCCTCTTGATTCCCCCGAAAGGCCAGGTTTCCCATCGAAAACAATAAGGGCATCAGAAATCAAGTCTATGAAATAAACATCGTGGTCAATAACGAATGCGCTTTTCTTGTTGTTTTCCATGACTCGCTTTATTATTCTGGCCGCGGACATCCTGTATGCACTGTCAAGGTGAGCCGACGGTTCGTCAAGTATGTAGAGGTCAGCGTCCATGGAAAGGGTCAGTGCAATCGAGACTCTCTGAAGTTCTCCGCCTGACAGGTCCTGAACATTCTGGTCATAGAGGCTTTCTATTTCCAGTGGATGGAGCACCTCATTCTTGATCATGCCTGATTGCATCCGCTCCTTCAGTGCAGTTGCAAGAAGGGAGAAAACTGATGCATCATAGTCTGTCGAAATGTATTGTGGCTTGTATGATATTTTCAGTGTTTTGGAAAGAGTTCCAGAGTCCGGTTCTGAAACACCTGCAAGGATCTTTGCAAAACTTGATTTGCCAAGGGCATTCCTCCCAAGGACTCCAATTACTTCACCGGAACGTATCATGCCACTGTTGATCTTAAGCTTAAAATCACCAAGCGACTGTTCTATATCAGTCCAGGATGCTACTTCGGCACCTGTTGCCACTCTTCTGTCAGATTTCTCCTGGAAATCAATTGAATAGTTTCTTATTCTGACATTCTCCTCGCGAAGATATCCTTCAAGGAATGAATTTATTGCCTTATTACTGGTTCTCTGTTCACTTACTATACCATAGGTACCTGTCTGGCCATAAACTATGTGGACAGTATCTGCCATCCAGTCCATCAGGGCGAGATCATGCTCTACAACCATGACGGTCTTGTCCCTTGCAAGTTTCTGTATTATATCTGCAACCCTGATTCTTTCGGCAACATCCAGGTAGGAAGACATCTCGTCAAAGAGGTATATGTCACCCTCCCTCAACAGTGCAGTCGCAATTGCAAATCTCTGTAATTCTCCTCCTGAACAGCTCCTGACATCCTTGTTCAAAGAAGCTCCTAGGTTAAGGACTGTAGTTATTTCATCAAATCTTCCCTGCGGGTCATTCTTTTTCAGTATCTCTCCGATTGAACCGGAAACAACTTTTGGGATCAGATCGACATTCTGATCCTTGAGGACGGCCTTTTTGGTCCCGTCATACAACCCACGGAAATAATCTCCCATGACTGAAGTAGCATATTTCTCAACAACTGCTTCCTTTGATGCCTGCTGTTCATAATTCCCGAAATTGGGAACCTGCAATCCAGCCAGGATTTTCAGGGTGGTGCTCTTTCCCATACCGTTCTGGCCAAGAAGAGCCGTAACCTTTCCTCGGGAAAGCTCAGGGAGTGAATATAATCTGAAAGAATTAAGTGAATACTGGTGAGTTATGTCTTTATTCAGCTCATCCGGGACTGTTACAATCTTTATTGCTTTGAAAGGGCATCGGTGAACACATATGCCGCAACCAATGCACAATGGTTCCTGGATAACTGCCTGTGAATCAGGCTCTGGGAATACAATTGTGGGTGTTCCGCTTCTTACGGGCGGGCAGTAATACTGGCACTCATGGTTACAACGTTTTGGATGGCATTTGTCCTGGTCGAGAATCGCGATGTGCAAAATAATACCTAATTCATCTTCCAGTACTCGTCGGGAATTTCCTCATAAATCTGATAAGCTTCATTCTTCTCCACAGAGGTTTCAACTGTTTTGATTTTTGACAACTCTATGATCCGGCCAACATTGAGTATCCAGTAATGTATCCTCCACTCACGTCCGTCATAAAGAGTGGTCTCCTCCCTCTCAGTCTGGAGCACACCTATGTCTTCCATTGTGTAAAATGCATCCCGGTCTTCCGGCTCAAGCATATTGTCAATAACTCTATCATTGTATCCGAAAAAATTGATTAGATGTTCAGCGGCTTCAAAAGCTTCTTCCTGACTCATACTTCTGTTCTGAAGACTCAGTCCCTTGCTAATGGCCATGGATAATTCACCAATATTGGTAAAATTCCTTTCTTCATCTGAAATTTTAGTTACACCTTCTTCCTGTACTTTCATGTTGTGTCATCTGTTCTGAATCTCTGAACTGAAAATGTTAAGTGAAAGTTTCCTAATAAGTTTATCTGAAAAAATTGTTTCTACTGACCAGCTCGGTAAATTGCAGATGGTGGAACAATAAGAATATAGCTCTAATGGATCAAATATATTTTATATAATTCTTCGAGCAAACAATCTTGACTCGTGAGATATTTTAATTCTGAAATGGCATATCCGGAATATCAAATGAAAAACGTGGCATTTCCGGTTAGAAACTCTATGCGGGAGGAGCTTGGAATTTATGAATCCTGCAGGGGAATAGAAATTTTTACGGACAGGGAACTTGAATCAGGAAGTGCCAAACTCCTTGGTGTCAAGGACTTCTATGGTGAAGTCAAGAAGCATTATTTTGTTGACTTGGAAGAGGGACGTATTGAAGAGACACTTCATTTGTCAGGCATAGGCGACCATATCTCTCGAAAACTGAAAGAAGGCGTGCGCAGGGAAAAGAGAGCCAGGAAATTCAGGATGCCGCTTGTTATGGCGGTAGCCAATGCCACTCCAGACTCATTTTTTGAGGGTTCCAGGCTGGATGATGGCAACTCGCTGCTGGATTCTCTCCTGGATTCCAGGCCGGACATAATTGATATTGGTGGCGAGAGCACAAGGCCTGGAAGTATAGAGCTATCAGCAAAAGAAGAAATTTCCAGGATAGAACCCGTTTTAAACAGGGTATTGTCAGCCAGCGACATCCCGGTTTCTCTTGATACCAGACACCCTGAAGTGCTGGAACACTTTGCTGACAGAGTACAGTACGCAAATGACATCAGTGGATTCAGGGATGAGCATATGATCAAAATTGCTTCGGAATATTCTCTGAAGTGCATAACAATGCATATGAGGGGAGAGCCTTCAAACATGCAATCATATACTTCCTATGTTGATATTGTTCCGGAGGTTATCTCGTTCCTTGTTGAGAGCGCAGAAAAACTTTACTTAAATGGTGTGAAGAATGAGGATATATTCGTTGATCCCGGTATTGGCTTCTCAAAGGATTTCAATGGAAACCTGGAACTTCTTTCAGAGATTTCGAGTTTTGATATCGGTTACGGAACGCTTGTGGGGGCATCAAGGAAGAGTTTCATTGGGAAAATAACAGGTGAAGATACATATGGCCGGTTGCCAGGCACACTTGCTGTTACAGCATTCCTGGCTTCCAGAGGAGTTGATATAATACGGGTTCACGACCCGAAAGAAAATATGCAACTCCTAAAGGTGCTAAAAGCCGTGAATGAAGGGAAACATCAGTTGTGAATCCTGCCGCGGCAGTTGTTGCACACACCCTTTAGCAGCAGGTTTGCTTCTTCAACCTGATAGCCTGACGTTTCAACACGTGACAGGAGACTCATCTGGTCAAGGTCAATATCCGATATGCGCCCACACTCACTGCAAACAAAGTTCCCATGGAAATCGGTGTTGGTTTCGAACCATGTGGTTCCATTTATCTCGAAAGACTTTATGGTTCTGGCAGTCTGCAGAGCCTTGAGAATATTGTAAACAGTTGCGAGAGTGATGGTTGGTTCATCATTTCTTACAGAACTGAATATTTCCTCGGCAGTGAAGTGGCCAGGGGTGTTCTCTCTCACATAATCAATTATACAGAGCCTCTGCGGGGTAATTTTGAAGTTGGATTTCTTCAGGGAATCTATGTAATATTCTCTATCCATGAAAAGTAAATTAAGTATTAGTAATTAAGACTTATTTATAATTAATATAGGTCCTTGAAACTGAACCTAGAAAAAAGCGGCTCACGGGTCTATGTTGTTTTCGTAGGATATAATTACAGCCACTCTGCTCTTTACATCTGCAATAATATCTTCTATCTTCATTTTCAGTCTGTAAATATGTTTTGTCCGACCTCTTCCAATAATATATTTAACTTCCATTCTTTGAAGGTAGCCCTCTCTCAGGAGAAATTTGAGACCTTCTGAGGCCCTTGAATTACTAATGCCCAGTGTAAGCGTTATGTCAGCCATACTGAGGTCAGGTTTCTGCTCAAGCAGAGCCAGTATTTTGGCACGGTTCTTGCTGAATCCCGCCTTACGTAAATTTTCATATACAAGGGCTGCTCGCTTCTGGTTCAATTTAAAAAATATATACATAATGCTATTTAAATCCTTTGCTATCCGCTAAAATACCGGGATTTCTGATTATTGAAGCGTTGTAGGATGATGTCAGACTGATTCCACCAAATCTTAATCTATAATATATATGCAAAAGCAATTATCCCTGTACATGACCATTGAAAGGCTCAGAGGATTCAGGGATTTGTATCCGGAGGATGCAGAACCAAAATTTTCTTCGCTAAATGTTGCACAGGACGTTGCAAGATCATTTGGTTTCAGGCAAATTGACATCCCCTCATTGGAATCTCTTGATCTTTACAGGCTTAAATCTGGTGAAGAACTTGTTTCTCAGACCTTTTCATTCACCGACAAAGGCGGCAGGGAAGTCACAATGGTTCCTGAGGCTACTCCCTCTGTTGTTCGAATGCTGACCGCAAGGAAAGATCTTCCAAAGCCGGTGAAATGGTTTTCAACTCCTAAAATCTGGAGATATGAGGAACCCCAGTCAGGGAGACTGAGGGAGCACATTCAATTCAATGCGGATATATTTGGCCCGGACACACCTGATGCTGATGCTGAGATAATAGGGCTGGCTGCAACAATTCTGGACAGGCTGACACTTTCGGATTCATACAGTGTCAGGGTAAATGACCGAAAGCTCATGGAGGGGATTCTCAGGAACCTTGGCATAACAGAGGTCATGCCGGTCTTTTCCGTCATAGATAAATTCAAGAAAATCCCCAGAGAAGAATTTCTGGAACAGCTTCAGCAAAATGGGGTCGATGGAAACGCAGCCGGGAAAATTGCATTACTGATGGAAACCACTGCAGGAGGGGCAGAACTGCTGGAGAAGATTGGTGGGATAACAGAAGTCAGCAGCGGCCTTCAGGAAAGAATTGAGAGGGTCTCTACAACTCTTGATCTGGTTTCACAATATACCAAATCAGATGTTCATGTTGATTTCTCTGTTGTGAGGGGGCTCTCTTACTATACAGGAATCGTGTTTGAAGTGTTCGACAGCCGGGGAGAATTCAGGTCCATTCTAGGTGGAGGCAGGTACGACAACCTTTCAGGACTGATGTCTGACCAGGAAATCCCTGCGGTTGGCTTCGGCATGGGGGATGTGGTTCTGGAACTCCTTCTTAAAAGAGAGGGGAAATGGGAAACTTCTGTTATGCCCGGCAGCTACTATGTCTGTGTTGCAACACCTGAAGCAAGGAAGCAGGCCCTGTCAGTTTCCACTGCAATAAGGGCTGCAGGATCGATCTCTTCAACGGATATTTCAAAAAGGGGTCTTTCGGCCCAGTTAAAGAGTGCCGTTACACTTGGTTACAGGTTTGCTGTGATAATTGGGAAAAGAGAGCTGGACTCAGGAACTGTGACAATACGTGATCTGTCAAGTGGAACCCAGGAAGAGGTAAGAACTGGTGATATTGCTTCCAAAGTCAGGGATTTATAACCCTAGAGACCAAAATAAATGAAAATCCCTAGAAAAAATGCGCAGAAAAGATTTATAAATCATTTAAAGCTTAAAGCTAAAGGGTGAAAGATTGTCTGTAGCATTTATCTTGGTGAGCACGGTACCCGGAAAAGAACACGAAGTGTACAATAAAATCTCGAAGGTAAATTATGTAGTAGAAATTCATCCATTGTTCGGTGAATACGATTTGATCGTTAAATTGGATGCAAAAGATTACAGTGAGCTGGGTAAAATCGTAATCGAACAAATCAGAACAATCGATGGAGTAATAGACACTAAAACTCTAACAGGAATAAAACTATGAGGTGTACGAACTAAATGACAATAAATCTAGTATTTACTTGGACGGTTTTTCTATTCGTAGTACTTGCACTACTGGCACTGTCACTGTTTGTGCTTGGAATACTGACTGCCTATTTTGGAAGCGGTAAGAGCAGAGCAGTCGGAGTTGGACTTCTGGTTCTTGGCATAGCGGTTGGTGTAGTTGTTGTATTGGTAACTCATTACAGCATGCCGTCAGTAGGCCTTCTTACAAACGTTATAGAAGGTACCATATTATATGTGGTTGCAGCAGGAATAGGGGCTGTTCTCGGTCTTCTAGTGTTCCTTGGTGCAATAATGAAAACCTGATTCCTCAGGTAACCTCAAATTTTTTTAAACCGTTAAATTCCAAATAGTTTTTTATTTAACATATTATCACCTGACTTATCTTGGGCACTGGAAGAATACCTGAAGCCATTATTTTTGATTTTGATGGTACCCTTGTTGACAGTGAGAAGATAACTTTTCAGCTTGCCATGCCAATCATAACCAAACACATCGGCCGGGAGTTAACGGCGGAAGAACTCAGTACAATAAAGGGAAAGGTCTGGAAGTCAGCTTTCAAAAAATGGCTGCCGGATGATCATGAGAAACTCTATCAGGAAATCGTAGACAACTGGAAGGCCGTCGACCCTGTTTTACCGTTGTATCCCTTCATACGCGAAATGCTGGAAAATCTGAATAAAACTGGAATTCCGATGGCGATAGTTTCTTCCAGGGAAAGAAGCCTCATTTCAAGGGATCTGGAGAGGCTGTCAATAGACAGATTTTTCAAGATTGTTGTAGGGCAGGAAGATACCGGGCATCACAAGCCGGATCCCGAACCACTGCTATTGGCATCAGATCTGCTGAGGTTGGAAAACAATTTTTGCATCTACATAGGTGATCAGGTGAGTGACATCACTGCTTCCAGGGCAGCAGGTATGATTTCAGGAGGAGCATTCTGGGGAGAAGGAGTTAAAAACATTCTCAAGGATGCCGCACCCGACTATCTCTTTTCTGAGCCAAATGAAGTGGTACAGCAGATCTTCGGTATGCGTTCACCAGAAGCGGAATGATGCATTTTCAGGGAAGTTTTGACCCTGCATTCAGATGCACCTATAACCTATTAAGATCATTTCGCATTTACCGATGTTCCCAATGGTAAATGCTGAAAAGTTCATTCAGGAAGCGAAACAGGAGATAAACAGCAATCTCACAGGAAAAGGAATTCTGGCCTGCTCAGGTGGGCAGGACAGCACACTTCTTGCGGTAATATCAAATATGGCCGCGGGCGAAAGAATTCTCTCTGTCTTCATTGACACAGGTCTTATCAGGGAGGGAGAAGCGGAGAAGGTGGAAAAACTGTTCAAGGATTATTCCCTCCATTACAGGATTGTTGACGCATCAGACCGTTTCTTCGGTGCACTAAAAGGTGTCACAGATCCGGAAACCAAGAGAAAGATCATCGGGAGAACCTTCATCGAGGTATTTGAGGAAATCGCAAAGGAGTATGGAGCCGGAACCCTTCTTCAGGGGACTATCGCACCAGACTGGATCGAGAGCGGCGGGTCTGTCAGGGACGTAATAAAGAGCCATCACAATGTGGGCGGCTTACCGGAAAAGATGAACCTTAAGCTCCTGGAACCTCTCCGGGATCTTTACAAGGATGAAATAAGGGATATTTCAAGACATCTGAAGCTACCGGCAGATATTCAGCCTTTTCCCGGACCTGGTCTTGCAGTTAGAATCATAGGAGAGGTAACTAGGGAAAAAGCAGATCTCCTCAGGAAGGTCACGGAGATTGTTGAGAGAAGCGTAAGAGAGGAGTATCCGGATCCGGATAACAGGCCATGGCAGTACTTCGCAGTCCTGCTGCCCGTGAAATCCACGGGAATTCACGGAGACAGGAGAACATATGGATACACAGTTGCAGTAAGAATGATCGATACAACTGATGCAATGAGTGGAACATTCACAAAACCTTCATGGGAATTCCTCGACAATCTTTCATCTGAGATTACAAACAATGTTGGTGAAATCAACAGGGTTGTATATGACATCAGCAGCAAGCCGCCTGCAACAATTGAATGGGAATAACCACGGAATCAGGTAATTAAATATATGGATTAGCCATTGGGATAAGAACCATCATAGTGATAGCATGACAGAAGAGGAGCTTTTACTTTCAGAGGAAGAATACCAGAAATCCGGTGTCCACATAGGTACACAGGTCAAGTCCAAGGATATGCAGGAGTACATATTCAAGATCAGAAATGACGGACTCTACATTCTTGACATAAAGAAAACCAACAGGATGCTCATTACGGCAGGGAAGATGCTTTCCAGATTCAAGCCGTCAGAAATTCTTGTTGCTGCACAGAGGCAGTATGCATTCAAGCCTGTTGCAAAGTTCTCGGAAATAGTCGGATCGGAGTCGATAGTTGGCAGATTCATTCCAGGAACACTCACAAACCCGCAGCTTGAAAGCTACAGGGAAGCAAAGGTAATACTTGTGACAGATCCCCTTGCCGATACCCAGGTTATGAAGGAGGCAAAGAGGGTCGGTATACCAATAATTGCACTTTGTGACGCAAACAACAAGACAGACTATGTTGATGTTGTAATCCCGACAAACAACAAGGGAAGAAGATCACTGGCAGTTATATACTGGCTTCTGGCAAGAGAGATCCTCAAGAACAGGGGAACATTGACTAACGTTTCTGACTTCAACTACACAATAGACGATTTCGAAGCACAGATTTAGTCTTCTGAACTGAAAGGGTCCCTGACCCTTTTTAATTTTACATATGCAGGCCTGCCCTCAAACAAGCCTGAAAACACCATTTCTTTTTTTACACCCTGAGCAACTCTTACGGCCCTGCTGATCTTGTACCACTGCTCCCTTGTCTCAATGAAATGGACAAGATAATCCGCGTGTTCTTCAACTGTTCTGGCATAAATCCTGAAGTTTGCTCCGTACTTGAATCCGGTTTTGACAATGTAAGCGCGCTTAACAAGATCATTGTAAATGGCCTGTATTTCGCGCTCCTCCTGTAGCTCGGAGTCATCTCCTGTGATAAAGCTGGCTTCCAATCTGTTAAGCAGCTTCATTTCTCCCAAAGGTGTTCCCATCCAGTCTGGCACTTCATTGCTGTCCACAGTGAATACTGAATTCAATTTCCTGACATCAGGCATAGTATTGAATTCAGTGTGGTTCTCTCCTGATTCGTCCCACAGTTCAGAAATAAAGATAGTGACATCGTTATCATCGTCCAGGGCCGCGTAAACACAAGAACCATTTCCAATCATTTCACTAAACTCTATTGCTTCAGACTCTCTGATGACTCTGACTGGCCCCCTATACTCGGATCTAGGGGTTCTCCTGTAAAAAAGTGAATTTTCCTCCATTTTTACATAAAATCCTCTGTTTTTTAGGATGTTGTACACAATGAAAATATTCAGGAAGTGGTCAACAACCCCAAGTCTTTCCATCAATTTGTCAACTTTGTTAAACAGGCTGTTTTCTGGAGTGATTTTCCCCTTAAGAAAAAGATAAAGGCACTCAAACGGGTTTAAAATAAGTACGCCGGCCTGGATCCTCCCAAGCTTGTACTTGTTGAGAAGAAAACTGGGACCCCTGTTCTGGAGTATTGAAAATACCAGGTCCTGACATATGGCTCTATCAGAGGGTTTGTTTCTTTGCATAGAACCTCTCTAAGAGAAGCTCAACGACATGATCAAGGAGTTCAGCTGCTCCATCTCCGGTTTTGGCCGAGACAAGAAAATACGGGACATCCAGTTTCTTTGCAATCTTCTCAAAGTCATTGCTCCAGAGTTCAGCTTCATACCGCAGGTCTGTCTTTGTTCCTACTAGAACTATTGGCGGCTTCTTCTCAAAGTTCTTGGCATATCTGATAACATCCGAGGCATAGATCAGGCCTTCAGGTGAGAGTATGTCCGCTGTGACCAGTATCAAATTAGAACTGGGGAGCATCCTCTCTGCATCAGTGTCATCATTTATTTCCTGCAATAGCAGGTCGGAAACAACTTTGTTCTCCTTATATTCCAGATTGAGTCTTTTTCTGAAAAGGGCTTTAACGGGACCGCTGGATCCATCATTATCATAAACAATTCTAGAGATCAATGATGTTTTACCAGAACCACTAATTCCGGCTACACTGATTTTCCAAATGACTCGATCCATGCATATCTGAGCATTTGATTAGGAGCTTTTTCTTATAGTTTTTGCTAAATATTTCATTAACATTTGTGCGAAATTTTTGTTTCTGTCAGTTAAAATACTAATTTCGTAGTAATTCTTGAAGAAAAAGGAAAATAAAAAAAGGGAAGGGAAAAATTATGGTGGGCTCTGGATGTGTTCGAGAACTGCTGGAACTCCAACTATTGCGGCGAATACAGCTGCAAATATGAAGAACAGCCAGAAAATCAAAAGGGTGAGCCCGTAGATATTTCCAGGTTTCTTTCCTTCTCCCATTGAATCATATGCATAGGTGGCTGGCCAGGTAAACAGTCCGGCGATACCAAATGCAGCATACATTGCAAATGCTCCGAGGGGGCTTTTGGTGAGGCCTTCTGTATATATGATGGCTCCATAGTAAATTGCCATTATCCCGCCCATAAAAGCAAAGAAACCAACTATCTGCAGTTTCTGCCTGAATGCAATTGCTAGGACAACAGCGACAAGGATTAAACCGAAGACAAGGTATGCGTCTCCAAATGCAATGTTATAAAGCGCGGTTCCACCCGGGAACGGCCACGTTATCTCCTGCCAAACCCCCAATATGAGCATAATCGCGCCGAGGGCTCCTAAAGGAAAGACACCCAAACGCAGTGTCTCTTCTACATTCTTAGGCCCATTTTTTCTATATTCCAGGTAGGTAATGCCGGTCAAATATACTACGACACCACTTGCCATAACCAGTGTTATTAGCTCTAACGCCAAATTATCTATAAATGGCAATTATTTCACCGAATTTTCATGATTCTGAATATTATTAAACCCTATTGTTATATGTGAAGAAAAACCTTTAATACTTCACTAAAAGGCTGACATAGGTTTTTCCGTGTTACACAGTGGCTCATCATGTTTATTAACATTTTACAGATTATAATATGATATCTATGGAGCTAAGATTTTCCGATTCATTGAAGAATATTAGACCGTCCGAGATTCGTGAACTCCTGAAGTATGCATCGGCCAAAGGTTTCATCTCCTTCGGTGGAGGTATGCCAAACCCCGTGACTTTCCCAATGGATGACATACGGGAAATAATGAACGACGTTCTTACAGATTATGGAAATCTTGCGCTTCAATATGGAAATACCGGTGGCCTACCGGAACTCAAGACTGAAATCTTAAAATTGGTCAGGGAAACGGAGAACTTCAGCGCAACTGACCAGCAGATCATAGTGACTTCAGGTTCTCAGCAGGGTTTGTACGAACTTGGAAAGATATTTCTTAATCCCGGGGACCCGATAATAACTGAAGAACCAACATACGTAGGCGCAATTTCAGCTTTTGATGCAAACAAGGCTGACATGCACTCAATACCAATGGATCACGATGGAATGAAGACCGACAAGGCAGAAGCTGAGATCAGGAAACTCATCTCTGAAGGTCGAAAACCCAAGTTCATTTACGTAATACCAACTTTTCAGAACCCAACTGGTATCACCATGAGCCTCGAACGCAGAAAACACCTCATTGAGATTTCCAACACATATGAGATACCACTTGTTGAAGACAACCCATACGGTGAACTCAGATATTCAGGCAACAGGCTGCCTATGCTTAGCTCAATGAAAGGAAGTTCCAACGTTATTTATTTAGGTACATTCTCAAAAGTAATGTGCCCTGGCCTGAGGATGGGCTATACAATAGGGCCGGAAGAATTCATTTCAAAGGTAAATCTCCTTAAACAGGCTGTGGACCTATCTTCCAGCTCGTTTTCACAGTATGTGGCCTGGCAGTATCTCAAGAGAGGTATCATCAAGAAACAGATTCCAAAGACTATTGAACTTTACAGGAAGAAGAGAGACATCATGATGAAGTCTCTTGAAGAGTATTTCCCGGAAGGCTCCACCTGGTCAAAGCCAGATGGTGGAATGTTCCTGTGGGCCACTGTGGACGATAAAATAAACACTTCTGAAATGCTCATGGATTCTGTCAAGGGAGGAGTCGCATACGTGAGTGGAAACGCATTTTCCCCGAGGAGAGTGCAGTCTAACAGTATGAGGCTGAATTTCACATTTTCCGAAGATGACCAGATCAGGCAGGGCATCAGGAAGCTAGGCGAAATTATTGCCAGTAAAACAAGCCTGATAGAAACAAGTTGAGCATTTTTTAGCATGCGACCTCCATTGGGGGTCAATAATTCTTTATGTTTACAGCAATTCCATTCATTATTCATGATAACTGTTCTCGGTGGAACCTTTTCAAGGCTTCATAAGGGCCACAAACTTATGATAAAGGCCGCATTTGATACCGGCAACAAAGTTATTGTGGGGCTTTCCACAGATGAGTATCTGAAGCACAACAAAGCCTACAGAGGATATACCTACAGCAGGAGGAAGAAATCCCTGCAGAGATACATGTCAAGATTTGAATCAGATTTCGAAATTCTCCCACTCGGCGCACCTGCAGGCAATACCGAGGCAAATCCTGATTACGGTGTAATAGTGGTCTCGAAGGAAACAGTCCATGTTGCAGAAAAAATAAATCTGAAGCGGAAACAAAACGGACTGGAGGAAATGAAAATTATTTCCGTACCAATTGTTCTCGCAGAAGATCTCTTCCCTCTGAGCTCCACAAGAATCATAGAGGGTGAAGTCAGGCCGTCCGGTTCAAGAATTAAACCAATCAGGATTGGCATAGCAACAAAGAATTCACTCAAGGTAAAGTCGGCTGATGCCTTTTTCAATAGTATAATGAAGAATTACAAACTGGAACAATTCTCTGGTTTCTCACTCGAGACAAATCAGCCCTTTGGAGATGATACAACCAGGTATGCAACCAGGAGGGCAATGGAGGCTCTATCTGACGGGGATTACGGCATTGGGGTAGAGTCGGGAGTCTGGAGGGATCCGGTGAATGGTAAATTCCTTGAAAAGCACGTCTGCGTTGTCGTGGACAGGTACTCAAGAGTCACTGTAGGAACCAGCAGCGGTTTCGAACTTCCAGAGGATATAATTTCATTGATGAAGGACGGACTGGATGAATCAGAAGCTTTCAATGCGGTATATAAAAAAGAGAACATTGGGAAAAACGGGGGCGTTGTTGGTGAATTCACAGATGGAAAACTGCAGAGATCCCAGTTAATCATGGAATCGCTTAGAAATGCCTTTATTCCAAGGCATGGTGCAAGTTACTTCGGCCTGGACAGAAAGAGGTAATCAGTTTCAGGAAAACAGGCCCCTAAGCTATCTGTTCAATCGACTCTATATTGCTTATCCTCTTTCCAGCCAGCTTTTTCTGGAAATTCATCACTCTGTCATACCTTTTCCCCACGACAAACGGGGATACCTGGTAATTTTCCATTGACTTTACAATATATGATTTCAGGCCTGAAACGTCAGCAAGAACTCTAGCAGTGGCAAGATCAGAGACAGCCTCCTTCCTGTAAACCAATAGTCTCACAACGAACTGGAAGCCAAGAATGAAGCCAAATGTAACAGCTGCCAGGGTTAAAAGGACAGCCAGTTGAAGGTTCTGGTCCGTGATAAACTGAAAGGCTGCAGCGAGAATTATTAAAGCATCAACATAGAACATCACGATGAAATTTACCTTGTAGATGAACTTTAATGCATCCCCGTTCTTCTTCTCGAAGTATTTCTTCAGAACGGCAGAGTTAATTTCCTCATCTGTGAATTTATCCAGTGCTTCAGAGTGTATTGAAATTCGCCCGGATTTGCCATCTGTATAGGTCACGTAATTTGATCCTACCCTGACAGGGGCCGGGTTTAAGAAAACATCCGGTGGATTGTCGTCCACTCCACGGAGCAGTTTTCTGAGGTTTTCTGTAAATTTTATATCCGGAGGCTGCTCAGTTTTGGGCTTTGCATTAATGGAGCGATGCCTGATAAACAATGAAGGGACGAAAATTATGACCGAAGCCGGGATAGGAATGAGAAACATGTAAAGTCCAAGATTGTATCCAGCCATCAGAGGCTCTATAAGTGTGTATAGAGAAGAACCGAGAGCATAAACCACCAGAGCAAGTTTCAGGGAAGGGGATTTTCCAGCATTCTTTCTGAGGTTCCTGTAAAAAAAGTAAGTTGGGACAAGAAAAAGGATCCAAATGCCTGCAATTGCCTCATACACTGTGATAACTCTGCTCTGGTTCATTAGCGGGAAAATTATGGCTGTTCCCAGGATAAAGGCAGAGAGGTATCTGGAAAAGTTCAGGGAGGTCCTCATCCTGACTTTCATTGTTTAAATTAATTTATTAGCTATTAATAAATATTATTGTATGAAAATACCACAGGATGCCGGAAGCAGTTTAGTGACAGTATCAGAACACAAAATCGTTAAGTATTAAACATCAATTGATACAACAGGTAATCATGGTAACCAAAGAAGAAATTCTGGAACAGATGAAAGAAGTTTCAGATCCAGAAATAGGCATGGATGTTGTGAATCTTGGCCTAGTTTACGATGTTGAGATTAATGGAGACAGAGTGTATATCAAGATGACGATGACGGCCCCAACCTGCCCGGTGACACCCTGGATATTGTCCGAGGCACAACGTGTTGTTGAAAACCTGGAAGGTGTAGAGGCTGCCGATGTTGAGCTTGTATGGGATCCCCCGTGGAATCCTGAAATGATGACGGATGAAGCCAAAGAAGCCCTGAATATGGGATAATCTATTCCCGGGTTCCCAACCAATTTTTAAGAAAGGCCCGTATCATTACAATATTCTGCCTTTTTTTGGTAAAACCTTAAATTGCCCACTGGGCTGATTTTTTTACACTACACGTAAAACATCTTTAAATACCCTTTATATATAGAGTAGAAAGGGTTATTTATGAGTGAGAGAGAAAAAATCGCCATAGAAAATATTGTTGCATCCACTTCACTTGCTGAACACCTTGACTTAAGCAGAATAGCACTCGCACTTGACGGATCAGAATATGAACCGGAACAGTTCCCGGGTCTGATCTACAGGCTTCACGAACCAAAAACTGCAGTTCTTATATTCAGAAGCGGAAAGGTTAACTGCACTGGTGCCAAGAACCTCGCCAATGTAAGGCTAACAATTGAGACAATTATCCAGAAGCTCAAGAAGGCCGGAATTGAAGTATATGACAACCCGGAAATCGTTGTCCAGAACATCGTCGCCGTTTATGATCTCGAAGCAGATCTGAATCTCACAGACATCGCAATGTCACTGGGTCTGGAAAATGTGGAATATGAACCGGAACAGTTCCCAGGTCTCGTATACAGGGTGGAAGAACCGAAAGTTGTGCTTCTTCTGTTTGGCTCCGGGAAAGTGGTATGTACTGGGGCAAAGGAAGAAAGTGAAATTGAGCAGGCAGTTATTAAAGTCAAGAAAGAACTTCAAAAGGTCGGCTTAATCTAGCCCTCCTGCTTTTATCTTTTTTTACCACAAAAGACACATTTTCACCTGTTGATCTCAATAGATTACAGGAAAAGCAATATTCTGAAATTTAAGGAAGCCATTGTCATGTGGCCTTCAGGAATTCCCTTACTAGTGAGGTAGCGTATGTGCCTCTTCCAAGGCTGAACTGAAGCGTAGAAGGCGGTACCAACCTAAAATCCAGGGGCTTGCAGGAAATAATCCTTCTCTCCCCGCTGGAGGACAGATCAGCATGTCCCTGAATCCTGAACATCCCGGGTGTCAGGTTTTCCTCATCCAGGATTCTATTTTCTATTTCACCTTCGTAACCTGAGGAGAGTTCAGTATCATATCCAATCAACGGCAAGGCCACTCTCACTGTGTCGTTCTTCACCATTTCGCCTATCTTTTTCTGGTTTAATCGGTTGACTATGATTTCGTTGCTCTTATCAGCGTTGAAAAAATTGTCAATCTTAAGAACCACATCTCCAATCTGAGGGGAATTAAAGAGGTCAGGCTGTTTTATGCGTTCTGATAGAATTCTATTGAAAATATAAGACTGGTAAGCGTGTACGAACATCATGGAGAGATTCCGGGGAAGGGCAGAAAATGCATCATCGAGGTTCCCATGTTCGTTAAGATACCCAAGCAGGGACCTTTCAAAAGACAGCCTTTCAGGAAATTCCTTAAGTGCGATCTGTGGATCATTATGTTCTGCAAAGTTGATCCTGTAATCTTCCTTGTCAAACTGTGGATCATAAAGGTAGGTCATGGCTGCCTTATTGTAATCCCCGTGAACAAGCAGGCGACCAATTTTATGTGTATTTGTTCTTATGGATCCGAATCTCTGCAGCCCAAAGAAATTCGGGAATCCACCTAACCCAATAATCTGGTTGTAGGTTTCAATTATTGCACCTCCGCTCTCTAACTGGGTCTTAAGATTAATTGTGAACCTGTTTCCAACAAGATCACCGAGTTTGAGCATGGTATTGCTGCGGAAATGTTCTACAACTTCCACATCCCTGATATCTATGGTTTCAGGCTCAAAATTGTGGTTCACACAAAAGTACTGGGTGGTAACACCTCTCTTGTCCTTGGTTCCGCAGTAGGTGATTCGTTTCTTGCTTATGTTCAGGTATCTGGCTAAATATACAAGAAACCTGTTTGTGTCCCAGTTTGTAAGCTTGACTTTGAGAATGGTGTACTTCCCGGTCTCAGACTGAGCAATTTCAACGGGTATTTCTTCTACAACAAAGTCTTCAATTTCATCCTTGAGTTTTCCGGGCACAGCCGGCGTACCTGTCACATAACCAGTAATGCCTGCAATTTCTTCAGGGCTGGAAAAGTCAGTCGTAATATCTTACCACTCTGTAGAGGTTGTCTCTTTCAACGGCGGTCATTCCGATCTGGTTTAGGCTGTTTATTATGAGTTCTTTCCTGAGGTTTCCAACCTGTTTTCCTGTAGCGGGAATGACCTTCTCATCATAAATTGTACCTCCCCAGTCGTTAGCACCGAAGAGAACTGCCATCTGGCCCATCTGCATTCCGTTAGTGAGCCAGGAACTCTGTATGACAGGGATTGAATTGTTAAGGACTATTCTGGATATTGCTATATTTCTGAGCACTTCTGCTCCACCTGCCCTGTAATTCACAAGCCCTTTCTTCTGCAATTCTGTGTTTCCGGGTTCAAAATTCCATGGAGTGAAACTCATGAAACCATTGTACTTTTTCTGCAGTTTTACCAATGAAAGTAAATGATCTGCCTTGTGCTCGGCTTTTTCAACATGGCCGAACATCATGGTTGCGGAACTGTGGATTCCAAGCTTATGCGCTTCTTCCATGACTCTAAGCCAATCTTCACCGCTGTTAAGGGGCCTGCCGAGTATTTTTCTGACATCGGCAGAAAAGATTTCAGCTCCGGCACCCGGTATAGATTGTAGTCCGCTTTCTGCAAGTCTGGAAATGGTTTCAGCAAGGCTGATGTGCTCTTTTCTTGATATGAATGAGATCTCAGAAGTTGAGAGGCCATGTATTCCCAGTTCGGGGTATTCCTCTCTGATTGCAGAAAAAAGGTCTGTGTAGTAGTCTAGGGGAAGTGAAGGGTTAACTCCGCCCTGAATTAGCAGCTGTTTGATCCCAAGATCATGATAGAAGTGGTGAATCCTTTTCACTACCTCTTCCTTTGAAAGTGTATATGAGTCGGCTTCAGCACCGGTTCTGTAGAACGCACAGAAGTTACACCTTACGTTGCATATGTTGGTGTAATTGAGGATCATGTTTGAGACAAATGAAACGTATCTTCCTGAGACCTTGGCAGCAAGGTTTCTAGCCACTTGACCCAGTGAATTCAGATCAGCTTCATTGTACATGAAAATGATATCTTCCCTGTCCGGTGTCTCACCGGCAAGCACCTTCAGGTAGACATCTTCCAAAGCGTCAGCGTGCTGAAGCATGGCGGCTCATTTGTTTAATAATAATAACCCTTTGCGTTTAAAGCAAAATAGAAAGTGACCCAGGGTTGAAGGGTCAAGGGGTCATAGCAGTTACACCCTGGATTCTTCCAAGTCCGCTTGCAATCAGTTTCCATGTATTCCCTAGATCAGTAGATGCATACAATTCACCGGTTGTTGTTCCAAAGTAAAGTCCCGGATCTTTCATGGAATCATGTGAAAATGAATCCCGGAGCACATTGGTATGGACGCCTCCCGGAAGCCCATTGGTCAGGTGTTCCCAGTCCTCTCCCGAGTTGTCGCTTCTATACACTGAGAGCTGTCCCCTTATGCAAACATTGTGATCCGGGCATATTTCCGGTTTTTCCGGTACTGGGATTACAAAGATGGATTTTCCACTATTTTCCACAGTATCAATGGGGAAACCAAATCTGAGTTCTTTCCCGGGGCTGATATCTTTCCACAGGTCACCATTATTTTCTGAAATGTATACTCCGCAGTGGTCTTGAAGATAGACAATATCTGATGAAGGGGAGAGAACAAGCTTATGGAAGCATGAATGCACCTGATCAAGATGTTCGGCCAAACGCTCCTGTGGTGTGCTGTCCTTTCTGGTATAGGGGTTTTCATCCGCACCAATCGGGCAATCAGTGTTAACTCCATTTTTAAGGAGTTTCCAGGTCTCACCGCCATCATCCGTTCTGTAGGCTCCTGTTCCGGAAGTAATAATGTAAATCCTCCCGTTCTTATTGGGATCCACTCTGACAGTGTGAATCGTTAATCCTGTGGTGCCAAATCCCCAATCCACGCCCCACTTGTCCCTTCCCGGTGCACTGTGGAGGCCAACAACTTCTTCCCAGTTTTCTCCAGAATCTGTCGATTTGAAAAGATGGCCATAATGGGTTCCAGCATAGATTACACCCTTATGCCTCGGGTCAGATTCCAGGGTCCACACTTTTCTGACATTAAGACCTCTCGAGGATGGTTTCCACGAAATGCCGTTATTGTCCGATACGAACACCCCTTCTGAAAGAGTTGCTGCATACATTCTCCCATCACTGCCCCTAATTATCCTGTTTACATTCTCTTCAGTGAGAGATGGTTTTCCGATCTGCCAGTTTTCACGGTTCTCATCACATCGTAGCAGATAGGCCCCGTTTTTAGTCGCGACACCCAGAACTAAAGAATTAGCTGTCAATGAATTCACCTAGTTACTTTAGGTTATTTAATCTTGTGAAAGAACGAAATTATCATCAAGAAATCTATTTTAAAGGTAGCTACACGGTTTTCCTACTGTTTCTTTCAATTCATGGTATCTGAGATGTATTGTGGTTCACAAGTATTTTGAAAAAAAGGCGTAAGGATTGAATGCATATTTTCTATTTTTATATGAACGTAAATGGAAGAAGACGCGGAAAGGAAAGAAAGGGCCTATTTCAACAGGATTACCACATTGAACCAGTTATCCTCACTTGTAGCTTTTCTTCCCCCGCTGGTGGCAATATTCATTGGAATCGCATTAATTGATTACTTCATTTTACTGGCATTTCAGATTGTAATTCTTTTCATTGTTTCATCTTACAAGTATCAGGTTGAGAAGAGGTTCAGGAGCATTGAAGCGAAATTTTTGTCATATGTACTGAGGGATACCTTTTCTTATGCACTTGTCAGCATTGGAATCCCCATTGCCATTTTCCTCATAGATCTTTTCTACAGCCTTTCACCTATTGTGAGGGTAATAACGATCAACGTCCTTTTTGTGTTTGGCCTCTTTATTCTGCTCTCCAACCTCCCTGCGGTAAGGATCATCAGGATATCCAAACCGCTTCAGGATGAATATCTCAAGGATCAGGCATCAGTTCTTTCATCGAAACTTGGCACTGAGAACCTCTCAATATATGTCATAAACCTTGACAAGTTCAAGATAGCTAATGCAGCACAGATAGGAGCCAGGAAATTTTCAGTATTTGTTTCAAGCTATCTCTTGAAGAACCTGACACCGGAAGAAAACGTGGCGGT
The DNA here is from genome assembly GCA_046705365.1 of Thermoplasmataceae archaeon. Classification (GTDB taxonomy): domain Archaea; phylum Thermoplasmatota; class Thermoplasmata; order Thermoplasmatales; family Thermoplasmataceae; genus JAJZOM01. The sequence continues at coordinate 38,655 of JBJKQM010000083.1, forward strand.
AATTGCTCACGAGTTTGCTCATGCAAGGAAACACCATGTTCTGAAGACAATAATAGTGGTATGGATCATAACGGTGATAGCGGGGAACATGATGCTCTTTCCCATAGACACAGGGTTATTTCCTGTTCTCTCCTTTGTACTGCCCCTGGTTGGTTTCTCGATTATTGCAATTTCCGGGCTATATGTTATTCCAGCCATCCAAAGGTATTTTGAAACGCAGGCTGATCTTCTTGCAACTGAAATTTACGATGGAGAGAAACTGATTTCTGCTCTCGAAAAAATCAACAGGTTAAACATGACTCCGCGTGATCTATCCAGGCACTGGAACCTGGATCATCCTGCCACTGCTGAGAGAGTGCGTAAAATAAGGCAGCATGCTGGAAAATTCTGAAATATGCGGATGCATATGTAAATACGATTATGGTAAAATAAAAAGAAACGGTTAACTAGGCGTTAGAAATCTTAGGGCAATGGAGAGAGCCCTGGATTATTCTGTGGATTACTGGAGAGAATACCTCGATCAAAACTATCCCCTTAATTTCAAAGATTCAATGAGCCTTGCAAGGGAACTTGAACTGCCTCAGATGATGAGGCTGGCAAACAGGTTAACATCAAGGCAGGTAGGCGACACCGTAACTTACGCAGTTTCCTACAATATAAATTATTCAAATTACTGCACTGCAAGTTGTCCTATATGTGCTTTTTACGTGCCAATGGCAATGAAGGGAAAGACGGACAGGGGCTATGAACTTTCAGCAGAACAGATTAAAAAAGACCTTGCAAAGGCAAAGGATCAGGAAGCCACAGAGATTCACATTGTAGGCGGTTTCAATTCAGATTTGCCTGTTGAGTATTATGAAGAACTCTTCAGGACAGTCAAGCAACATCTTCCCGAAGTCACACTGAAGGCACTTACAATTCCTGAGATAGACTTCATTGCCAGGACAACCGGAAATTCCCTCAGGGAGATAGTTGAGAGATTCCATGAAGCCGGGATGGATGCACACACTGGAGGTGGTGCTGAAATTTTCGATGCTGAAGTCAGGAGACAGATTACCACTCCTCAGAAGATTTCAGGTGAAAAGTGGCTCGAGGATGCTAAGATTATACACAGCATGGGAATAAAGGGAAACTCCACAATGACCTATGGCCATCTGGAAAAACTTGAGAACATTGTAGACCATATAATCCGCCTCAGGGATAACCAGAGAGAGGTGCCGGGATTCCTTTCGTTCATCCCGCTTAAGTTCAGTCCAGACAATACGCCCCTCCAGAAGAGTGGCAGAGTCAAGATGCCTGCATCCGGTGAACTTGACCTGAAAGTAATTGCACTTGCCAGGCTCCTTGGAGGGCAGGATCTATTGAATATTAGCGTTTACTGGGTCGCAATTGGCAAGGAAATGGCCCAGATTGCCCTTAACGGTGGAGGAAGCGATCTTGTTGGAACTGCTTTCAGTGAGAAGATTTTCGGTGCAACAGACAGAAGAGAGGCAACATCCATCGAAGAACTGAATGATATAGTCCGGCAGATAGGAAAAACTCCTGCACAGAGGGACACATTCTACAACATCAAGCGCTATGGATGAAAAGCGAATCACATAAACTACAAATTTCGTGACTTCTTTTTTATGCTGCAAGGTAATTAAGCACTGCCAATGATCGGGATCATCAATTTCACCCACAGTGATCATCTTTATTCTGCCTTCAGGGAAAAGAACCTGGTGTTAAGGGAAACGCCAAAGAATATCATGAAACTCATTCTAAACGGAAAGCTGGATTGCGGGATGGTATCACTCTTTGAGTACTTTGAGAACCAGGAAAACCTGGAGCTTGTCAAGAGTGCCACAATTCATTCACTTCGTGGCACGATGTCGACCCTTCTTGTCACAAGGAAAAACGAAGTTGTTTCCCCCATGAAGATTGCGATAACTGAGCATACCAGGACAACTGCTGTTTACCTGGAACTTGTTCTTGAAAAGATGAATATCGACTACAGCTTCATATGGAGTGACGAAAGGGAAGCAGATGCACTTCTCAGGGAAGCGGATTATGCCCTTGTGATAGGAGATGAGGCATTGAAGGTGTACTCAACCGACATTAGGATCATCTGGGACCTTGGGTACCAGTTCAGTTCCCTGTATTCTATGTTACCAGTGTTCAGTGTTACAGTAAAAGCCAAAGGAAGGGAATGTCGCATTGAGACGGAGATGCTGGACGAAGCAATAGAGGGATCCAGAAATTATATTGATGAATGTGTGGGCAATGACAGCATCAAACTGGGGCTGAGCGAACAGATTCTCAGAAGATACTTCAGCACCATAAGATTCGAATTCAACAACGAAGTAATGAAAACCATTCACTTCCTGTCAAAGGTGTACGAAAGGGAAAAAACCGCGAGTTCCACACATTAGGTCAAACTCCACAGGAATCCACTCCTGAACATGTTTATTTATGGGATTGCCCTTATGTCAACATGTTTAAGGATAAGTTTGAGAACATTAAGGAGGGATACACCTACGATGACGTTCTCTTGATTCCTTCCAAGAGCCCCATAGAACCACGCGAGGCTAATGTTCATTCAAAGTTTTCAAGACACATAGATTTGAAACTGCCAATTGCCAGTTCTCCAATGGATACCGTAACTGAAACTGCAATGGCTATTGCCATGGCCAGACAGGGTGCAATAGGTATCCTGCACAGGAATCTCTCAATCAACCAGCAGGCCGGATTTGTGAAGAAGGTAAAGAGAGAGGAATCCATAATTATTCGGGATGTTCACACAGTTGCTCCTGAAACACCCATTCCTGAACTCAGGAACATAATGAAAACAAAAAATATCGGAGGCCTACCCGTAGTTGCAGGAGAAAAACTGGTTGGCATAGTTACCAAGAGGGACCTTGAATTTGCAGGCAAGGAAAACAAGACCGTCGAGGACATCATGGTCAGGGACGTTGTATACGCTCATGACAACATTGACATAGATGAGGCCCTTGAGATTCTTTACAAGAACAGGGTTGAGAAATTACCACTTGTTGACAATTCAGGAAGAGTTGTCGGTCTTATCACTGCAAAAGACGTCACCACAAGGCAGAAATTCCCTGATGCAAGCAGGGATAAAGCTGGAAAACTTATTGTGGGGGCTGCTATAGGCCCTTTTGACATTGAACGTGCTCTTACCCTGGAGAAAGAAGGTGCCGATGTTCTGGTGGTTGATACAGCCCATGCGCACAATGAGAACGTCCTGACTTCCCTCAAGAAGATGAGGAAGGACGTTTCGATTGATATTGTTGCAGGGAACATTGCTACAACGGAAGCCGCTGAAGATCTCATATCTCTGGGAGTGGACGGACTCAGGGTGGGAATAGGCCCCGGCTCGATCTGCACAACAAGAATCATAGCCGGTATAGGTGTGCCTCAACTTACTGCTGTATCTGATGTGGCAGAAGTAGCAAACAAACAGGGGGTCCCTGTCATAGCAGACGGGGGAGTAAGATTTTCAGGGGATATAGTGAAGGCATTTGCTGCAGGAGCAAATACTGTAATGCTTGGTTCACTTTTCGCAGGAACCGAGGAGAGCCCTGGGGCTGAAATCATTCTCAACGGAAGGAAATACAAGTCATACAGGGGAATGGGCTCTATAGGGGCCATCCAAACTGGGATATCAGACAGATACGGTAAACTTGGAGCCACAAAGTTTGTCGCTGAAGGAGTAGAAGGCGTTGTTCCGTTCAGAGGAAGAACCGATGAGGTCCTCTTCCAGCTTATAGGTGGAATTAAGTCCGGTATGGGTTACGTGGGTGCGAGGAATATGGAAGAACTAAGGAAGAATGCAAAGTTCGTCAAGATCAGTTCAAGTGGCCTGAAGGAAAGTCACCCTCACGACATAAGAATTACCAGCGAACCGCCGAATTACCAGCTTTACCAGGTATGAGTGCATGATTGTACTATTCAAGTTTATATTCCATAATTTCGATTTGGTGAATTGATGAATACAAAGCATGGTGTTGCACTTGCACTTGTGGCTATACTGGCTTTCTCCGCAATGATCCCGGTGAGCCATGCCTCCACAATCAAGGTTGTTCTCAACCCGAACAGTGACGAGGCAACTGTAAGTTCATACATCAACTCGAGCCTTGTGATCTCCGCGAACAGCTCATCACAAATTGGACAGGCAATACTGAAGGATGTGTTATCCAGCAGCAGCAGTGGAGACTTAAAGATAAATACCACGTATCTGAACAACGATTCACTTGCTTTCCAGATACTTAACCACAGCATTTCGGAACGTGACAAAAACGCTCAGCTGAACAACCTATCAATGAGTTATTCAAGGACCATAGAAAGCTACAATACCAGTGGCGAGGCAAAGTTGTACGCCAACTCTTCACTCAGATTAAACATGGTTCTCACGGGGATTTTCTATAACAACTCTGCCAATCTTACCTGGAGAAGCTTTTCCACCAATCAGAGCCTGTCCCTCGGTGACACTAATGTGAACCAGGCAAACTTCAGTAACGGTTCATTTACAAGTTCTAAGTCAGTGAACACAGTAAACATGTCGGCATTTTCAAAGTCTCTTGTTCAGTGGAACAGAACCTATGACCCTACTTCAAATACCACGACTTTCTTTATGAATGCAGGCACAACAGTGGATTTCCATGATAACGGGTCCATTTTCGGAACAAATTTCAGCCTGACATTCACACTTGATCCAGCGTACTCTATTTCAGCCCCCGGTTACGACTCCGCTTCTGCAGATTCAATTACCTTAGGCAATCCGCCGGCATCCAACCCGATTCTATATTACGCAATTGGCGCAATACTGGTTGTTGGTGCAATCATAACAATGTATATCAGAAGACGCGGCGCAAGATAAATAATTTCAAAATTCTAAATTTTCTTTATTTTATAATCTTCAAGAAGGGTCTCATGATTTTTAATCTGGATATCACGCACAAGGGAAGCAACTTTCATGAAGTTATCCTTGAACTTTTCCATCTTTTTCGGGTCCCTTAGGATTGCTGCGGGGTGGAACTGGGGGGCAAAATAATTGCCCTTGAAATAAAGAAAACTTCCCTGTACCTCAGAAATTCTTCCAAGGTTGATTCCGAATATGTGGCCAACTGATTTGATTGCAGCATTTCCCATGGGGATAATCATCTTCGGTCTAAGCATGTTCAACTCATCCTTCAGGAAGTCAGAACATTTCTTGATTTCCGCCACTTTAGGCGACCTTCCAATCTTTGGCCTGCATTTTACGGAGTTTGTTATGTAAAGTTCATGCCTGAGTATTCCTGCATATTCAAGAGCCTTGTCCAGCAATTTGCCACTGCGTCCGATGAAAGGTTTGCCCGCCTCATCTTCCTTCGCTCCTGGTGCTTCACCCAGAATCACAATTTTTGGCTCATGGTTTCCGAATCCGCACACGGGATTTTTCCTTGAAAAATAAAGATCACACTTCTTGCAGGTGTTTATGGTTGTGCAGAGTTCTCCTAAAGATTGCATCAGCTTAGAGGCTATCATGCAGGGCTTATTTATTTGTGTTGATCTGGTCCTGGCTACCTACACGGTTTCTTTTATAACCCTGCCGTGAGCTGAGGTATATGCCGAGGCTTATGAGTGCAAAACCAGCGTAAGTGAATATAGTGTTATTTTCCCCTAGGATAAAATAACTGAATATAATGGAAAGAGCCGGCACAGCAAAGAAATATGAGGATATGGATGAAACAGAGTATTTAGAATAGAGGTGGAGATAAATATAATATGCCAGTGCAGTGCTCAGTGAACCCATATATAGGACCACTGCAAAGAACTGAAGCGTAAAGCCACTCAAATTGAAACCTCCTGTTCCAATAACATAGAGGAATACTATGGGCGTCGCATAAATGAACTGTATTGAATTTACTGTGTAATTTCCAACGTGGAGCAGGTACTTCTTGAAATAGATTGTTCCCAGTGCCCAGCTGATTGCCCCAGCCATGAGAAAAAACAGTCCGGGGCCTGGCTTGATGGAGAGCTGATCAACAAAGATCAGAACCATTCCAATAAAACCGAGCAGTGTGCCCACGGTTCTTACCAATGTGAGCTTTTCCTTCAGAAAAACAGCAGAGAAAGCAATTGAAATGACTGGATAGGTGTAAACAAGTATTGAGGAAATGGCAGAACTTTCGGTGCTTTCACCAATGAACCAGAAGCCCATGAAAAATACCAGGTTCAGCAGGCCAAGCATTGCCAAGCTCAGGTGTGTCTTAAGATCACGGGGGAAGGTAATCTTTTTCCAGAAAAAGGCATAAGAAAAAAAGGCGGCGAAAAAGAGCCTGAAAAAGAGGATAGCCATTGGTGACTGGTATGGATAGGCAAATTTCACAAGGGGATAGTTAAGGGCCCAGAAGGAGGCCATAGCAATAAATGCCACCCCATCAGCTACCTTTGACACAACACCTCATCAAATTAATGGATAAACAATTATTGTGATTTTATTGTCAGGAAAACCAATACCGAACCATAAAATAATCAGAAGACAATTACTTTCATACAATGACTGAAGCCCTTTTCCAGGACCGTGTCACTATTCTCGATTATTTTCACAAACACGGTTTTCTCATATCTCCTGAAGCACTTAACCTGATCCTGGAAAGAAGCATGGGTAAGCTCATTCCAAGACTGGTATCTGACGAACTCTCCTCTTCCGGTTACATAGATGAGAAGCTGGTTAAGAAGCTCATCAGGGGTGAATCAAGAGTACAGGCCAATACTTACGAGGTACAGCTCCCCGAGATAAGGGTGAACAGTTCGGTAGAAGATTTCAGGCAGATGTTTGTAAGCCGTTACCAGAAACTCAGCAAGATTGTTGCACTCTCTGGAACCATGAGGGGAAGTGTTGACATAAGGAGCGCAAAGAAAGCAACAGGTGAAGTAAAGATCACTGGAATGATTTCTTCTGTTGACACAACCAGAAATGGCCATAAGAGGCTAACAATAGAGGACATGGATGACCAGATTCAGGCTATTCTCATGAAGGACAGGGGCCTGGCCGATGAACTCATACTCCAGGACGAAGTCATTGGCATCGTGGGTTCCATAAGCAGGGGTCCGGGAGAACCGGTTATCTTTCCAAATGAAATAGTCAGGCCTGACATTCCCTACAGGGTAATCGAGGAAACAAAGAGGGAGCCTGTTTACGTTGCTTCCCTCTCAGACATCCACGTTGGTTCCAAAACTTTCAGAAAGGATGATTTCAGGCGTATGGTAAACTGGATCAAGAGCTCAAACGAGGAAGCAGAGCAACTGAAATACCTGATCCTTAGCGGAGACGTTGTGGACGGCATTGGAGTTTATCCTGGACAGGAAGAGGATCTGGAACTCATCAACCCCCTTGACCAGTATGAGCAGCTTGGTGATTATCTTCGCGAGATCCCTGAAGACATTCAGGTTTTCGTCATGCCGGGCAATCATGACGTAGTGAGGCTGGCAGAGCCCCAACCTAATTTCTCCGGAAAGGTTGAGGACATTTTTCCTGAAAATGCTGTAATGCTGCCAAATCCCTATACGCTCAACCTGGAAGGGAAGAACGTCCTTCTGTACCATGGGATGTCCCTGAATGATATGGTGGAACTTGTTCCTGGAGCCAATTATACCTCTATCGGAAAAGCCATTGAAGAGATCCTGAGAAGAAGGCATCTCGCTCCAAAATATGGGGGAAAGACCCCTTTGATACCTTCACCAAATGATTATCACGTTATAGAGCAGGTTCCGGATATTTTCATAACAGGACACATCCATTCTCATTATCTGGGCAATTACAGGGGTGTAAGGTATGTGAACTCCTCCACATGGCAGTCACAGACAGACTACCAGAAGATGATGAATTTTGCTCCGAACCCATCTATACTGACTATGTTTGACCTTCATTCAAAGACGACAGTTCTCAAAAATTTCGAAAAACAGTAATTTTTGATTATTAGAAGGTTTTCTTGATAATTTCCTCTATTTCTTTCCTGAAAGAGTTAACCAGGTCTGATACAGCTTCGTCCTTGATGCTGGTAGGTGCGGTGATCAGGCCAATTTCAGCTGTGACCTTGGCCATTCTTGCCATTGCATCGTACTCCTTGAACTTACTTTCCAGGAATTTCTCAAGGATCGCCATTATTTCAGCTTTTATGGACTCATTCTGATTAATTTTCCTCTTTATGTATTCCTTTACAAGGTCCTTTATGATCTCGTGAATAGCCTCAAAATAGAGATCTTCGGAAGGCATGGCCTTAAGAAAATTTTTCAGATATTTTTCAACCTCTTCTGCCACAGTTGATCAGTCACCGGGTGTAAATAAACATTAGGTAATATCAGCGTGCGCCCGTATTGTTAAATATACTGATTAATCACTGCGGGCAAGTGCCTGTAACATTCATATAAAAGCAACAGATATGGGAAAACTCACAATCCTTCATTGCATATGATATGGAATGAATGACCACGCAACATTAGAGGTGTAACGTTGAAGAGAAGTTCAAGAGACTGGAAAAAGCGCGGTAAAATGCGCTGGAAATGGAGAAAGAAGAGAATCCGAAGATTGAAGAGACAGAGAAAGGCAAACAAATCG
>JBJKQM010000084.1:0-2723 GCA_046705365.1 Thermoplasmataceae archaeon
TAAAATCATACGGACATCTGCAGTTCTATACCTTGATTATTCTCGGTGTCGTTTATCTCCTGTTTGCATTGAGAGCAAAGGAAACCAGAGGCAACATAGGCAAGGAAAGACAGGCACTGGAAGCAGCAAACTAAATTTAAAACCAAAAATTTTATTTTTTTATTTTATCTTTTTTATTGTTTATTCTCTCTTTTTAAGCTTAGGACAGGAAAAGTTATGCCGTCTCTTGATAATCCGTGTTGATGCCTGACAAGGAGAGTGAGAAGAAACCGGAATATTATTCGGATCTTGTAGTAGATACTTTGAAGAGACTTGAAATCGATTATATCTCGGCCAATATAGGTGCTACTTTCAGGGGGATCTGGGAATCCCTTGTCAATTATTCAGACTCTCCGGTTCCAATACATGCAGGCCATGAGGAGGTCGCTGTGGGGCTGGCAGATGGCTATGCCAGAGCAGCACATAAGCCAATGGCCGTTCTTATACATGATCTTGTGGGATTACAGCACGCTACCATGGCAATATACAATGCCTGGTGCGACAGAGTCCCTCTACTTCTCATTGGCGCGACAGGCCCAATGGAAACTGGCAAGAGGCGACCCTGGATAGACTGGGTACACACTGCAAGCATTCCAAACACCAGCATCCGGGATTACGTGAAATGGGACGATTTTGTATTTGCAGCCAGTGACATACCGGAATCAATCGTTAGAGCATACAAGACATCAGTGGCGGGGCCACAGGGGGCATCATACGTCTGTCTCGATGCAGGTTACCTGGATGAGAAGATTACCGGATCTGTTCCGATTCCGGACCCGGAAACAATGAAATTGGGTGAAAAGGGAGTTGTCCCCGTTGAGGTCGTAATCGAAGTGGCAGATCTAATTTCAAATGCAGAATTTCCAGTTATAATTGTAGAAAGAACAGGCAGGAATCCTGAAAGTGTGGGGGAGCTAGTGAAACTGGCTGAACTGGTGTCCATACCTGTTATAACTCACGGCAGGGATGTGATGAATTTCCCGAACATGCACCCATTTGATCTCACCGGGACAAATGCAATTGAAAAAGCAGATCTCGTCATAGCTCTGGACTGCCCCGGTCTGGAGAAGGCCTTAAGCAAGACGGATAAAACCACAAGGTTGTCCAAATCACGCATCAGCCCTAGAACAAAAGTAATCAGGGTAGGTCTTGAAGATCAATGGCTCAAGTCATGGTCTGCGGATTTCCAGCGGATGGTACCATCCTGCATTTCCTACTCTGCAGACAGTTTTGCATTCCTTGTTGACCTTCAAAGGGAACTTGAGAAAGTACTTCGGAAAAATGCTGCATTCAGGTCAAAGGTAAAAGAGAGAGCCCCTATCCTTAAGGAAATCCATGACCAAGAAATGGATGTCTGGAAAAAAGAGGCAAAAGTTAAGGAAAAAGAGGCTCCAATTTCACTCTCAAGGCTGGCATCAGGCATATGGGATCAAATCCAGGGGCACGACTGGGTTCTTGTTGGAAGTGAACTTTACGGTTGGTGCCATCACACTTGGACATTCGAGAAGCCGGATAGTTACTTTGGCCGAAGCACCGGAGGCGGGCTTGGAACTATCCTCCCCATTGCACTGGGCGTCGCCCTGGCAAACAAGGGAAAGAAAAAGCTGGTCATAGACATCCAGCCTGATGGGGATTTCCTGTTCTCTCCTGTTGCGCTGTGGACTGCAGCCCATTACGAGATCCCATTGCTTATTGTGATGTTCAACAACAGAGCTTACTACAATGATGCTGAACACAACAAGCTGGTTGCAAATTCCAGGAACAGGGATGAAAACCGGGCATTCTCAATTGGAGGAGATATCCTGGAACCGGCAATTGATTACTCAAAGATGGCAGACTCATATGGAGTCAAAGGATTCGGCCCCATAGAAAAGCCTGAGGATCTGGACAATATACTCAAACAGGCTGTGGATTATGTCACGAAGGAGGGAAAACCAGCTCTAGTGGACGTGGTATGCCAGTTGAGGTAACCACTAAACCACATTTTTACATCAAATAGACAGTGAAGGATGAACATTTGTTGAAGTTTTTGTCAAAACTTCGTCAATTACACGAAAGTGAGGATTAATTTTAGATAATATCTGGTGTTTTTAACAAAAACAGGCATTTTCGAAAGTTTTTATTACACTTTAGCCATTGAGAGAAACGAGGTATTTTATGTCCGAAACAATCAAAGAGAAGATCACCTCAAAAGGTGTAAATGTCGTTTTTTCAAGGGAAAAGGAGGCGGAAGTCTACAAAGTGGACGCCACTTCTGAAGTGATCAAGTTTGGAAGCTTAATACCACCAAACATGGAAAAACCAGACCTTGCTCCCATGAAGATGCTGGCCGGCGACGGCATCAGCATAGAGGTCTCAAGAAGGAGATCAGTAATGCCATTCTGGCACCGGAACATGGATTTTGACGAGGTAATTATCTGTGTCAGTGGAAAGGCTACCTGGAAAACTGAACAGGGAGAGTATGAGCTGAAAGCGGGGGAGCTTCTGTACATCCCGAGAGGAGTGGGACACAATGCAGCTGCTGAGCCTGACTCAGATTACATGGCAATTGAGATCAAATCAAGATCAGAACTCAAAAATGTTACAAAGCAGTAAACACTAGGTGATAAAATGGTAAGTTCAGAAATATTGAAAGCGCTCACATCTGGCGCAAAGGTTTACGATCTGGAACATGTGAGATACCC
>JBJKQM010000085.1:0-5378 GCA_046705365.1 Thermoplasmataceae archaeon
ATCCGGTTTTTCTGGCTCATTTTAATGGCTTTTGCAAAGAAGTATATTGCAAAGAAAGCAAAAATAAGCTCTGGGGTGTGCATCCTTCCGCCTGACAGTATACCTGCAGAAAGGTTGCTTGGCATTAGAGTGTAAAGTAAAGCAGAAACTGCTGCTGCATTCTTTCCGAAGATTTCTTTAGTAATCAGATAAACTGGTATGATAAGCAGTGCTCCAAATACGGCATCGAACTCCTCGAATGCATAGAAAGCAGCCTGCTCAGTGTTCATGAATGGTGAGAGTATCTCGGCTACCAGGACTATGAACCAGTGGAAGAACGGGTTCCTGGGGTTTGTTGTCCCAAGTGGGTAATTTAGTGTTGGATCGAAAATTAACTGGGTATGATATGTTAAAATGTGCAGTATTGCTACAAAATTATAGTATGGATCACTTCCTCCGGAGGTAGGAAGAGCAGCAATGCCACCGCCGTACACAAAAGTCGCAGACCAGTAATAGTAATTTGAAAAGAATAGGTAAAATGCGACAAGTATGCCGACGATAATAACCTCTGAATGCTTGTATATCCTAGATAACACGTTGAATCGTTGTTCAAGCTGTAATTCCATTGTCGTCGTACCTGAGAAACAGCAATATAATCTAAATATAAAAAACTAAGCAGAATCGGCTAAAATTCCATTTAGAATTGAAAAAACCAGATTAGGGGATATAGGCGATAATCTCCTCGTCCGAATCATAATCCAGTAATTTGGAGTAACGCCCCCAGGTGAGAATAAGCCTGAAAGTTGCCCCCTGATCCTCTGAGGGGAAATTAACTGCAATGAAATCATCCAGTTCCTCCCTGTCAATCTCCTGGGATTCTGATTCCATAAGTTTCTTGATAAGCGATGAAAATGGTTCAACCTTCATGAGCATGTCCTTGAGAAGGATCTTTCTCTCTGTAATCTCTGCCTTGAGAAAGCTGGTTCCAAATGGAGTGAGTGAGGCGTCTCCATCCTGTACGTTTACTAGTCCCAATGCCTCCGCATCATTCAATAAATTAAGCAGAGTTGTTCTTTCCTCATCGAGTGAGTCATCCAGTGTGGCTATATCAACTGGGGTGCCCAGATCCTCAAGAATCTCGAGCAGCCCAACAATATCTCCTATGTTTTCGGTTTCCAAAAGGTGCATTTCTGATTTGTTCTCCATATTTTTGATAGCTTAAAATTTTTATGTTTGTCCTTCCTCTTAATAAAATCAGTTTTAACATGATCTTCTGCAATTAAGAGAGTTCAGGGCAAGGTTTTTCATATTCCATTTGTTGAAAGGTCATTGACAGGGAAAAGACGTGGGGATATTTACGGGAAGGCTCTGGATCTTGTAAGCAGGGCACGTTCTAGGGGCATGAAGCAAAAAGACCTTGAGAATTTTCTCGGTATCTCAAAGTCATACTGTTCAGAAATTATTTCCAAGATGGTATCTGATGGCGTCGTAAAAAGGGTAAGCCAGAAAGGCATGGGCGCAACAGTTTACCTCCTTGAATTTTATCCTGGAAAACTAGACGGAGTCACAAGAGTTGGACTTCTGAAATCTTCTGAGTACATACCTGTAATGAGTTTTCTCATGCAATATGCAGAATCTGTTCGATCACGAGTTAACTTCAGGTTCTATGACAGCACAATTGAGGTTCTGGGCGACCTCAGGTCCGGAGCACTTGAATTTGTCCTTGCCCCAACCAACTCACTGATTCTATCTGCACTTCTAACAATAGATTTGAAGATTTTCTCCGGCATTTCATCCGGAGGATCAGGAATAATTTTTGAAAAGGAATGGAAAAAGAATGCACTTTTGAGCACTGAAGTTTCCTCAATGATATCATTGAGCCTTAGGGCAGAGGGTTCGGATGTGCCAGATGAGATTGAGACCTTTTCGAATCCGGAAGACGGGTCACACCGATTCCTTAATGGTAAATACCGGGCAATAGCTATTTGGGAACCATATTTCAGCATCCTAAAGGATGAAGTTAAACCTGAGAGGGTGGTAAGCTATACGGAAGTACTTGATGGATTCCCATGCTGTTCAATTGCCACAACGAAAACTTTCTGGACGGAAAATAGAGGCCAATTTGAAATAGAGATACCGAAATTTCTGAATAATGAGGTGACAGGTTTTGAAAACAGTGAATACCTGCAAAAAGCAATTGGCATTGTTTCAGAGAACCTGGACATAAACCGTGACCTTATTGAAAAAAGCCTTCATTCCTATAACTTCTCAGACAAGAAAATCCACAGAGAACTTCTGGCGCAAATGGGGATTTCACTCTCCAGACGTCAGGAAGAAGAGATATTTGAATCAGGAGTTCTTATTTAAGAGGCCCCAGACCTCAGACAAGTTTATCTCTGCATAGCTGACAGGGTTCTTCAGCTCGAATGCGTCAAGTGTGTCCGGATGGACCTCTCCTATAACCCCAATATCCTTTCCCATGGCGATGACACGGCCGCTTCTTCCCTCGATTAGCATTTCGATCTTGCCTGTCTCTATTTTGAATTCTGCAATTCCAAGTCTAAGCATCAGTGCATCTAGAGATTGTTTAATGTCAGAATAGCCTGACTTGGAATTAGACTTCAACAGGCACAGATTTGTGTGTTGTTTTGCTTCAGTCAGCACCTCCCCAAGTTCGAAGATGTTCTGGGGGAGATTACGCCTCCTATTTATTCTCAGAAAATCCAGCGCTCCCAGAGATAGCCTGTCCCTTATCACGCTGAAATCGAGGCTTTTTGGGTTCTTTACAGCAACAGAACCGTGGTAATTCCTTTTCAGATAGAATCGGCTTGCAGTCACTACATAACTCATTATTTCCTGATGGCCGAGTCCGACCATTATTTCCCTCACCATGTTCAGGAAAGGTTTCTGTTGCAGTTCCTTTCCAATCACGTTTAATGTGGGTTGCTTAGGTTTTATGTTGTCATAACCGAATCCCTTTGCTATATCTTCAATTATATCGGCGGGCCCCATTACATCAGGCCTGTTGCCAGGTACCATAACAATTATTTCATCCCCCTCTGTTGTGGAGCTGTATCCCATTTTCTCGAGGATATTCTGGACAGTTTTTATGGGAATTGACGCACCTATGAGCTCCAGGATTACAGAGGAACTGACCCTAATACTTCTCCCGTCAAAACTGAGGTCATCTGAAAGATCTGAGAAATCAGATATCGATATGGAGTAACTTAGCCCGTTGAAGAAGTAGGCGAGGAGGAAAAATGCATCTCTGAGTGCTTTCTTGTCCGTTCCTGTAACATCGATAAAGAAAGATCTGGATTTCGGAGAAACAGCCGTGGTGTGCCCATTGATTACAGGAGGCATAGAAAGCACGTGATGAACGCTGTCCTCTATTATTGGAACCTCATTGCCAAGTGGGATCAGGTGTGAGTACTCCTGCCCCTTTGGGTGCTCTGCCATTATTTTGGCGGCAGTACCAGTTACTTCACCGTCATATGTTGTGAAACTGATCTTATCTGATTTGTAAGCCCTGTAATAAATAGGTCCCTTCAAGCCGGTTGTGTCGTGTATTCCAATGGAGACTTTTGATCGGTCCTTTCCTATTGAGGAATGAATTCGCTCCTGATAGTCTATCAAATCCCGGAAATGTTCTCCAATCTCATTTCCGTTGCAGCAGAAGCCAATAGTATATGGACGAAGTTTTCTCACGCTTTTGTCAATTATGAAATCCAGGACTTTGCCATCAAATGCAAGTGGCTTCCAGGTTTTCTTTCCGGCATATATCTGAATAGAGTTGTAAAGTGAAGTGAATGAGAAAAGATCAGGTCGGTCCGGATTGAATTCCACTTTTATTTCTTCACCCTCTTCTTCCAGGGTGTAGCCAATAATTCCGGAAAATTCATTGATCTGAGAGATAAATCCCTTCCCATACAGACTGGTCAGGACTGGCCGTGTCTCCTTGATTACAACCATTTAGACCATAATCTATGCAGCTTTTATAAAGATGTTATTGAGGAGTTATGTCTTCTATATTGAGAAAGTGAGGGAAAGTTACTTCGCGTTTTCTTCACGGGAAATTTCCCTGATTTCCTTGTTGATCTTGTTCAGGGTATAGTCTCTGAGGATTACCCTTATCAGATCATCCAGGGATATTGCCGATCCCTGATCAAGTTCTGACTCAAGTTCAGAAATCATCTTCTTTGGCAGAACCAGATCTATCTTTGATGTTGGACCTTTCCTGTAGTTTCTTTCTATGAATTCGTCGATGGCCCTTCTGACTATGTCTGATACTGTCTCGTACTGGAAATTTTCCACCAGCTCCTCAAGCTGACCCATTGTCTCCTTTGAGAGCCTTACTGTAATTCTGTACGGAACTGACAATATTTTCACCTTTGAACATCATTAATACGACACTGCCATGTGACAGATGTGTATCATACATTCGTCTGACAAATTGATGCATAAATATAAACTTTGTTGGTTTAAATTTATCCGAAATTTTTCCCTGACCCAATAAATTCTTTAATTTGCCTAATTCCAAGCGTGCGTTGAGCTTACCAGATCGACTGTTACCCATATAGATCAATATTAAATTTCACCATAACTATGCAGTATAATGCCAGTAAAAGTGGGAAAGAACTGCTTTATAGCCGAGACAGCAGTCCTTATTGGAGATGTGGAAATTGCTGACAATGTTGCAATTTTTGATCACACTGTTCTCAGGGGAGACCTGAATAGAATAGTGGTGGGAGAAAATTCCAATCTCCAGGACAATGTAACTGTACATACTGACATAAATAATCCGGCAGTCATTGGAAAGAATGTTTCAGTAGGGCATAATGCCATTGTACATGGTGCAACCCTTGAAAATGACATAATAATAGGAATGGGGGCAATTGTCATGAATGGCACCCATATTCACACAGGATGTGTGGTGGCTGCAGGCACTGTTGTAACACAGGATACAAATGTACCCGGGAATTCACTAATAGCAGGAGTTCCGGGGAAGATAAAAAGAACAGATGACCCATCACTAAGGGAGTATGCAAGGGTCAACGCGGAATCTTACAGTGTCCTGAGGGAAAAGCATCGAAAAGGAGATTTCCAGCGATCCACCGGTTCCGAATTCAAGTGAGTGGGGCTTACCTACATAACCCCTTACACATATTCTTACAGCAGAACAGGTATAGCTCTATGCAAAAAACCGATATTAGCCAACTCAGCCATTAATCGGCTGAGGTGTCTAATGAATAGAACACTATATAGAGGAGCAAAAA
Source organism: Thermoplasmataceae archaeon (assembly GCA_046705365.1). Lineage (GTDB taxonomy): Archaea > Thermoplasmatota > Thermoplasmata > Thermoplasmatales > Thermoplasmataceae > JAJZOM01. The sequence goes on from JBJKQM010000085.1 coordinate 5,256, forward strand.
AGCTCCAGAGAGCCTTCAGCCTTAAGGCCAATAAGGCTGAAACAGGAATCGGTACCCTGATTATCTTTATAGCCATGGTACTGGTGGCAGCTGTAGCAGCAACTGTGTTAATACACACAGCTG
>JBJKQM010000086.1:0-18619 GCA_046705365.1 Thermoplasmataceae archaeon
GCTGCCGTCGTAGCTCAGCCTGGTAGAGCGTGTGCTTGGTAAGCACAAGGTCGCGGGATCGAATCCCGTCGGCGGCTTTACTCCTAAACACATCTGGCAAAATCATTCTGGTATCAGGTCAGTAAAGACGAAACCATCTCTTTCTACAGATTCGCCGACTCGAATTTTCACGGGTTCATGAAACAAGGGTGCGCTGTAGACAAATGTGTGAAATTCTCCATTCTCACCGCATGGATCTACGGTATCAGGAATCCTATTGAGCAGGTCTTTATCATAATCCAACCCACAAATATCAGGAGAGACTCTTGAAGGATCGAGAGATGTAATTCTTGCACGGATACCAGATTCAATTATCTCCATGGCCAGCTTCCCGGGCTCCATTCCCCATAATGGAAAAATTGGTTTTATTCCAGTCCCCTCCAATTTGCTTTCCCTGTATTTCTTTATGTCCTGCAGGAAGATATCTCCAAAGGCAATATATTCAACACCTTCTGTTATCAGCTTATCAATCGCTTGTGACATTCTTCTTTCATAAGTCTCATTATCGCAATGGGGCGGGATATCTACCCTGAGGAGGGGAATACCAAGAGACTCCGATTGTTTTTTGAGTAGTTCCTCTCGCACCCCATGCATAAATACCCTGTTGTAAGAAGTTGTTACAGTTGTAACCAGAAACTTGAAATCGTAAAGGCCAGTTTTATGAAGCAGGTGTAATGCATAGCACGAATCCTTCCCTGAACTCCATGATATGGCAGCTTTTTTCCTTGGTACCGCAGCTTTCTCTTTCACAGTAACAGAAAACCTTTCCATGAAATAACATTTTCATTTTGACATTTTAAAAACTCTGGAAGATAAAGTTAAATTATGAATGGCATGGATGTTTCAGACTCTGATGCACATAGACATGGCTACCCTGAAAAAATTGAATTCAAAGGTTATATTCAACCAGTTTCTGATCAAACCTGCAGCAGGTAGTGCTTCCCTGATTGAGGTTTCCGACGCCCTCTGCGGAGTGAACTCCCAGAATTTCAGGGACAGTTACTTGACATACTGGGCCCGTGCATCAGGTTTCAGCGAGAAAAAACTGTTATCCAGCATCAAGCCGTCAGGTGCACTTTCAAGAACATGGACCGTCAGGGGTACAGTTCATACTTTCCCGACCAGAGACTACAATATCCATGCCTTTGGCGGACCAGCGGAAAGGGCACTGAAAAATCATGACAGGTATGCACGGCAGTTGGGTGTCCCCGGCAGAGAAGAAAGGATAAAACGACTTTACGAGCCACTGCTGGACGAAATTGGAAGGGAAAAAGTTACAACCGACTTTGTAAACCAGTTCATTTCATCCAAGCTTGAAGAAATTGGTGTAAAAGGCCACAGGGCTTTAAGCAGAGGTTGGACAAAGGAACGAATCATGGGCCCAACATGGGAAGGTGTCATGGAGATGTCCTACATGGGAATCCTCTCTAACGCAGGGAGGAAGGGTTCAGGAAATCTCTGGATGAATACACGCCACTGGCTTGGCTCCAATAACAGGGAACCAGATTATGAGGAATCTGCCACAGCCCTGGTATTGAAATACATTCAAAAATACGGCCCTGTCACTTTCTCGGACATAGCATACTGGACGGGGCACAGGAAGGATTTCCTGAAAACTGTTTTGGAGAATCTCGGGAGTAGTGTCCAGAAATTTGATCTGGGAAAACCAACTGTGAAGTATTACTCAACAGCTGAATTAGAGTCAGATTACCAGAAACCTCCTCATGCAATTATTCTCCCGAGATTCGACAGTCTCATGATGAGCTATATGGACAAATCCAGATTACTGGATCCAAAATTCAAGGATTTGGTATCGGCAAAGGCTGGCATCATAAATCCAACCATCCTGCTGGATGGTTTTGTCCAGGGAATATGGAGGAAAGAGCAAAAAGGAAAAAAGCTGAAAATAACTGTTGTAACATTCAGGAATTTTTCCGATAAGAGTAAAAAAGCAGTGGAAAGGAAATTTTCCAAATATGCCTCACACCTTGGCCTTGCCCATGAGATAAGTTACAGACACCTTAACTAGGGTCCAAAGCAGAATCCTTGTCCTGGAATGCGGCCTCAAGAATTTTCAGTTTTCTCATTCCTGGTGAAAAAGCGTAAATCAGTAGTGCGGCCCCTGCAATTATCAAACCCGACAGTTTCATAACGGTTACAATCCCATGCACAGACATCCAGATGGGGAAGGCAACTGACCCTGCAGCAGTGGTTATGCCCCTGAATGTATACAAGTTAGATGCTGTTCTGCCAAGCATTTCCTTGACAGTGACCTTTTGGAGATAAACTGAGTTTACTGTTGTATGTACCGAAAAGAAGAATCCAAGGGCGAACCAGGGCAACAGATCAGCAAGGGGTGAACTAATCAGGAATGCAGCAACCAGCGTAATTACTCCTGTTGCAAGGTAAGTCAGTAAAAGTAGCCTGCCAATGAACCTGTATGGAAAATAACTGCCCACCGCAAAACCCGAAAGCATGGCTCCAATGTAGAAAGTGGAGAATGAAATAGAATACCAGACAGGCAGGTCTTTTGCGTAGATACCGGACATTGCAAGTACAGGAATATTGGAAAACAGGGAAAAAAATGCTATAACAATGGAGAAATAGAGAAGATTTCTGTTTTTCTTTAGAACATAACTCCATCCGCTCATGAAACTTGGGTCAAGCTTCCTCTCTTCCTCCGGGACTATCAGCGGCACAAAGATTGTCAGAATTGCGGCCAGAAACATGGAAAACCCATAGAGAATCAGTGAACCATAATCACCTATGAACGCAAACAGGAAACCGCCTACCACAAGTCCCGCTGCTACATGTCCATTCCCAACTGCACTGGTGATTCCATTAGCTTTGGGGAGTTCCGGTTCGGAAACAATGAGTGGCAGAACAGAGTGATCTGCTGTCCATATGATATCCCAGAAAAACGCAATTACACCAATCAGGAGAAGGAATGTATAGCGGTCAATATTCCCAATCAGTGTTAACCAGCCAAGTAAAAGTGAGCACGCACCGATGCCTGCTTCAGATATCATTATGATGAACCTTTTGTCCCTCATTCTGTCTGTCAGAGGGCCCGCCCAGAATGTTACTGAGTATATGCCATATTCAACAAAGAGTGTAAGTCCTGTGAACAGTATGCTGTTTGTAAGAACATATGAATAAGCTGGAACGGTTATCATGTAAAGTGTATATCCGAAATTTGTAGCTGAGAGCCTTGCGTTGAAAATTATAAATTTACTGTTCCGCAACAGACTCATTTCAGTGGCTCCTGTAAATAGTTCAGCAACTTGCAGTATATGTCAGTACCACTTTGTAAATTTTGTAAAAAGGTGATGTGCTTCAGGCTACATTGCTTTTCCTGTATAGTGGGAGGGCAATTGTAGAGAGATCATGGCCATTTTTCAGCCCTCTCAGGATCTTGACAGGTCTCTGCATGCTTTTCATTTCCTCATTCACGGCGGCCCTGAGCGGACGGAACAGTTCATCACCAGCATTTGCAATGCCTCCGCCAATTATTATGGCCTCCGGATCAAAGATGTCAATTATGTTGACCAAACCAACTGCCAGATAGTATATGGTTTCCTCAATAATCAGTTGAGAGAACATGTCCCCCTTTTTCTTGAATTCAAAGACTTTTCTGGCATCTATCTCAGACGGGTTAATTTTGGAATAAAGTTTAGATTCCTTGACTGCAGTCACGTTTTCAGCGACTCTTCTTGCAATTCCTCTCCCACCTGCAATTGCTTCCAGGCAGCCTCTCCTTCCGCATCCGCAGACCGGGCCATTGGACATGACAACCATGTGCCCTATTTCTCCAGCCATTCCGTGTGCTCCACGGTAAAGCTTTCCATCGAGGAATGCACCTCCCCCTATTCCTGTACTCAGGGTCAGGTAGACAAAATTTTCGTGATTTTTGCCATCCCCAAAAATTCTCTCAGCTATTGTTGCTGCTGTTGCATCATTTTCCAGATGGGTTTCTGCGCCGAACTCGTCCTCAAGAATTTTCTTAACGGGGAGATTCTTCAATCCCAGAACATTCGGTGAGGAGATCACAACTCCCCGTTCTGAATCAACAAGGCCTGCAAAAATCACGCCTATCATATCTGGATGCTTCAAGCCAAATTTGTCAAGGAGTGAATGTCCCATGCTTATCAGATCCTCGGCAAGTTTTTTTCTGCCAAGGTGTCTCACAGTGGGTTTTCTCAATGAACCAAGGATATTACCAGTTTCATCACCCAACACCGCAGAGATTTTGGTCCCGCCCACATCAAATCCGAGGATATATCTGGACATTTCCTAACTTGATTTGAAAAGTACATATAAAACATATGAAAGGGTTTCAGGCTTTCTTTATTACAAGGAGCAGTTCTTCCCTTGAAACCACAACACCTTTTTCACCGGCTTTGATTGTAGTTCCATCCTCGCTTCTTGCCCTCCACTGGATTCCCTCCACAGAAACAACGCCATTTGGGTTCAGTTCTTTCTTTACAATGGCAGGCTTGCCGATGAGAGCCTCTGATCCAGTGTATTTTTTCGCTTTCAGGGAGATGGCGACGCGCCTGATGAAGAATCCCACGAAGATTGCAATGGCTGCAATGAGTATTGCCACAACGTAATCCCATAGGCCAAATGGTGAGGGTGAATAACCCGGATTGCTTGAAAGATAAGGCGATGCGAGCATGAACGTGCCAAATACGGAAACAATTACTCCAGTTATCAAGGCAAACCCATGTCCAGTCTTAGCCTCGAGAAATATAAAAATTGCGCCCATGATGACCAGTAGGATTCCCACAAGAGAAGCACTCACGATCTCGGCCCCTAGGAGTCCAAGTGCTATTAATGTGATTCCAACAATAGTCAGAATCGCGGTTCCATGGTAAATGTCTGCGAAAATCGCAATTGAACCCACAAGAATAAGCATTCCATCCACAGTGGTGTTGCTGAGGAAACTCAACAGATTGTCATATATCCCGGGATTCTTGGTCACAACGGGAAAACTGCTTAAATTCTTCATCTGCAGGAACGAAGTCAAAGTGCTGGAATAACCATTTACAAGGCCATTGGCAATTGCCTGGGTTCCCGTATATGCCACATCCTGTGAGACCATGATTCCTGCAGCAGTAGCATTGTGCCCATTTTCCACTGCTATCGCTTGCATATACTGGATAAATGCATTTTCCGTATGGTTCTGTTCAAGTGAGGTTCCGCCTACCACTATGGGAGTGGATGGCCCTATAACAGTGGCGTTTCCCATGTAGACCTGGGTTGAAGCAAGTGCAATGTAGGATCCAGCCGAAGCTGCAAAACCATATTGCGGCACATAAGTGTATACAGGAATTCCAAGGCCCCTGGTCTGATTGATTGCATTGATCATTTCGAGCATATTCTGTAAGATTCCACCAGGGGTATTCATGTCAATGACAACCGCAACCGTGTTTCCCTTGTTCACCTGTGCCAGCGAACTTGTTATAAAGTGCGAAGAACCAGGATCAATCTCTTCATGGAGATTAAGTACAAGAACAGACGGTCCACTGGAAGCAGCTGAACTTATGCCTGCCGAGAGAAGAACCATGGACATGAGAAAAAGCAGAAGAACAGCATACTGTTTCATTGTCCTCTGCTATCTTTATCAACTGCACAATATATATTCTTTTAGAAGCCTCGATAAATTATTTTATCCAAAATACGCATTGAGGGGCAATGGTTAGAACCCTTATTGCAAAACTCGCAGAAGCAGAGCAGGGCTCCAAAGTAACTCTTAACGGCTGGGCACAGGATGTCAGGAAACTGAAGAGCATCTCTTTCATAGTGCTCAGGGATCACACGGGAAAAGTGCAGGTAACACTCAAGCCTGATTCGATATCAAATTACGATGAAATATCACAGCTCAACAGGGAGTCTGTGCTGCAGATAGAAGGAACTGTGGACAGGAAGTCAGGTGCCAAGAGCGGTCTGGAAATACAGGCAACATCAGTCAGGTTACTCAATGTTTCCGGGACTCCACTGCCGCTCGGGATCGATGACCCTGTGGAAGCAGATTTCGACACAAGATTGAACAATAGGTATCTTGACCTGAGAAAACCGGAAAACAACATAATCTTCAGGGTTGAAAGTGCACTCCTCTGGGGCATGAGAAAATATCTCATGGACCAGAGTTTTGTGGAAGTTCATACACCCAAAATAGTTGCTGCTGCTACTGAAGGGGGGGCTGATCTCTTCAGGGTGAAGTATTTCGAGAAAGATACATTCCTGAACCAGAGCCCGCAGCTTTACAAGGAGATTTTAATGTCATCAGGGATGGATCGGGTATTCGAAGTCGGTCCCGCTTTCAGAGCTGAAGAACACAACACACCGAGGCATCTGAACGAATTCACATCGGTTGATATTGAAATGAGTTTTGCGGATCACAACGACGCAATGGCTATGCTTGAGAATGCCGTGAAATCAGGAATTGAGGAAGTTGTAGCCACCTGTTCCAAAGAGCTGCAGTTGCTGGGTAAGGATTTAAAGGTGCCTGAGGTCCCATTTCCTAGAATTACCTACCGGGAATGTGTGAAGATCATTGAGAATAAAGGGTTCAAGTTCACATTTGGAGAGGATTTCAATACTGAACAGCTTCGTGAAATTGGAACGCAGTTCAAGGATTTCTACTTCATAACAGAATGGCCTGCATCAGTAAGGCCTTTCTACACCATGCCGAACCCTGAGGATCCAACACTCACGAACTCTTATGATCTTCAGTTTGGCGAAAAGGAAATTACGTCTGGAGCCCAAAGGGTTCACGATCCTGATATGCTGGAAAAAAGGTTTTTGGAGAAGGGCCTCAGCCCCTCTGATTTCGACTTTTACATTAAGGCATTTAGGTTTGGGATGCCACCGCATGCTGGTTGGGGACTTGGTCTAGAAAGACTCACTATGATCATCCTGGATGTTCCCAACATCCGTTCGGTGACACTATTTCCCAGAGATAGAACCCGAGTGGTTCCCTGAAAATTTTCTATTTTTTTCCTCATCTCCATAAGCAATTTTGTCAAACTCTTCGCCGCTGGCTATTTCCAGGTCATCCCGTGAAAATTTCTTCGAGGACATAAATGACCAAAAAACCTAGTTAATTCAAAATATATAAACGTTTTGCATGGAAAATATTGAAAAAATACCAACCCGGAAAATAAAATATTGGTGAAATCCGTAAACCATGCATGCCAGCCGATAAGAAAATCAGGAAAATTGCAGTAATAGGCGCAGGAAACATGGGGGCCGCTATCGCAGAAGTTCTTGCGTTCAATGGCTACCAGGTATTACTCAAGGAAGTCAGCCAGAAACTCCTGGATTCAGGCATGAACAGGATAAATTCCATCGCTTCATCTCTTGTAAAATATGAAACCCAAAAGGCTGCCAAAGAATTAGCCAAAATTGAAAAATTAGGAATTAAACTGAGTGAAGGGCAGAAGAGTGATTTTCTCAGTAAACAGGTCCCAGGTTTCTCTGAGACAGATTTAAATGCACTTATGGCAAGGATTGAACCAGTTCTGGATTATTCACAGCTTGCGGATGCTGACATGGTAATAGAGGCTGTATTTGAAAATATTGACGTAAAGAAAGACGTATTCAGGCAACTGGCAGACTCAGTCCGGAAAGACGCCATAATTGCTTCCAATACCTCTTCCATAAGCATCACGTCTATTTCTTCGGGGATAAAGAATCCGGAGAGGATACTGATCACACACTTCTTCAATCCTCCATACACCCTCCCTCTTGTAGAAGTAGTTCCTTCACTTCTTACAGATGACACAGTTGTTCTGGAAGTGATGGAATTCCTGGGAAAACTGAGAAACCACAGGGGGTATATGGTACCCATTCAGGTGAAGGAGAGCCCGGGTTTTGTGGTAAACAGGATGCTGGTTCCAATGATCAATGAGGCAATTTTTCTCCTGGATGAAGGAGCAGCTTCCAGGGAAGACATAGATCTCGCTATGAAAAAGGGTGCCGGGATGCCAATGGGCCCTCTGGAACTGGCAGATATGGTTGGCCTTGAGGTCACACTTGATGTCTGCAACTTATTCTATAATCAATTTGGGGACCAGAAATACAGGCCATCAGGGTTGTTAAAAAGAATGGTTGATGCCGGCTATCTCGGCAAAAAAACCGGCAGAGGTTTTTACACCTACTGATTATTTTATCTGTTTTATATCCTTGAGCTGTTTGTTAACCAGGACAATAGTAGGGCTTACTATGTACTTGGATTTTGAAATTCTGGCAATGGAAATGAGTGCAGTCTTGTTTCTATTAGTCTTGAAGAAGTTTCTGATCTCCTTAACAAGAGACTTGCTAACCAACAGCTCCACGTATATCTGATTGCCCATGTGAAACCATGTGGCAATTATGGAGCCGCTTTCTACGTTTTCCACATCCTCCCGGTCTATTTCAAAATCAAATCTTTGCCCTATTTCTATTTTCAATTCGGCTACCTTAGAAGTATAGAAAAAACTGTTTTATTTAAGCTTTTTCTGTATGTTTATCATCCCAATGCCCTTAAATAATACATCGCAAATCTAATCCAAGTCTCGTTGAACGTATTTCATTTCACTCTTCGCTTTCAAGGATTTTAATGTTTAGCAGCCTCTCTATCTTCCTGGCCACCTTTATTTCCGGTAGCAAATCGCCCCGCTCAATGCTTGCTATGACATTCTTCTTTTCCAGCAGCTTGGCTGCTAGCTCGTCCTGTGTCATGGAAAGTTTTGACCTGGCTTCCTTAATGAGGTCTGCATACTCGGGGACTACCTCCAGGTTATCAAAATTCTCCCTTCTCCTCCTTTTGGATGATGGTCTTGTGGGGGGAACAACGATCTTTTTTTGTGGAATCTTAACAGACTGGATATTGCTGGTTGCAGTGGGGGAGGGATATCTCGTCCGGATGCTTTCTGCAGGAGTTCCATACTTTGCGCATGAATCACACACATTAAGGACAGCACCGTCAATTCTTGTTTTTGTAAGACGCGGAACTCTTTTCCCGCACATTTCACAATCCATACTCATAGACTTCATAAGCAATCTACGGATAATAAGTTAATTCCCACCCCTGTCCCTTTCCGCTTTCACACATATCTTTTTTAGCACTTTTTGACTAAGCTGGCTAAGTGGATTTAGCATCTCTTGGTATAGGCAAGATACACGGAAAACTGTATACTGTTACAAAGTACAGGGACTCCGTATACGGTGAAGACGTAAGGAAGATAGAGAAAATGCTTTTCAGGGAGTGGGAACCGAAAAGAAGCAAGATAGCTGCTGCCCTTCTCAAGAAACTCAAGGAACTCCCATTGAAGAAAAACTCAAACGTACTTTATCTGGGGGCATCTACAGGAACAACAGTTGCCCATGTATCTGACATATGCAGTGAAGGAAAGATATTCGCTGTAGAGAAGGCATATGACCCGTTCGTTAAACTTTTATCACTTTCAGAAAGAAGGGAAAATATCTACCCAATACTAGAAGATGCGGGCATGCCAGAGAGGTACTCTTTCTTCACAGACAGGGTGGACGTCATTTATCAGGATGTTGCCCAGAGAAACCAGGTGCAGATATTTAATGCAAATGCGGCTTTATTTCCCGGGGTAAAGGATGCTATGCTCATTCTGAAGATCAGGTCAATTTCAGGGCGTGGTGATCAGGAGACAATCCTGAGGAATGAGCTTAAGAAAATAGAAAATTTCAGGCCCGTTGAGGTTATAGATCTAAATCCCTACTCAAAGGCAAATTATTTCATCAGGCTCAGAAAGGCGTGAAATGAATAAATAACAATTCGCCATCAATGTCCCATGTCAGATTTTAGGGACTTTTTCTCCAAAAACGCTGAAGCCTATTCCAAGAGTGTTTCGCACAAAACCGGCGCAGATTTGGGTATTCTTTTGGATTTCCTTGAGCCTAAAGCAGGAATGAATGCGCTTGATCTTGCAACAGGTACAGGTTTCACTGCAGCAGCCCTTGCGGAAAAAGTCTCAAGCGTAGTGGCGTACGATGCAACTCAGGAAATGCTTGATCAGGCAAGAAAACTTTCTCATGAAAAAAATCTGACAAACATAGAATTTCAGATAGGGGACGTGATGGACCTCAAATTCAAAGACAACTCCTTCGACATAATCACATGCAGAAGGGCAGCACACCATTTCACAGATATGAAGAAATTCCTCTCTGAGGCAAAGAGGGTGCTTAAACCAGGCGGAAAACTCGGGATCGCAGACATGGCAAGGCCTGAAACAGATGATTCCAATATTTTCAACAAGCTTGAAATCATCAGGGATAATTCGCATATAGGGGCACTCAAAGTGTCATCATGGAAAGAAATCCTTACGGAGGCTGGCTTCAGTATTGATAAGCTCTGGACCGCTGATGAATTGTACACACTGGAAAGATGGTTATCTCCTGTCAGCTTGGATAGCGATGCAGGGAACAAGATAAAGGAACTGCTGGATTCAACTGATGAAAAGATACTGAAAGATGGTAATGTTGACAGGAAGGAGCAAACCATTTTGAAGCCACGTATAGTTATGGTAGCAGTTAAAAAATAAGGATCAGGGGGAGAAAAAACTGGAGTATAAAACCGGCGAACTGGATCTGAAATATTTCGGTGAAATAGGTTTCCAGAAGAGAACCTGTATTTCCTGCCAGAGATTTTTCTGGACATCTGATGCATCCAGGAAGACATGCGGCGATGCCCCATGTGATACATATTCGTTCATAGGAAACAGCCCAGTTCCAAAAGCCTACAGCCAGGACGAGATACGTTCCATGTTCCTGGATTTTTTCAGGAAAGATCATAAAATACTCAGTCCTTACCCTGTAGTTCCAAGATGGAGGGATGACGTCCTTCTGGTCAACGCCTCAATTTACAACTTCCAGCCGCATGTAACCTCCGGAAGGGTCAAACCACCGGGAAACCCCATTGCAATGTCCCAGCCTTCAATTAGGATGTTGGACACAGATCTAGTAGGCGAAACGGGAAGGCACCTCACTTCATTCGAAATGATGTGTCATGATGCTTTCAATACTCCATCAAATTTTGTCTACTGGAAGGAAGAAACAGTTGAGAGTTGCCACGGGTTTCTGACCAAATCACTGGGGATAAAGTCCCATCTTATAACATACAAGGAAAAACCATGGTCAGGCGGAGGTAATGGTGGAAGTGCCCTGGAAGTACTTGTAAAGGGTCTGGAAGTGGCGACCCTGGTTTTCATGGACATGCAGGCTGATCCAAATGGCGAGGTTGAGATTGATGGCGGGAAGTATTCAAAAATGGATATGATGATCATCGATACAGGTTATGGCCTGGAGAGGATGGTCTGGCTTTCAAACGGAACTCCTACGGTGTATCAGGCGGTCCTCCCATATGCAATAACCCATATTGTTGATAACTCTTCAATAAAGTCCTGGAACCCGGAAAATCTTTCGAGGCTTTCAAGAATAGCAGCCCAGTTTGAGCCATTTGACAGGGACAAGGTTCTGGAAAAAGTTCACGCGGAGATGAAATCATCAGGTTCCGACATGAGCATGGCAGAACTTGAGAAGGAATTTGAAACTGCCAAATCTGTTTACGTGCTGGCAGACCATACAAAAACGCTCATGATCCTGTTCTCAGATTATGTAATTCCCAGCAATGTTAAGGTAGGGTATCTGGCACGTTTACTAATCAGGCGAGCGCTCAGGGCTAAGGCTGATTGTGGATACACTGGTTCTCTCTACGACCTCATAAAGTTGCATCACTCAAACATGAGCAAAGTTATTTCCAACTTCCCGGAAACTTTCATAATGGAGGCTCTGGCTGAAGAAGAACAGAAATATGCAGAGCTTGAACAGAAAGGGGAAAATCTTATTCTAAGGCTATTTGACAGAAAGAAAGATATCACCACTGAAGAACTCCTTACCCTTTACGATTCGTCTGGCATTATTCCTGAAGTTGCTGCCAAAATAATTAAGGAAAAACGGGACGTCTCCATCAGTATTCCCGGAGATTTCAACTATCTGATCACAACTCTCCACGAAAAAGAATCTCCCAAAAAGGTCAAGAAAGAGGAATACCCTGATATTTTCACAAGACCATTGTATTATGATGATACTTCAATAAAAGAGTTCAATGCCATTGTCCTGTTTTCCAGGGATAAGAAGATTATAACAAATCAGACTGCATTTTATCCAGAAGGAGGCGGCCAGCCAACAGATCTGGGTTATTTCACCTACAAAGGCAGGAAGGTGGGAATGCTGGGGGCGGAGAAACACGGCAGGTCTATTGTGCACAATCTGGAATCGGAAATTCCGGAACACTCCAGAATAATCGGCAATGTTGACTTTGTGAGAAGGAGAAGGCTTATGATTCACCATTCAGCCACCCATCTCCTCCTTGGGGTACTCAGGGAAGTACTTGGTGAACATGTATGGCAGAGCGGAGTCCAGAAAGGAGTTGATCGCTCGAGGATCGATGTTACACATTTCAGGAAACCTGATGACGAGCAGTTGAGGGTTATTGAAAGGAAGTGCCTTCAATATATAACTGAGGGCAGGCCAGTCACTGTAAGGAACATTGAGTGGAATAAGGCTCTGTCCACGTATGGATTCAGGCTCTTCGAAGGCGGAGTTCCAGATGGAAAAACCATCCGTGTAGTGGAAATACAGGGTGTCGATGCAGAGGGCTGTGGTGGAACACATGTTAAATCAACTTCGGAACTCGGTTTCTTAAAGATACTGAAGGTTGAAACAATCCAGGAAGGCATCCAGAGGTTCACTTTTGCAGCAGGCGAGGCCGCGCTAAATTATGTTCAGGATATATATTCGACTGAGCAGGCACTGGAAGGTGAGTTATCCGTTTCATGGGAAAAGGTTCCTGAGGCATTCCAGAAACTCGTGTCGGAAAATATTGAATTAAAGAAGGAGCGGGACAGGAAGGTCAGGGAAACAGTAGATGATGCGATTGCTTCTTCCCAGAAGTTTATGCTTGGGAGTATGGAAGTGGAATTAATATCTGGCTCTTTCGACGATTCAGAGGTAAAAGGAATAGTCAGTGCGCTTTTTTCACAGAAAAAAGAGCTTGCCCTACTTAACAACAGAAAGGGGCAAACCACGGAAATGAGAGTCATAACGTCCGGCATGGATGCGAAAGAGGTATGCCAGTGTTTCGCAAAAACCCTTGATTCCGAACCGAAAGGCACTGGAAGGCATGCCTGGATAGAAGGAAATGCAACACTAGATGTAAGCTTAATAAAGGAGATTTTCAATAATTGTAAACTCCGGGTCAGTTAATGGTGAATAGAGAGGAACAGGTTAGACTCCACGATATCGTAAAAGAATACTACGAAATTTCCTCTGAGGAAAATAGGGGGGAGTCCATTGCATTCAGGGTTCCATCGTTTCACCTGGAATCCGAGCAAAACTTTAACAGGTTATCGAGAGAACTGGACAAACTTGGATTTTTGACATTTACCAGCACAGGCGAAGTGGATGAAATCATCATAATGCCCAAACCTCAACCACACCGCAAAAGGGACAACAGGATTAAGCTGATTCTGCTGGTTGCAACTATTCTCAGCCTTATGTATTTCGGTTATATTTATCAGGTGAGTTACCAGGGCCAAAATGGGGTTATTCAGAATTTTCTCACTTCCCTCGTATTCTATCTTTTACCGCTTTCAGTTATTCTTGCCGGAAGAGAAGCCAGCAAGTACGTGGCCATGAAGAGAAACGGTATGCAGTATGATCTTCCTATTTTTGTACCAAGCCCCATCGGAATTGGTTCAATGGGGACCATAAATACTCCAAACAAACCTTATGTGAGCAAAAGGGCCATGATAGAAGCGGGGTCCTTCTCAATCATTTCTGGATTTCTAATTTCCACCGTGTTCCTCATTATAGGTTCTCTGACCACATACAATTTCCCGCCTTCTGCGCCTATTGTTAATTCACCGGCTCAGACTATTGGTTCCCCGCTTATAATGCAGGTCATCGTTAACCGGATCATTCCATCAAACGGAATCCTTGATCCACTTGCGTTTGCTGGCTGGTCAGGAATTGTCATAACAGCATTCAATGCTCTCCCGCTTGGATTCCTTGATGGGGGGCTCATATCTTCTGCACTTTTCGGAAGGAATGCCACCTATCTCTCATATTTTTCAGTTCTTGTGATAGTTGGCCTTGGGATTATTTACCCCCCATGGATAATTCTGGCAGTGTTTGCCCTTCTTGTAGGCTTGAGGGGTCCGCAGCCACTTAACAACCTCACCAGGGTAAGATTTAACACAAAGGTCATAGCTGCAGTTTCATTTGCAATTGTTGTAGTGGGCATTGCTCCGTTTCCATTTCATGCAGGTATCAACAGTTTCACAGCTACCACCTCCCAGTCATATTTCGTAATCCATGACAATCAGCAACTGATTGATTTCAACGTTACAGTTAACAATACAGGGATGTCAACCATTGTTCCGGCATTTGAGGTAACTCCCACTGTTGAACTTGAGTGGTCCGGTTTAAGCCGTTCCATCACACCAGGTGCCCAATTCAACTATTCTTTACAGTTCAATCTGCCCAATACAACAAAATTGGGGTTCCATACTTATGATTTAACAGTGAATTCAGGCAGTTACTACAGGACCCTGCAGATTTCTGTTCTAAAGGTAAATACAACGACTGCCCTTCTCTTCAACAATCAGATACCTTATATCATGACCCCAGACCAAAATGGCACCGTTCACCTGAACCTGACCTCAGCAGTCTCTGATAACCTGTATATTGTATCAATTGGCGGCCCGAATATAACTTTCTCATATTTTCCCCAAAATAATTTCTCCAAAGTGACCTATACCCAGAACATGGCATATATTCTGGCCGCTCCATCACAGACGCAGACTTCTAATTTAACAATTGACAGGGGAATACCATTCGAACTCACCTTCAGGCTCGTCTCCCATCCCTCATACTGGTATATTGTGGCTTATGACAGTAGCTATAACGCGGCAATAGCCGAATACGAGGCCCCGTCGTGAGACCATGCTCAAAGCTGGCTTTCTTGTTAACCCAGTAGCGGGATGTGGGCAATTCCTCAATTTGAAAGGATCAGACAGCCTAACGCCGCTGCAGTGTCCACGTTCAATATCCATGGAAAAAGCCATTGAATTCCTCAACGAAACAAGAGGCCTTGACGTAATTTTCTATACTGCGGCAGGACAGATGGGGGAAGAGGCTTTCCAAAAAAATAACCTGGAAAATTATACTGTTATAGAGGGGCACAAAGGTGAAAGTTCCTCAAAAGATACTAAGAATTTTATTTCGGAACTCAAAAAGACTGATGCATCCATGCTTGTTTTTTTTGGTGGAGACGGCACATCCAGGGATATAGTGGATGCGGGCTGGACTTTGCCGGTTCTTGGTGTCCCGCTTGGCACCAAAATGTACAGCTCAGTATTTGCTTTGAGCGTCTCCAGGGCCATAGATCTATTCCGGGAATTCTGCAACAATGGAATTACAGAGTTTTCTAGCGAGGAAGTGATTGATCTTGATGAAGAATCTTATGTCAGGGGAAATTTCCAGATGAAATCCCATGGTTTTTTAACAGTGCCTGTAAGCGAGGCAGTTATGTCTGTGTCAAAGGCAGAGTACTCCGAAACTTCAGATTCGGGTATTTCAGAGTACATAATTGAACACATGGAAAATGGTGTGAATTATATCATTGGCCCAGGGACCACCTGCAAAGCTATCCTTACTGAAATGGGGCTTGAGGGGAGCCTCCTTGGGTTTGACTACGTTAAGAATGGCGAAATAATGGGCAGAGATCTTTCTGAAGGAGAAATATTTGAGCTTGCAAAAAACAAAACGGTCATAATTCTTTCGCCCATAGGTGGGCAGGGATTCCTGCTTGGGCGTGGCAATAAGCAACTTTCAGGGAGAATAATTTCTGCCGTGGGTTTCGAGAATATAGTCGTTGTATCATCAGAAAGAAAAATACGGGCGCTGGAACGATTATATGTTGATGTCAATTCAATAATTATTAGAAAACCAGCTTTTATCAGGGTTCTCTTCGGTTACGGCAGATTCAAATTGATGCCGATTTTATTTTGAATTATGGATTAATATTCGTCAAATGATAATTTTTCATGCCAAAATTAGCAAAAGGTTTAATTAAGATAGGTATACCATTTTAGTGAGAGCTCAGGAACAAGAAGGCAAGGCATTTTCAGATCTCACAAAAATGGTCAAGAAATCACCGCACTGGTCCATATTGTCACTGTACTCAGCGGTTATTCTATTTGTTGACTACCTTCTGCTCAGAAACCTATTAGTGGTGCTTGTGGGTGTTCTGGGTTCATATATCCTGGTTATCTGCCTGGACATAATATTTGTGAAGATCACCAAAACTCACTTCCCTATACGCAGAATTTACTATCTTAATTTTATGTCCCTGGGCCTTTCCTCAGTGTTCTTCTGGATAATATATCTTATCCATCTATTTCCCAGCACAGAGTCTCTCCTAATGGTTTCCATTTCATCAGCTACTCTTCTCAGAGTGCTCATTTTCTATACTTATTACTCAGATAAGCTTACCAAGTTTTTTATTCCAGCACTTAACTATACATATGCAGCAATATTTGCACTTTCAATTGCTTTCAGAAACCCTATCACCATTATACCGTTCATAATTTCCTCAATAGTTTACGTAATCGGAGGAATAATCTTTGTAAAGAGCTCAACAAAGGAATTCTCCAAGGAGTATGGCGAGAGTGCAACAAAGATTATACAAATGTTCCTCAACTATAACAATAATGAGGCCAGCCTTGAAGTAGGCAACAAGTTTTTTGGCCAGATATATGCACACAGCAGAAGAGTTCCTGTAAAAGTATTAGACGTTATGCGTACAGACAATTCAAAACTGGTTACCATGGTGTTCCCTTACGTACATCCAGGCCCCTTTGGAACACTTGGCTCCAGTGATCTACCGCTCAGGCTACAGCACAGACTATCAGATCTTGGCAACGATTTGATGGTTTTCCATACAACAACAACTAACAGCAACAACTGCTCCGGAGATCAGGATATTGACGAGATCGCAGCTGGAATCAGGACATGTTTAAAGGATATGAGATACACAGACACCATGTCAAGATTCAAAAGGATAAATGTGGGGAAATATGTCATCGGTATGCAGAAATTTGGAAAATATGGCTTCGGTGCTATTATACCTGAGAGAGAACCATTTGATGACGTTAAACTCAAACCTGGCCTGGAAATTATGCACTACGTGGAGAAAGAAGCTCTAGATGAATTTGCACTGGTAGATGCACAGAACTTTTTCACTGAAAAGGCCCCGGAGCTGGAAAACTGTGAAGGGATGGATAAAGCCTTCACGAGAGAGTTAAACAGGCTAGAATCAAAGTTCCCTGCAAGAATGGGTTACTACAGGATGCACGAACCTATGCCAGAACTTGGTTCCATGGGAATACAGGCAATAGTTACGGAAACTGCGGGAAAATATCAGGCCGTGGTCCTGACAGATTCAAATAACATAACAAGGGAAGTTGTGGAACTTTCCAGGGAATTTGTTAAAGATGAGGTTCAGTCACTTGAAATATACACAACGGACAATCATTACGTGAACGCCAACAACCTTGACATCAATCCTCTGGGTAGAAGCAATACAACAGAAGCTGCAGCTGACCTGATTAAAAGAACAGTCCTGATGGCAAAGAATGGCGTAACTGACGTCAGGATTGGAATGAAAAGTCACACAGTCAGAGTGAAAATGGGTGAGGAAAACACCTATCAGAAGCTGATAGAATCCGTTTTTACTTCCCTGAAAATGGCGAAATACACAATAATAATAACAATACCATCCAGCATAATTGCCTCAATAGCAGTATTCAGATTCGTTTTACCATTCCTTTAGTTTTATGCAACGCATAAAAAATAAATGGTAATTCAGCGGATTTGTCAGCTATTGTCTGACAGTTTATGTAGGTAAATATGTCATGGAACGTGTATACAAGGGCACATGTAATGTGTCTGCCAAGAAGTTTTATATATAACTTAACGAATTTGATACTATGGAATTAATTGCAGATGGAAACATCATAAGATCACTGAACCGAAGCGAACTTAGACGCAAGGTTCTATTTTATATGCTTTCCATTTACCCTTACAGGTCCTACCTGTCTGAGATTTCAAGAGCTGTCAAATCTGACCCGTCAAACGTAAAAGGCTGCCTTGAGGGCCTGGGGGTCAGGTACACTGGGGAAGAATCCCTTGTTGGGCTTGGTCTAATTTCCATTGAGCAGACGAAGAACGGATTCAAGTACTACAAAGTAAACGAAGACTATATTGAGGATATCAAGGGTCTCAAGACTATGTTCAACCACAAGAAGGTCTTCGCGGTTGAGATAGGGTAATCAGAAACCACCTCCCGAAGGGGTTTTTTACCTTTTTACTATATCAATTAGTAAGCTTTCGCAATAAGAAAGACTTAATTATCTAATTTAAATAGAGTGTTGGTGGAGAATACGGTAGAAGCTGTAGATGAATGGGTAAAGAAGTTAAACATTGCATCTACAAAGGA
>JBJKQM010000087.1:0-16330 GCA_046705365.1 Thermoplasmataceae archaeon
ATTATGATTTTGAGCAGTTTCCCGCCCATATCAAATGGATGATGGAAGCTGGAAAGAGGCATGTTCTTCTAGATGTGGAATGGGCTGATTCCTGCCTAAAGGAGCTTGATTCGGAATCAGAACAAACAGGCGGGTGATCGTGTGGCAGAACAATTGGTGGGAAACCAACCGGCTATTCGTGTCTCTGGCCTTTACAAGCATTTCGATGAAACCAGAGCTGTCAATGGGATCGATTTCGAAGTTCCTGAAGGGAAAATATTTGCCCTCCTTGGACCAAACGGTGCCGGAAAAACCACCACCATATCCATGATTGAGGGCTTACTGAGGAGAGACCGTGGAGAAATAAGTGTCCTCGGCCTGGATCCATGGACAGAGCATGACCGGATGAAACTAAGAGTTGGTGTAATCCCTCAGGGTTTCAATTTCTTCGAAAAGATAGTTCCCCTTGATGCAGTAAGATTCTACTGCGATCTGTTTAAATCGGACTCTGACCCAAAGAATCTTCTTGATCTCGTAGCCCTTTACGACTCAAGAAACACCCCATTTGAAAAACTTTCAGGCGGTCAGAAACAGAAACTGGGGCTTGCCCTTTCTCTTGTGAACGATCCTGAAGTGCTATTCCTTGATGAACCCACAACCGGCCTGGATCCTTCCTCCAGGAGAGCCATCTGGAACATAATAAGGGAATTCAGGAGACGGAGGAAGACAATCGTGATGACGACGCACTACATGGAAGAAGCCGAGCAGCTTGCAGACATTGTTGCCATCATAAGTAAAGGGAAGATAATCACAAAGGGCAATCCAGAGGAGATTATTGCTGCCAATGGCAGTGGAAGAAAGATTGTACTTCTGGCGGATCCCCCTATGCAGGATTATCTTCAGGCTCTCGGTGTTGAGACACAGGAAGAAGGCAAGGTACTTACAATCCCTCTCAAAGCAGATTCCAACCTGGCAGGGATAATTGAACTCATAGAAAAATCAGGCATCCCTTATTCACAGCTCACTGTGAGAACTGACACTCTTGAGGATGTCTTCATAAAGCTTGTGGGGAAGACAGGGGAGAGTGATCTGAAATGAAGAGCAGAATAATGGCCTATTTCACAATCCAGGCCAAAACATACCTTGCATCCCGTAGTGGAATCTTCATCGCATTGATTTTTCCTGTAATGATGACGTTTATCTTCGGTTCAATAATGCCTGCAGATTATCTGGACGCCATAATTCCGGGCCTAATCGGATTTTCCATCCTTACCGATTCACTGTTCTCGATTTCAGCTTCAACGTCTAAATACCGCTTCATGCACCTGTTCAGCCAGCTTGCACTCACACCCCTCAAGCGGTCCGAGTGGCTTATTTCAGTATTCCTATGGCACTTGATGATCTCTGGTGTTTCATTTGTCATAATAGTAACTCTTGCTCACTTTGCATATTCTGTGCCAATAACACTGAATCTGCTGATCATACCTTTCCTGGTTTTCGGGACGCTTCTCTTTACGTCCATGGGCCTGCTCATAGGAAATATTTCCAGAAGCACTGAGAATGCCAGCCTGCTCAGCAATGCCATCGGTTTTCCTATGATGGTGCTCACCGGAACATTCTTCCCTGTTTCAATGCTGCCATGGTACCTCCAGGAAGCCGTAAAGGTCCTGCCGCTGTATTACTTTGTTCAGGGCATGGGAGGGCTGATGGTGACAAATGAGGTTTGGACTGCTTCCCTGTACCTTCTGGTAACTTTAGTCCTGAGTGTTGCGTTCTTCATCTCCGGAACATATTTCTTCAGGTGGAGAGAGAATTGAGGGTTTTTCCTGAAATTTATATGGGTTCACTTCAGCTTCCCGGCAATTCTCCCCACATATATTGTTACTATGACAGCGATGACAGTTACTGATACAGCATAGAGTATCTCTGCGTACAGCTCACTTATGCTTCCGAACAACGTGGTGAATATTTTCTGTATGGCCGCATTCCAGGCGAGGGCCGCCACAAGGCCGAAAGCCGAAGTTATTAGTGTCGAGAGCTTATCCACTACCTGCTCTTTTATCTCCTGAATACTGTTCTTTTTGCTGTTGTTTTGATTTTCATCCGCCATTAGGATCCGTGAATCATGCGCCTGGTTCGATTAAAGGCTTTGGAGGAATGTAAGTCTCACCTTTAGCAATTGAGTCTTATTTATAAATGAAACAAGTTATCCTGTTGCAACCTATGGTTGAAGAAGTTGAAATTATAGGCTCAAGGCTCAGCAGCCAGAATCTCACCGGATCCGGTAAACTGAAACCGGAGGAGGTCGTTTCCAATATGGCTGCAATGCAGGCTCAGGATTATAACGGATCCTTATGGGCAATAGGTTTGAGGACAGGAAACGGTACAGTTCTTGAAGATGTTCTGAGGAGCATAGAAGCGGCAAGAATTGTAAGGACATGACTGAACCGGGGAACCATTCATTTATCGCACTCGGATGATGTGAAGTGGCTCCTTAATCTCTTCAGGCCAGGTTTGCTGAAGGTAGGATTGGCAAGGGATAAGCACCTTGGGCTTGATGATGCAATGGTCCAGAAAACTGAGGAGCTTTTCAGGAATGCCCTGACAAAAAAGAATTTCCTCACCCGGGCCCAGATGTATGAGCTTATGGATAAAATGGGTATGGTTGGTTCAAGGAACAATATGGGATATCACATGCTATACCGGGCTGCATGGGACGGTTTGATATGTTTTGGCCCCCAGATAGGTGGGGAACAGACTTTCACCCTTATGGAGAAATGGCTGCCGAATTCTGGTATACTGGATGAAGATGAGGCCGTTTCCAGACTTGCCATCAAGTATTTTCCCAGCCATGGGCCAGCTACCATCAAGGATTTTGCCTGGTGGTCAGGCCTGAAAATCTCGCAATGCAGGACTGCTGTGGAGAACAATTCAAGCAAACTGGAGAAAATAGATTCGGGCAATGTTGACTATTACAGGCTGAAAGGTTTCGGTGTTGATGCTCCTTTACAGGATATTCTCCTTCTCCCGGCCTTCGATGAGTATCTGGTAGGATACTCAGATCGTGAACTGATGCTGAGCGGCATACAGAAAGAAAGGATTATCATGAAGAATGGTACTTTCAAACCTGTAATATTGAGTGATGGAAAAGTGATAGGCACTTGGAAATACAAGGAGACCGGGAGAAAGATCATAATTATCCCAGATTTGTTCCTGAAACCTGATAAGTATGA
Organism: Thermoplasmataceae archaeon; assembly: GCA_046705365.1. Lineage (GTDB taxonomy): Archaea > Thermoplasmatota > Thermoplasmata > Thermoplasmatales > Thermoplasmataceae > JAJZOM01. The sequence continues at coordinate 3,213 of JBJKQM010000087.1, forward strand.
GCGTGCAAGCCTGGCAGAGGCTTCCGCGAGGTTCGGGGAATTTTTGAAAAAAGAAGTGGAGATGAAATTGTGAAATCACGATGGGGTAAAATCCACAACCTCTCTTATCCTGATTTCATTATCCGGCAACTTCGGGCCGAGCCTGCTCAACACCCTTAAAATGGAGGTGGTGAGCGGTTTTGGAAGATTCACTGATATGGAGAGTGTGTCCTCCGTGGCGAATCCATGATATCCGTAGAAAATAGTGTTTTCCTCAATCATGAGTTTCATCAGATTTGTAAAAATCTCATTAGCGGAAAAGAATGCATACACTTTGTCGTCAATTTTTTCAACATTAAGCGGCTTCATTATGTCAGGTATAATCCCGTCGGCAGCATATGCAATGGTTCTTACTCCTTTATCCATGGAGGTTCCCATGAGAAACTGGAAGTTTCCGGTTTCCATGTCTTTTGACTTTGGTTTCCCCTTTGGTGAGACTTCAATGGTGACTGAACTGTTTTCCCCGTTCTTTCTCAGGCTTGCAAAAGCGGTCTCCCCTTTATCCACCTTCCTGAGGTACTCAAGCCGCAGGTCAAGAGATTTTGTATCAACGGAAAGCAGGATGTTTGATATCATGGGAAGGTCATTTTCATTGAACAGCGAGTGGATGTATACCCTTCCCTTCTCTATGTATGCGTAATCCATGAAGAGGGTTCTTGTGGAGGTCAAGGTATATTTTATCATCGGACCGTAAATGTTTTTCATCTGTGCGTGGGTTCTCCTCACCTGCCAGATTCCGTCCTGGAATATTGCACCAACCCTGTTCAGAAAGAGTTTCTTGTCACCTTCGTTCTCGGCGCCTGAAGGAAGGAAAAGGTCAAAGTATACCTCTTCGCCCTGAATGCTGATTCCTAGTGGAGCAGAAAATGTGGAAGCCCATATGAAGCTTGAATCGGGCTCGCTTATTCCTGGTCTGGATATCAGTATTTCATACTGCATGATTTTGGAAGTCTCTTTCAGAGTCCTTTGAGATATACTGCCCTCTTCGCTCATGTTCTGGGCGCTATTGGAACAGATGCTTATTTAATTTTCTTTGCAGGTATACAACTGCCTTTTGCCGACAATTTCTTGAAACGAATGAAACCTGATCATAAGGATAAATTGTTCCGAAGAAGTTATGAGTCTTGACAAATTGTTATTGAGGATAAGTTGGCAACAAGGATATCTCCGGATGTTAAGAAGGCGATTCTCAGGGAGCTTTCCAAACCGGGAAGCACCAAGGCAGGTATTGCCAGGAAGCACAATATCTCCTTATCCACAGTAAAGAGAATTGTTGCCGCATCCAGTGATACTGTGAAACCCGTGGCTACTAAGAAACCCGGGCTGAAGGAACAGGAAATTGTATCACCCTTCATAGATGCAGGAATAAATGAGGCTGACGTGAAACGACTCCTTTCAGCCATGAAGGAGAATGCCGGCAATGGCGGGATCGGGGAGATTTTTGAAGACTTCACCAGATGGCTCGAGAGCAGGGATGAACTGGAAAAGGAGAAATTGCTGGTCTCAAACGAAATAGAATCACTGAAATCCCGAAGGGAGCTCATTGGAAAAGAGATAACCGATCTTGAGGCTAAAACTGCAAATCTGGAAATAAACATCTGGAGGATGAAATCCTCTGCCGAACGCGCACATGATTCTATGTCAAGAGTTGAGGAGAGGATGGATGCCCTTGAAGACAGGATGATAGGAAACAGGGAAATACTGTTCCTGGCAGCAGGCCTTAAATCCCTGCTTGAAACTGGCTACATTGGTGAGAATACATTATCATACATTGCCAATCCCGGGGATACATGGGGGAAAGACAATCGGGCTGCAGTTGGAAAAATAAGGGAGATTTTAATGGAATACCTGAAGATAACCGGCTCCAGGTTTCCCAGTGAAGAATAATAAATAACCCTGGCGGGAGTTCCTACCAGATGTGAATTTTAGACTTCGAATTTTCACCTGCATTTTCGGGAGGAAACGCGCCTTCGAAGCCGGGATGGTTATACACAGGCACTGAAGCCCTGAACTTATTTGGCGAATGCGTATCAACACTTGCCCTGAGCCTTGATTCCTGCTCCTTGATATTCTCCCTCCACAACTGCCCCCATGATATGAAGAATCTCTGCTCAGGAGTCAGGCCATCAACATTCTTCCTGAGAACAGGGTTCTTCTTCAGGTGCCTCTGGAGTGCTGCATATGCAATGCTCACTCCGCCGAAATCTGCGATGTTCTCTCCAAGAGTCAATTGGCCGTTCACATTGAGATCAGGTAAAATACTGAGATCATTGTAAAGCTGCACAACCTGTTCTGCCCTTTCAAGGAAATTGTCGAGATCCGTTTTGCTCCACCAGTCCCTCAGGTTTCCGTCCTCATCATATCTTCTGCCCTGGTCATCATAACCGTGCGTAATTTCATGGGAGATTACTGCCCCTATTGCACCATAATTAACTGGATCGTCTGCATTCACGTCGAAAAACGGGGGTTGCAGGATACCAGCAGGGAATACGATTTCGTTGTCCGGAGGTGAAAAATATGCATTGATGGTTGGCGGAGTCATGAACCACTCACTCCTGTCAACTTTTGTTCCAGCTCTTGCCGTCTGCCTTCTGACCTCAAACTCAGAGGCCCTGAGTGCGTTCCCGAAGTAATCCGCTGCATCGATCCTTATAGAGGAGTAATCACGGAATTTGTCTGGATGGCCGATCTTGGCGTTGAATCTTTCAAATTTGATGAGAGCCTGCCGTCTTGTTTCCTCTGTCATCCATTCTAGATTTTCCAGTCTTTCACTGAAGACCTCCCTGATATCCTGGATGAGTGTAGCCATCTTCTGGCGGGATTCCGGCCCGAAATGCTCTTTCACATAGAGTTCTCCAAGGGCCTCTCCCAGTAACTGATCTGTCCTGTGAACTGCCCTCTTCCATCTCTCTTCCTGCTCAGGCTGGCCCCTTATTTTCCTGGAAAACATGTCAAAATGCTCTTCTTCTATTTCTGAAAACAGGAAAGGTGATGCAGCATTGAGTATGGACCACTTAAGGTATATCTTCAGTTTATTGAGGTTCTCCGGTGTGATAAGTCCGTTCAGGCGTGAGAAGAATTCAGGCTGCCCTATCACTATGAAATCCAGGCTGGGGACGCCCATAAGTTCAAGAAACCTCGAAATTCTCAAGTTAGGGTATTCCTTGTCAAGATCTGCAGTTAGCACGCGATTGTAATTCTTTTCTGCATCCCTTAATTCTGTCTGGTTCCTGCTTGCCCTGGCAAGATCTGTTTCCAGTTCCAGGACTGATTTTGAATAATTTGCAGCATCTTCAGGATCTTCTCCATACATTGAGAAAATCTTTTCAATATGCTTCAGGTAGTCTTCCCTGATTTCCTGGAAGGCTTCCAGGAAGTAATAATCCCTGTTTGGAAGGTTTATTCCTCCCTGGTAGAGGTAATAGGAATAGACTGAGCTGTCTTTCTTGTCAGCTCTTGAAAATGAGTGCCAAATGGTGGATATGCCGGTCCTGCTGAGTTCAAAGACGTATTCCAGCAATTTCACTGTGTCATTGATGCTGTCTACCTTTTCCACGTAATCCTTAACAGGGCCAAATCCAAGGCTGTCGATTAATCCGGTATTCATCACGGATCTGTAGAGGTCTCCCAGCATTTTTTCTGTTTCAGACTGTCCACCGGAATTTGTGCATCGCACGAGGATTCGGTTGAGATCGGCCGTGTTCTTTTCCATTAGTTCTTCAAATGATCCCCAGTGCGATTTGTCGTTTGGAACAGGATTATTCTTTATCCAGTTGCCTGCGGCATAATGGAAAAAATCTTCGTGAGGTTTGACCCCCGTATCCATGTGTTCCCTAGAGAAACCAAGTTTTCCTCCATTCCGCCTGGTTTCCTCCCCTGGCTTTCCCTGCTGCGGGTTCCCTTCATTCATGTATACCCTATGTTTCATACGATATAAATGAGGAATGTATCACAGGCACTTTTTCACGGAATATTAATTATAAGGATCAGCCTGAACCGGTTCACTAAATCCGGCCAAGGAAAACCCTGGTTTCATACTCTATCCTCACGAAACCATTTACTTCATTGGCACGGAAAGCCTCTTCAAGGGATTTCATCAGTTCTTCGTATTTTTCATCCTCCGGGCTGATTGCATAAGATGCGGAAAGGTATCTCCCTTTTAAGCCATCCAGATCCAGAGTCTGGTGATTCTCAAGGACATGCTCTTCATAACCTCTTCTGAAGAACTTCTCAAAGCCCTCTCTGTTCAGGACAGTGCTTCCACTGCTGTGATATTTTGGGCTGTACCTGATGCAGATTCTTTCATATTCTTCGTTAATTCCTTTCTCCACGGGCAACCTGTCGTTCCAGACCAGGGCCACATATCCTTCAGGTTTAAGGATTCTACTGAATTCCTGTGCTGCTTTTTTAATGTCAAACCAGTGAAAAGACTGGCCACAGGATATCAAATCCACACTGTTGTCTTTGAGTCCGGTATTTTCCCCGGTTCCGGTGACCGGGTGGAAGTTCCGGTTCTTCCCGAGAATTCCGACTGAGACTGCCCGCATTTCATCGTTTGGTTCCACACCAAAAACAGTATTTCCACTGTCAAGGAATACCCTTGAGAGAAGGCCTGTTCCTGAGCCAATGTCTGCAACTGTCCAAGACGAAGTGAACAAGATGCGTTGCTTAAGAAGCGTGATTAAACTGTCGGGATAGCCGGGGCGTGAACGGTTATAATATTCGGATCTCCCCTTGAAAAGATTTCTTGGTTCTGTTTTTCCAAATCCGGGCACCTCCGGTTATCCCTTGTACGATAAATAAGAGACACTATGGGAAATTTCCCCAAAATACTAGCTAATTTTATATAATTCCAATCATTGAATAAGTATGCCGCAAACTTTGGAGAAACCTACAGCAGCTTTTGTTCTTTCCCTTATTGGAGGAATTTTTATCCTGCTGGCAGGTCTTCTGATCGGACTTATCGGTTTTGCAGTAACACTCCCTATTGGGGGATTCGGCGCAGTTGCAGGCTTATTGGGCATTGTATGGGGAATCATTGTCCTCATAGGGGCCAGTATGTTGTACAGCAGGCCGGAACAGCACGCAACCTGGGGAGTTATAATCCTGGTCTTTTCAATTGTAAGCTGGTTCGGGGCGATTGGCGGATTCTTCATCGGATTCATCCTTGCCCTTATAGGAGGAATCCTAGGAATAACATGGAACCCGACCTCTTATCCACAGCAGAAGCAGGATGAGAGCTTCCCGCCGGTTCAATAGATATATCTGCGAACTGGGCCATTATTTTTACAGTATCCCATTCTTTTTTATGTAATCTTTTTGGTTTCATCCGTAAATTGCAGAATATCTGGAGCGATATATTTCTGAATACGCCAGTGCCTTGCTTATTGCTGCTTTCATGCTTTCTCCGCTGGCAAGGTTCCTGCCAGCTATGTCGAATGCGGTTCCATGGTCCACAGAGGTGCGGAGAAAGGGCATACCGGTATTCATGCTGACTGTGTGGTGGAAATCGAGCATTTTTGCAGCAATGTGCCCCTGATCGTGGTATAGTGAGAGTACGATCTGGAATTCCCCGAGAGAAGCCATGTAAAAGACAGAATCTGCAGGGTAAGGCCCTGACACGTTGTATTTCTCCCTGGCTCTGGTGATTGCAGGGGTAATTGAAGTTGTTTCCTCGTCTCCAAATAGCCCGCTTTCTCCGCCATGTGGGTTGAGTGCTGCAACTGCAATTCTGCCTCCGGTTATCCCCAGGAGCCTCAGGGTTAGATCAGCCTGCTCGATTGCATTGTAGACCGATTCCTCACTGATGTAATCTATAGCCTTTTTCAATGAGAGATGTTTGCTGAGAAAAGTAATTCTCAACCCGCCAGTCTCGAAAACAGTTGAAACGTATTCCGTATTGGTCAGAGCCTTCAGCATGTCAGTGTGATCCTTGAATTTGGAGCCTGCGAGAAGGATCGCTTCCTTGTTTATGGGAGCAGTGCATATTCCCGAAAGTTCTCCACCCATGGCCATGCCGGATCCGGCCTCAATGCTCCTTAAAGCAACAGAGCCGGCTTCAGCGGATACTTTTCCATATTCAAATGACCCAACAGGGATATCGTAAAATGTGAGCCTTTCAAGATGGGAAGTAGGCATGTTGATCTGCGCTGCCACGTCAAGGAAGTTGGATCTGTTTCCTATGAGCACGAATTTATCCAGATCCTTTTCAAGGCCCAGGATGGCCTTGGCTGTTATTTCCGGGCCTATACCTGCAGGATCTCCCAGTGTGATGCCTATTTTCAGGCTCATTTTAGGGTCAGTCCCCAGAGAGTATATTAATTACTCTCATTGCTCATCCGAAAAGGTTGTAGGAATATTCCATTGAGTTTGGAGATGAAAAGCCTGTATCCCTTGCCTTCCTGACTTCATCTTCCAGCCACTGGCCGGTGGGAGTGAATTTAAATCCCTTCTTCTCGGCCTTTGCCACATTCAATATGAGGTCCGTGGATGAGGCGTACCTTGTGTTTGGTTCATCATCCCCAAATCTTATCTTTGCCAAGGTCCCAAGATATTGCGCCATCTGAGTTACCAGCTGACTTGCCTTCATTGAGTCGGGAGAAGCTGCATTGAAAATCCCTGTATTTCCCTCTCTGCCCAGCCAGCTGAGGAATCGGCCCGCATCCTCAACCCATACATGATTACGTTTACCTTCAGGTTCTCGTATGTAGAATTCATTTCCGTCCAGAATTCTCTTCACATGGCTCTGGAACCTTAGTGTACTGTCATCATGCCCCATCACATTCGGGAACCTGGCAATTGCCACGGGCATGTCAGCATTCTTAATCAGGTAAGCTTCTGACATCTTCTTCCCTTCGGAGTATGAATTTTCCAGGCCAGCAGAGGCCTCCATAGAGATCGGATCAAACTTTTCCTCGTCCATGACTCCTTCCATACCGCTGTAAACAGCTGCACTTGAGATATACACATACTTCCCTGCCCTGTTTCCAATGGCCTCCAGCGCATTCTTCACATCCAGCGATCTGTAACCAATGGTGTCATATACTGCGTCATGGAAATCGAGCCTGGAAAAGGAGCTCATAAGGCTGTCTTTCCTGAACCTGTCAGATATAATTACTGACACCCTGTTTCCAAAGGGATTGGGAGACTTCCCCGAGGTAACAAGAGTAACATCGTCACCTGATGAGAGAAGATTTTTCACAAGTCTTCTTCCAATAAAACCGGTTCCTCCCAGTACTAGAGATTTCATGTCTACATATTCCATGTCTCACTAATAACCATGTTGACAGCCCACAGCAAAGCTTCATTTGGTGCTTAAACATAGGCTTGAAATCCAAGTCTGAGTTACATGATCAACAAGACCATCATCGCCCTGAGATCGCTTATAATTTCAATCGGGGCAGCGGCTGCAACCTCCTTTGTGGGTGTTTACGGAGTTTTCCTTGGCGCAACCGCAGCTGAGATGGGGTGGCTCCAGTCCACAGCAAATTCTTTAGGAAATGGAGGGCAGCTGCTTTGGGGACGGCTCAGCGACAAACTTGGCCTGAGGAAACCTTTCCTTCTCCTCGGCAGTGTTGTTCTTGCAGTTCTCTGGTTCATGCTTGGCATAATCCGCACTCCGGTTCAACTGATTGTCCTCTATGCACTTATCTCCCTCTTCTCCGCCCTTATAACTGTAAACTGGTTTTCACTTATTGCAGATGAGGTGATTTCCACTACAAGGGGCAAGTTCCTTGCAGTCATAAACAACCTTGCCTCAATTGGCACAATAGCTTCCCTTGTGGTAATGACATTCCTGTTTCATGGCGAGGTTACCTCGGATATTGCGGTGCCATTCTTTGCCGCATCCGCATCATATGTAATCAGTGGAGTTTTCATTGCGCGGCTGAAGGAGACGAAGCATGCAACCAAGGTTGTGGGGAGCATCAGGAGAACGCTCCATGACCTGAAAAAGGAGCCCTACTTCTACAACTATTTTCTCGCCATGAACGTACAGGGATTCTTCTGGTCCATGGCCTGGCCAATGTTTCCAATCACCATGGTGCTGGTTATGCACTTTTCCCTGTCCAGTGTGGCGATCCTTACTGTTGCCTCACTTATTGCGACCATTGTGCTGCAATATCTTTTGGGAAGGATTACGGACCGTATCCACAGGCCACCACTCATTTTCCTCGACAGGATTATGCTGAGCGCCATCCCCCTTCTCTATGCCTTTTCAACCACTTTCCCGGAATTTATGTTCATGGAGGTCTACAGCGGTGCAGTGGGAGGCATACAGAATGTTGTCATGAATTCCTATCTGCTGGATGTTGTGCCGGAAAAAAGAAGAGCGGAGTACCTGTCAATAATGAATGGGTTCAACGGCATTGTCTATCTTTTCGGTGCTCTTGCAGGAGGCTACCTGCTTCAATGGCTTTTGACAGGTTTTCCATTGTACCAGGCCCTGTTATACGCCTACCTGATAACATTTTTTGGCAGGTTTGCAGCCTCTTTCCTGTTCCTGAAGCTCAAGGAACCTGAAAACAAGGGGAGGACACCTCTGCACCTCTACTCTGCACTGTTCAGGCTCAAGCCTCCCGGAAACCCATCTGGTGGTACCATAAGATTCCGGTGAGCCCTATTGCTCTCAGATGAACTGTATTCTGCCATCCTGGAACATCATGACGGTTATTGGCCTCTGGGTTACTCCTCCAATGAGATCCCTTTCCATGGCGACCTTGAACTTGGTCATTATGCCAATTAAGTTGTCATTGAGCCTTATGCCTGACCGGTCCGCGCTATCTACAATCTGCTTGACTGCGTCCAGCATATGGGTCTCCTGAGCTATTTCGAAGTCCACTGAGATCTTCATGTCCCTCACTGCATTGAGAGTCCTGATTGCCCGATCAAGGTTCCTGTGAGCCCTCTTTTCAAGAATTGTAACGTTCTGTCTTGTTGTTCCTATTTCTCTGGCAATCTCCTCTGTAGATGATCCTCCATGGCGTAGCTTCATGATCTGGAGTTGCCTAGTTGTCAGAAAGGTATTCCTCAGGGCGGATTCTTCTTCACTCATTACCTTAGATAGAAAAAGGAGGTAAATAAAATTGTTTACTTTTCAGCCTATTTAAACAATTATAAATAATCTCGACATATTGTGGTAACCAATGAGAAAAAGCAGGATAATAACAGCCCTGGTTGCCCTGGTGGTCATTGCAGTGGCAGGTTATGCAGGCATACACTATTTTTATGATAGCAGTTCCAGTTCCCCTCTGCTTGTTTACTCGGCAGATGCTTATGTCCAGGAATCCAACTATTACCTGAATTCCTTCCACAATTCAACTGGTGACCCGGTTGTAAATGCAAAAGGAGGAGGCTCCTTCACTGCCGCGAGGGAGATTGGTCAGGGAGATCCTGCAAATGTATTCATTTCAGTGGCACTTGAATCCTACAACCAGTCTTACCTTGGGAGCAGATACTCGGGCTGGGCTGTCGCTTTTGCTTCCGACCAGCTTGTCCTTGCCTACTCAAATGCCACAGACACAAAGACTGTGGATAGCATTGTTTCAGGTCTCACCGGTGCACTTTCGCAAAACAGCTCCACTGGTTTCTACAATTCATTTTCCAATCTCACCTCTGGGAAAGTGAAGGTGGGAATTTCAGATCCCGCAAGTGATCCTGCCGGATTGCGTGGCTGGATCGCACTTGAAATTGCCGGAAACCTTTACGCAAATGGGAACCAGTCCTTCTTCACCAGTGCACTGGTTAAGAATGGCGGCCTTTCAAACAGCTCAAGTGCGGCACAGCTTGTATCGCCTCTAGTTTCAGGCCAGATACAGTTTCTGTTCATATACAAATCTGCGGCTATCTCAAAGGGCCTCCACTACGTTTCCCTTCCCTCGAGGATGAACTTCGGTGATCCTTCGCTGGCATCGTACTATTCCAGCTATTCTTTTAGCACTTCCTCAGGGATCGGCCATGGCTCAGCGATCATGCTTTACGTATCAGCACTGGCAGACAATTCACAGATGACAAATGAATCTTTGAACTTTGCAGCTTACGTGATAGCACACGGGGGCGATATGTCGTCTTTCGGGCTCCTGCCGCTGTCCAAACCGATCCTGTACAGCGATTCTGCCGTTCCACAGGCAATACAGCAAATGCTGGACTCCGGAAAAATTGCCTCTGGAGGCAGATTCTAATTAACAACCTGAAGGATAACTATGAGTGAGAAACATGAAGAGAAGGGATGGGTTGTGGATAATAGCAGGCGTTTCAGTGCTCCTAACCAGTATTCCCACCATTTACATCCTCTTCTACGGATTCATTGTCTTTCACAATTCACTGGGTTTCAGCAGCACGGTACTTGAATCCATCGGCCTGACCATCTTCTCATCCGGCGTTGCTGCTCTGATCATCTTCCTGGTATTCACCCCTCTTGCATATGAGCTGGCAAGAGCGAGGCACACCGTATGGGAAGCCATTTCAGATATACCTGCATCGATTCCCCATCCAATTGTAGGAATCGCCTTCCTCCTCATTGGGAGCCCCATAACACCCTTTGGAAAATTTCTTGTGTCCATTGGATTCGGGCTTTTCAACAGCATCCAGGGGCTGATAATAGCACTCAGCTTCATAGCAATGCCCATCTACGTGAGATCTGCCCAGTCCATTTTTGCCTCCAGGAATTCTGATCCAGAGGATTTTGCCTGCACCCTGGGAGCCTCCAGGCTCTCTGTTCTGTACACCATTCTGGTCCCGGGTTCAATGAGGGAAGTTGTTTCCTCGGCACTGACCGCTATGAGCAGGGCCATGAGCGAATTCGGATCAGTGGCAATTATCGCATATTATGTCCTTCAGTTTCCTTTCAACGGGGCACAAACTGCTTCGGTCCTGATTTACCAGTATTATGGATACTATGGGCCCGGTGTTGCCATATCAGCCTCTGCACTGATGATCCTGTTCTCGCTCGCAATAATCATTATCATAAAGCTCATTGGCCTGGAACCGGCTGGAAGCAGGAAACCTGGCCAGAAAATGGAAAATGGAGGCTTTACCAGATGATTCAGGCAGACTTCCACCTGGACCTCAAGGGCTTTACGCTCAACGGAAAGTTGAATGATGGGGGCCTTGTGCTGCTCTCAGGCGAGAATGGATCCGGTAAGTCGACCTTCCTGAAATCGCTTGCTGGCCTTATCCCCATCCACAGCGGGAAAATACTGATCAATGATGTTGACGTGACATACCTGGAACCACAGAAGAGAAGAGTGGTATATGCAACACAGAATTCATACTTCTCACACTTCACTGTTGAAAGGCATGTCCTTTGGGCCATGGGAGAGGATGCCAGCAGGGAAACCATGAGGGAACTTTTCGAAGCTTTCGGCATCAATTTTGGAGGAAAATTGAAGGATCTAAGCATGGGCCAGCGTATGAGGGTGACACTGGCTACGGCTTTCGCAAGCAGACCTCGCGCCATACTCCTGGATGAGGTGATTTCAAACATAAGCAACCCTGAATCTGTCCTTGAGGTGATTGGGCGATTGGCTGCACGGAAGTCCGTGGATGTAATATTCGTAGCACATTCTCTGGGTGGAAAAACTGCGAGCCACCATTATAACATGGAAGCAGGAAGCATGAAGAAAGTTTTCTAGTCGCTCACTGCATTTATTTTCCTGAGAGGAATGCTTCAACTTCCTGGAGCAGCTCCTTCTGGTTGTCATATTTCAGCAGGTTCATGGAATCGCCATAGTTTAGCCACCTGAGCCCAACATGTTCAAATGATATTTCGGGAGCGGCCCCGTCGGATACTTCTGCTGTGAACATTACAACTATCTTGTGGATGAGTTCCCCCTGTAGCCTGAACCAGTAGTCGATCTCCTTCCTGAAGCCCGGTATTGGTGTGACTTTCAGGCCGGATTCTTCCAGTGTCTCCCTCTGGGCAGCCTCAGTTTCCGATTCCCCTTTCTCGATGTGCCCCTTGGGGAAATCCAGGAACCCTTCTTTTCTGTCGAGCAGGAGATATTGCCGTTCGTCATTCTTGACTCTGAAAACAACTATGCCGCTGCTGGTTTCGACCCTCATGTCCCCCTATCCTGAAAATTGACAAAAATTTATGTCTGATTCTTCTGGACAAATATCAGGCCCTGGCAGAGAAGAGTGCATAATTCCCCCTTGAATCTGTCCAGTTTACAACCTCGGAGAAGCCTGATTCCAGCAGGGCACGGGTAAATTCATCAATGGAATATTTGTATGAATTCTCAGTGTGAATTCTTTCCCCTTTTTTCAGATGGAACTTAACGCCGTCTAGGATGAAATCCTGATCTTTCAGGCTTTCAAGGTGCATTTCTATCCTTCCGTCAGCCTCATTGTAGAAGGCGACATGCCTGAACGAGGAAGTCTCCAGGGAAGTGCCGAATTCCTGATTTATACGGCTGATAAGGTTGAGGTTGAATTCTGCCGTGACCCCTTTGCTGTCATCGTATGCCCTTTCAAGCGTGCTTATGTCCTTCTTCAGATCCACTCCAATTGTAAGGCCTTCCCCTTCAGTGAGGAGTTTTCTGCATCCAAGCAGGAATTTTCTGGCATTTTCTGGTTCCATGTTCCCAATGGTTGAACCGAGGAATACTATTGATTTCCTCCCCGGAAAATTGAGGCTTCCCATTACATCCGGGTCGGTATAGTCAGCCCATACTGCCCTGATTTTTACCTTTTGAAACTCCGACTGCAGCCTTTTCACTGCAATTTCAAGCGAGTCCTTTGATATATCCACGAGGACGTAAGAATCAGGATTATCCAGGCACCTGAGCAACTTTGCCCCTTTCATTCCGTTTCCTCCACCCAGTTCCAGCACTGTGGCTTCAGGGCCTATGAAGCTGGAGATTTCTGAACACCGTGTCTCCAGGATTTCCAGTTCTGACCTGGTGGGGTAGTACTCATCAAGCCTCGTGATCTCATCAAAGAGCCTGGACCCCTTGTCATCATAGAAAAATTTAGGCCTTATCCTCTTTGGATTTTCCGACAGTGTCTGGATCACATCTGTCCTGAAAACTGCAATTCTTGGTTTTAAATCAAGTATGTCGTTACTGTTGCCCATTCAAACC
>JBJKQM010000088.1:0-10442 GCA_046705365.1 Thermoplasmataceae archaeon
GAAAGCATACACCTCATATCACACGACACTTTCCCCGATGACATAAACGGAAAGGAAGTGCAACAGATATTGGATTGGGATGTGAGGTATCTCCACATGAGATTTAGAACGGCTCTAAAGATACTGAGTGGCCTCGCCTACAAAATGTTCGGTGCCACAATGAGGATTAACCAGACATATGATGACCAGGCCTGGGTTGATCTGGAACTTGATGAAATAACAAAGGAACAGGTTGAGGAACTTTTTGCTGAAGCAAACAAGGTAGCCAAATCTGTCAAAGACACATCTTTCAGCTATGTTGGCAAGGACGAATTCATGAAAAATGAAGAAATGATGAAGATTTGCAAAGGAAGAGTCCCGGATTATGAACAGATTCGTATACTGCACCTGGAAGGCATACCTGACCAGATGGAGTTTGGGACTAACGTCAAGAATACCGAAGAAATTGGTGAAATAGAATTTAAGACCAATCTGGTTAAAGGAAAGATAAGCAGAAGGATTAACATAACCCTGAAGTGAGGTCAGCCTTTATGGGAGAAAAACGCGAAAAATGGACTCTTGGTGAGCTAATAATTGCCGTTTCAGGCATTGTACTCATCGGGATTTCGATCCTTACTTTCGCCTTTCTATTCTCCTCATCCCTAAATGATCTGAACCGCATTTCACAGCTTGGACCGCAGATTACGGGAATTGCCGGGTTCAATTTTTCAAATTCACTTGTATATGTATCCCTCATAGCCTCGCTCCTAATTGCTTCCCTTGCAGTTTTTACAATTTTTTATCACAATGAAAACATTTCCAGCAGTTTCCAGCTGAACAGGACCAAGAAATTCTTTGGTTTCCTTGCCATATACGTACTTGTTCAACTGGTTCTGACTGAAATTTTTGCATATTTTGTTCCCAATTTTGCCAGCCAGTTTCCCTTCCAGGAGACTTTGGGAGTCCAGAATTTTGTCTTTGCCTTTACTACACTAGAAGATACCGTCATTTACGAGCTTATTCCAATGGCCATTGTAATTTCATTGCTTGGCATAATGCGTGGGAAACTTAGCATCAGAACCTACACTTTTTACAATGGCGACTGGGTTGAAACTTTGGTTCTCTCATCAGTGGTGGCTCTTGTATCAACATTCATAATGTCAGGAACTCCTCTGGACTATGTTTCAGATTTTGCATCCTTTACAGTCCTCAATGTAATATTTCTCAGGTTTGGTTTCCTTAAGGCATTCCTTACGAACTTTTCAATCGCCATGATAAATGTAACGGCATCCCTAATAGCAGGTAACGCAGTATTAAGCCAGATCCTACCACTTTTCCTGTTTTTCCTTGGATTTTTGGGAGCTTTTTCTTTGTTTCAGCTTTCTGTTGCAAGCCAGAAAGAGTCAAAAGAGCACGAAAGCGCTTCAGTAACCGCCAGTCCGAGATATGTTCCACAGATTGAACCGTTCATTTACAGCAGGTGTCCTGAATGCGGGAATGCAGTTTACCACGTCATTCTTCCGGACATGTCCCTAAAATGCGAGAAATGTGAGCATATTCTCCCAAAAGATGCCACCGGTGAGAAAAACATAAAGATTGAACTCACTAAACCAAGCAGATACTGAGATTTTTCATTTTTCTTTAACAAATAGCACTCCCAAACCGTAAAAAAGCGGCAGCAGGAACAACAGAAATATTGTGATTTTTCCGAAATACTGGAAAAGAACGTCCTGCAAAAGTGAACCAAACATGAAACCGATTCCAAAAAAGGTCTCGTAGAGGAAAACTCCCCTCTTGATGTTCGATGAATTGGAGATATAGGAAAGGACCTTCGACATGCTTATTGAGACGCCAAAACCTGCAAAAACAACTGCAATTATTACCGTGTAAAGATTGATGGAAATCCCAATTAGGGCGGTTGGAAATATCATTAATGCAGATATGGAGCTATAAGTTGCAATACCGTGTTCCCGCGTATAATTCAAAAGAATGTACCCGATTGCTGCAATAAGGCCATAAAGAGAAGCCATTGCCCCTATGGTTACGTAGCTGAAGCCATGGGCTTTCAACAAAGGCTCCATTACGAAGTAAACGAAACCTGAAAAAAGACCGGCAAAGAAGAGGGATAACAGGTACCTTGACTTGACAGATGATTTTCCAACAGTTTCCTTGAACCTGCCCGGCTTTGGGGAGAATAATGCTGCTATTATGAATGCAATTAATGAAATCACGAAGACAAGTTCATAACCTGTTAATTCCAGGATAATGCCCATGAAAATTGGGGCTATTGCGTTAGGAATTCCCCACCCTGCAGAGTATTTTTCAGCGTTTTTCTGTCCGCTGAAACTTCCCAGTGATATTTCAGTGGCAATCCACCACGGAGACTGAATTATGCTCGATACTACGGTAAGAGTAATGAAGTATGGCCGATAAAAGAAATAGAATATTGCTGACAGTATGGATAGGCTGATAAGAGGGATCAGTGTCCCGTACCTGAGCATCCTGTAGCCTGATCTCGTGTATATATAGGCAACAATCGGGAAAGGAAGCGCCGCAACAAAACCCAGTATTCCAATTACTACATATGAATAACCTATTTCCTGAGCCAGGAGAGGGAATGTAAAACTGAGGCTAAACCACCCCGTTCCGAAGAATAAGCTGCTGATAAACAGCTTTGCAGGAACATCAAACTCAGTTTTGCTCAGCACAATTGGTAAGTGCAAAGTATCTGATAAAAGTGCCTGATTTACTGAATTTTGTCCAGTTTTACCCCGTCATCTTCATAGAAAGCTATGATGTCGTCTTCTTTGAGGTTAAGCCTGCTGATGATTTTCTTTGGAAGAGTGATTCTGAAAGACGACCCCCTGGATGAAATATGTGTGACGTCAATGAGTTTCTTTTTCTCCATGGCTGGGAAATAGTTACCATAAATATAATGTTTATACCAAGTGCACCAATTGAAGTAATGTCGGCAATTGAAATTTGGGTCATTTAGGCAAATATGTAACTTACCCGTAGAAAGTGGAGCCAAACGCTTAGTTTTTATATTCTGACCAGCTTACGGATAGAATCTCCATGGTTACAAAGCCCGCAAGAATGTACACTAAAATTTCAGGTCCAGCTTATACAAGAAAGGAGTTTATGGGAGGCGTCCCCTACCCGAAGATAACCACTTTCATTCAGGGAAATCAGAAGAGAGATTTCGAAATCGAACTCAGACTGATTGCAAAAGAGGCCTGCCAGATCAGGCATATTGCTTTGGAAGCAGCAAGAATTTCCGTTAACAGAAAGATGCTTGAAGGATCAACCGCAGATGGTTACTTCCTCCAGATAAGACCCTACCCTCATCACGTGCTAAGAGAACACAAGATGGCAACTGGTGCGGGTGCAGATAGGATTTCATCTGGTATGAGGGGAGCTTTTGGCAAACCAGTAGGTACAGCTGCCAGAATCAGCGCCGGCGATATCATAATGGTCGGAAGAACTACACCCGAAAGAGCCATAAAACTTCGAAATGCCCTTCACAAAGCATCCATAAAACTTCCAACACCATGCCACATTGAAATAGCGAAAGGTAAAGAACTGGCAGGAAAACTGGGACTCTAAAATCCCTAAAAATTCTTTTTTACAGAATAACAGGTATATTTATTATTAATCCGGGGAAAAGGAAGATCAGGATTTTGATTCCCTGCTCCCTATAAAGTCCTGCAGGAGTTTTGCGGCAAGCATTGAAGTGTTCCCGTTATCATAAACCGGAGTCATTTCAACTATGTCTAAGCCCACTATTTTCTTGGCAAAATGGTTGATTAGTGACCTTACCTCAGCCGAACCTATCCCATAAGGTTCCGGGGTTCCAACACCTGGTGCTTCTGAAGGATCAATCCCATCCATATCTATAGAAAAGTAGATCTTATCGCCTACTTTCTTTTCTATTTCTTCAATTATTTTTGAGATTCCCTTTTCGCGAACTTCATTTGCTGAAATAAATCTCACTTTAGACCATTCAGGGGATTCAAATTCCTCCTTTGAAACTGATCTTGTACCAATGGAGAATATCTTACCCGGCCCAAGTATCTCAAGTGATCTTCTGGTAATGCAGGCGTGATTGAATTTACTCCCCATGTATTCATCCCTGAAATCTGAGTGGGCATCTATAACAATCATAGAACATCCCGGGAAATTCCTTACAAGTCCTGCGGTGAGAGAATGTTCCCCGCCAAGCATTATTGGTATTTTCCCATCTTCCACTATGTGTTTTACTGATCGTTCTATGTCATCTACAACCTCTTCGGGGTTTTCTTCCACATACAAATTGCCCAGGTCGCAGATTGGGATATCTGGATAATTTACCCCATACTGGAAATCGAATGATTCAAGGTTGTCATAGGCAAGTCTAATGGTATCTGGAGCAAGCCTGGAGCCTCTTCTAAAACTGGATGTCACATCAAATGGAACCCCGAAAATAACGTACTTCGCGTCTTCGTAAGGTTCCTGTGCATCTGCTATTCTTCTGTAAGAGAAGAGAGCACTTAGTTCTGAAGCATGATCTTTCTGACGCCCATTGTCTCCCAATAAGTTACCTCCGTTCCTGGTTCTATTTGTGCGGCTTCAGCTTCTTCTGTCTGGACTACAAATGTTTCGAAGGTTTCAGAATCCATCAGCTGGATCTCATTGTTTGCTTTCGAGAGGACTTGTGCTTTCTTCTTTTCTATAATTGGTACCTTGATCTTGTGTTTAACCGGATAAACAACACTTCTCTTCTGATTGTCAAATACACCGATTGCAACGATTCTGGCCTTAGCCTCACCGTGTTTTCCGGGTTTTGACATTGTAATTTCCATAATCTTGCAGGGTGAGTCGTCTACAAGCATGTATCTTCCAACTTTTAATTCTCTGACTTCGGCTTCTTGCCAACTCATATGATTCGTCTCCTGATTGTCTCTGGCTTTATATATTTTCTATGACAGATGTATGATATAAGTTATCCTTTTTTCACACGAAAACTTTGTCCAGAAATAATGCCGGATCGTAACCCAGCAGTCTTCCGTCCCTCTTTACAAATTTCCCGTTTATAATTACATCTGATACACAGGATGTATCAGCAGAGTACACTATATTCGAAACAGCTGTTTCCGGGGAAGTGGGCATTAACCTTGGGCTGCGAATGTTGAAGAATGTGAGATCGGCTTTTTTTCCAACTTCTATTGCACCGATGTCTTCCCTTTTCAGGGCCTTCGCCCCGTTAACAGTGGCCATATCCAGGATGCTCTGGGCCGTGGTTATTGCCGGATTCCACCTTTCATTTTTCACCCATATGGAACCAAACTTCATGGATTGAAGTATTTCCTGGTTGTTGTTGCTTCCTGAACTATCTGAACCTATTGCAACGGTCACACCGTTTGCGAGATATTCTGGAACAGGTGCAAGTCCCCCGACGCCGAGTTTTGCATTGCTCACAGGATTCCAAGAAACGCTGCAGTTATTCTTTCCCAGCAGCTGAACCTCATGTAAAGTGTTCCACACACCATGGGCAGCAACAAATCTGGGGCCAAGGAACCCGATGGAAGCCAGATGTTCCGTAGGCCTCTCGCCACGGTTTTCCTTCATGAAATTGTAAACTTCCTCTCTTGTCTCTGCCAGGTGGCCATGAACAATTGTATCCTCCTTTTCAGCGACTTCCTTTGCTTTCAGATAAGTCTCGTCGCCAGCAACGTAAACACCCTGAACGCCGATGGATGGGGTTATTAATTCCTGCCCTTTGTATCTCGAAATGAATTTTTCTGCGTTTTTGGTTGGGTTTCCCTTCTGGGTTGTCTTATCCTCATCCAGTGTATTCCAGGCCAGGAATGCTCTGATGCCTGCTTTTCTTGCTGCCTCGGCTATTCTATCTTCGGCATAATAAAGATCAAGGAACGAGGTTACTCCCGAATCCATCATTTCGTATATGCCGAGCAGGGCCGAATTGAATATCCCTTCATCTGTCCTTTCTGAATCCAGCTTAAAAGTTTTCTCAAGGAATCTCCCCAACGGCATGTCGTCCAGTTGTCCCCTCAGGTGCGACATTGCCACATGGCAGTGCGTATTGATCATACCGGGGGTTACAATCTTCCCCTGTGCGTCTATTATCTCATCTGCATCCTGTTCTTCAGGTCCAACTGATTTTATGATATTTTCCTCAATATGGATATTGCTCTTCAGAACCTCTCTTTCAGCATTTTGGGTAACTATCAGCGCACCCCGGATCTCTATGCTGCTCACAGTTATGTAAGTAAAAAGTGATAGATAATACTACCAGTCATTCGTTACTTTATGAGTTCCTTTCTTCCGTGCTTTTCTCTCCGGAGTTGATCTCGCGGCGTAAACACCAGTTATGATTAGTGCAAGGGCAGCAACAAATAGCTCAAAACCGGATGGGGTGGTAATCTGGACAAGGTAGAAAACAGCAAATCCTAACATTCCTCCAAGCAAAAGTGCACTTGCGACACCTGCAAAGACCTCTCCTCGCAGCTTAGTTTCCCTTATCACAATAAAGTAGATCAGAATTGCAGCGAGTGAAATTATCATTGCAACAAGCATCACTGGATCAATAGGGAAATTATACCTGGACAGTGGCGGTGCAAAATCGGTTCCGAAGATATTGGTCGAACCTGTTACTATAAGGGCCAGAAGTGACATGAGCTGCTGTGAATACGCCGAATAATAGGCTTGGATGTATCCGTAACCAAACTGCTGCATCAGATACAGAACGAATACCTGATCCAGAAGCGGGAGAAGCGAGAAAGTCATGTAGCCGATTGAACGTGCGAGGCTCCTTGAAAATATCCCTTCAAGAACTGACGCGACACTCAGGGACATTGTCAGGGTTATTGCAGTCTCGATGTTCAGGGGAATAACCAGGAAATGGTCCCAGGCATTAAGTGGTACGAAGCTGATTGATATGAGTATGTTTAAAAGTATTATGAGAAGCACGACAATTGCAACAGCAGGGTAAAGATTCCTTCCAATGTAATCAGGAGAAAACCTGCGTATTATGGGTAGGAACCCCAGCACTATAAAAGGCGCTATATAGACCACGCCGAACAAATGAGGGACAACATAAAGTGCAAGAATAATTGAAGGCAGCATTATGGCCGCGTTGACTGGAATCATCTTCATCATGTCTTCTTCCATGTCTAGCTCCCCAGGTTCTGCATTCTTGCATACCTGTATTCTGCAAGCACTCTTGCCAGAAGATCCTTGTCCCTGGATATAACAGTCTTAACTCCAACCCCGTTGAAGAAACCAGTGACTGCCTTTAGGTATCTTCTCTCCTTTATTCTGGTGCTCATAAGCAGTTTCCTGTAAACCTCATCATCCCTTTTCTCTACAAAATCATATGAGTCAAGGATGAACATATAAGTTGGCCGGCCAGTGTGAACCTTTCGCCCACTTGACCTGACAAACTTTTCTGCATATGAGAAAGGAGTGATTACAAAAACCACAGCATTTTTCCTGACTCTCTTTTTGATCTTGTCGAATGCGTCCTCTATGTTGAATTGGCCAGCCGGCCTGATACCAGCCACAAGTTTTTCAAGCTTCTTTATTGGTTCCTGGTTCTTCTGTGCAGGGATGAACTCATCAATCTCGCTTGACATTACCTGATAACCAACACCATCCCTGTTCTTAGTTATGGAGTAGGAAGCATTCAGCACGGCCGATATAACACGGTCATACATCCTCCCTTCAGATGTCCCCTGGTTCATGCCGACGCTATAATCGATTATGAAGTAGACGTCTATCTGGCGTTCTTCCTCCATCTGTTTTATGTAAAGATCATCGCCATCTATGGCACCATACTTGTTCCAGGCTATGTATCTGAAATCGTCCGATTCGACGTATTGCCTAATCCCATAGAAATCGTAGCCCTGACCACTTTTCCTGGAGTAATGAACCCCCATTGTGAAAAGGAAGTTGCTCAGTCTCTCGCTTCTCTGCGTGTGTATATCGGCATAGGCCGGCCCTATCATGACCTCATCAATTTTAGGAACCACTGCTCTGGTTATGCAGAGTTTCATCGGATCCTGGATATAAAGAATAAGCGGTCCGATCTGATACTTTCCGATTGCATAAGGTGATATTTCATAAGTCAACCTTCTGACCTCGCCCGCTGCGAGGACGAGATCACCGTCGAAATCCCCCTTCACGTGGAAGATATCTGAGAGAGTGTCGTAAAAATGGAAAGCGATAACTCTTTTGGTCGGATTCTTGAATATTACCTCAACTTCTTTGCCCTGATATTTCCTGCCATACGGGTCAACCATTCTTCTTTCCACTTCCACTCTGAAAAGATCATTAGCCGGTCCCTTGTTGAAGAGAATAATATCAGAGGCCAGAATAAAAAACAACAGGAGTGAGAAGATTATATAGTAATCATATCCGAATAGGATGGATTCCAGTACCGATGCAGTAACTGCCGCTAGAATTCCATATCCGGATTTCTTTATCATTTTGGTGCAGCAACCTGTGCTATAAGCCTGTCTATGACCCTGTTCACGGTCGTCACACCATCTCCGGAGCTTTCCAGTAGGGCCTCTGGTCTCAGAATAAGCCTGTGGTTAAGTAATTCTCTAGACAGAAACCTGACATCTTCCGGAATGACGTAATCCCTCCCGTTCAACATTGCATTGGCTCTTGCCGCAGTAAGGAATTTTGCTGAAGTCCTGGGGCTTGCCCCAACCATAATAAGGTCATGCTCCCTTGTTTTCCTGATGATGTCTACGATGTAGTTCATTACTTCTTCACTTGCGTAGACTTTTGAAACTTCACTTCTGAGACTGAGAATCCTATTGGCGTCAACATCATTTTCAACGTCCTCTTCCGGCATGGTTATTGACTTGAGTATACTCAGTTCCTCATCCCTTGAAGGGTAAGTGAGAATGTACCTGAACAGGAATCTGTCCATAAGGGCTTCCGCAAGCGGGAAAGTTCCCTCCTGTTCGATAGGATTCTGAGTTGCAATGACAAGGAAGGGTGCAGGAAGGTCGTGGTCATCTCCGCCAACTGATACTTTCTTTTCCTCCATTCCCTCGAGAAGTGCTGACTGCACTTTTGCAGGTGTTCTGTTGATTTCATCTGCAAGCAGGACATTAGCGAAAATGGGGCCCTTTCTGAACTGGAGTTTCCGCTCCTCAAGATTAAACACCATTGTTCCTGTGATATCTGTTGGAAGCATATCAGGAGTGAACTGGATTCTCTTGAAGTCCATGCAAAGATGCCTGGAAAATTCACTTGCCAGCATGGTCTTTGCAAGCCCTGGAACACCTTCCAGCAGGACATGATTATTGCTGAGGAGAGCTATAAACATGAATCTGACAATTCGCTCAGAGCCGATTACCTTCCTCCCAATACGGCTCTCTATTGCCCTTACACTGTCTCTTAAGTTACTAACATCTATGTATTCCGGTTCTGTCATTAGATACCCTCCTCATCCCGTTCAAATTCAACAACCTCAAATTTGTTGCTCCTGAGCCTGTTATAGAGGTTCAGGATGTCATTAAAAGTCCTCTTCCTGCCTTCCAGTCCAGCTTCCCTTCTTCTCTTCCTAGTGGAATTGCTCATAGACTGGAACTTTCTGTATCGTTTCTCAAGGACTTTGAAATACTCGTCGTATTCAACAAGGGAGTGGAATTCGCGAGCAATTGGATTCAAATAATATGCGTAATCATCTGTTCTGATTCTGTCTGACTCCTTGTTGAAGAAATCCTTTGGAACCACAAATTTCTCCCTTTTCTGTTCAAGGGTGGGAGGACCATCAATTTTCGTCTTTCTTGAATAATGCCTGATTGCAACAGACGCAAAAAGCAACATTAGGATCGGGACAACAAAACTCAACAGGAATACGGGATTATGACTCACGTTGGAAAAGAAATCCGAAATAAGCTGTACTCCTATTGATTGTCCTGCCATCTATTTTACACTTCCATATTTCTTGAAAAGTAGAGCTTCATTATATCCATATAATTGTAAATCTCAGAGAATTTAGAAACCAGTTCTTCCCCATCAAATCTGTACCCTGTTGAAAAACGTGCCTTTTCATAGTAATTAAGGTAAAATGAAGCCAGTTTTTTCAGGGAATTTACTCTGTTTGTGAGAGTTTCACCATCAGATTGAACTTCGTTTATCGAATTCATAATAGTGGTATTGTCCACATACCCGATCTCTGGAACCTTCACCTTGAAACTGGAAAGTTCAGTTACGAAGAAATTCCTGTTACCATCGTTGGATGCACCCTTTGCTGAGAAATATCGGGTGTAGTCGTCTCTTGCGGCTTTGAACAGTGTCTGTGCAGCTGCATTCATATCCTCATCCCCGATTTGTTTTCGGGCCTGCAGAACAGGAGGGATATCGCCAACAGTTTTCACTTCAACGACTGTCTCAACGCCTTCACTGCTGAATTTGCTTTTCCTTTTTGGTGACTTAACTTT
>JBJKQM010000089.1:0-15295 GCA_046705365.1 Thermoplasmataceae archaeon
CTTCCAATTCTGTCAATAGTGAAAGTTGCAATCCAGTAACCAGGGAAAGCAGCAAATCCAAAGATCATAGCAGAATAGGTCGTGGTCATGATGAGGTTGTGGAGTCCAGTGACTGAAGATGGAACCAGTGCCCCGAGCATTGTGTGGGACATGATTGAGTTTCCGTAAAGTGCCCAGTCCATAAGGAACCAGGATCCTGCAGTTCCAAGAAGTGTAAGTGCGAACTTGCGGTTCTTCAGGATGTCTATCCAGGATTCCTTCACAACTTCGCTGTTTGTATTTGCTTTTGTGTTCATCCCGGTGAGTTTTTCCCAGTTCTTCGCAGCACCCTCTGAGTCTCCCTTGACCCTGATGGAGTATCTGGGAGTCTCCGGGAGGCTCCTCCTGAAGTATACTACTATAAGGGCAGGTATTGCACCAAAGGCCAGAAGCAGCTTCCAGATAAGGTCAAGGCTGACACCGGAGTATATTAGGCCAAGCGAAACAAGAGGTCCGGCCAGTAGTCCCAGGGACTGCATGGAGAAAACCATGCCAACCAATTTACCTCTGCTTCTCGTGTTTGAATATTCAGCCATTATTGTGGAACTTGTTGCATAATCTCCGCCGATACCGATTCCCAGGAGGAATCTCCAGGCTATGAGTATATACACTCCATTTACCGGAGTGAGAAATGCGCTTCCCAGTGCACCTATAACCAGTATGATTAGCTCTATACCATATATAGCCTTCCTGCCAAGTTTGTCAAGAAGTCTTCCAAATACAAGTGCGCCGATTACCGCGGAAAGAAGTGCAGTTGAATCCAGGAGGGATTTCTCCAGCGTCGAGAGATTGTGCCATCCTGAGAGCACAAGCAGACTGGTCACAACTCCTATTATGAAAAGGTCATAGGCATCTGTGAAAAAACCAAGACCGGCAACGAGCCACGTCTTGTAGTGAAATCTGCTTAATTTGGCGTTGTTTACTGAACTGAGAAGGTCCTGTTCACTGGCACCTACTAACTTATGTTCTTCGCCCATAACTTGAAATTACTCTAGAGATTATGAACCTACATTATATATTGTATTTATGATATATAGAATATATAGTCATGGTTGAAATACCTGTCCTATAGAGGGATATATTAATTTATGTATGTTGTTGTGTGAGCAGCAATTCAAGCGGTTATACAGGTAATCGGTCATTTAGATAAATTTTAATACCTTGTAAGAGTAAAATCAATTTGATTAGAGTCAGATCGCCATGGAATACTCTGAAGCAGCTTCGACACCCAGATTGGGAATTCTGTCACTCTCAGGTGGAGAGCTTATACTGGCGGTTATAAGAATATACACTGGAAGCTTTGGAAAAAAACCGGATCTGGCACTGGTAAACCTTCTTCTGTTTCTGGTGGAGGGAGATGGCGGAATAGAATCTGACCTGCTTTTCTCAAACACTCTATTCGGCCCAAAATCCGGATACCTGAGGGACTTTGTAAACAGGAACACCGAACTGGTTAAATCCAGGGCTTATGGAAAGGTAAAAAGCAGTAAAGTGGACCCGGACACCAGGAAGAAACTTGAGCTCACAGCAGCTGGAATCTCCATAGCAGATCTTGCAATCAACTCTCTTTCAAAGAGGGAAGTAAAGACTATCTCCTCTATACTTTCAAAATGGGGCACTGAAAAACATTCAGAGATTCTGACATATATCTGTGTCTTTTACGAAGATTTCTGCACTTCAGTAGAGAGAAAACTTGAAGATCAGCAGCCCTTAAAGAGCCATTCCAGCAGATGAAAACTGAGTGAAGCATGCATTCTTTTGCCTTGATTTACGATATTTATAGTTATTACTTATAAATAAGTGGCACTAAACGATATATTCGAATATATTTTCACAATACACATGAGTGAGGCCAGACTATGTCAAGGTGAAAATTCCCTCAGGGGAATCCTATGTCAGAATAAAGCAGACTCTCCGCGACAGAACACTCTATACAGTATGTGAAGAGGCCAGATGCCCCAATGTTGCCGAGTGCTGGGAGAGTGGTACTGCAACCTTCATGATAATGGGGAGCAACTGTTCACGTGGATGCCGATTCTGTGCCGTAACACATGGCCATATGCTTCCCCTTGACCCGGATGAACCTCACAAGGTCGTTCAATCTGCAAAATTAATGGGCCTGTCTTATGTTGTTGTGACATCGGTGGACCGGGATGATCTTCCAGATCAGGGTTCTTCTCATTTTGCAGGCGTCATAAGGGAACTGAAAAAGGAGGAAATCCTTGTGGAAGTCCTCATACCTGATTTCCAGGGGAAAAAAGACCTAATAAACAAGATAATCGATGAGAAACCAGCGGTGCTTGCACACAATATAGAGACCGTAAGGAGCCTTACACCAACTGTCAGGGACCCAAGAGCCAGTTATGAACAATCCCTCGGTGTCCTGAGACACATAAAGGATGAGAATCCGGACCAGCTGACAAAATCTTCAATAATGCTTGGCCTGGGCGAAACAGATGAAGAGCTGGAACAAGCCCTCAGGGACCTAAGGGACAGTGGTGTGGACATACTCACAATTGGCCAGTACCTCAGGCCATCGAAAATGCAATTACCTGTTGTTCAATATACCCAAGTAGATAGGTTTAAAAAGCTTGAGAGTTTGGGATACGCGCTTGGATTTTCCTTCGTAGCATCCGGCCCTCTTGTGAGGACATCATACAGAGCCGCTGAGGCTTGGGCAAAAAGGAGATTTAAAAATGACTGAAATGGTAAACGAACAGAATGAAAGGGAGAGATACATCAAGGCCTACGGGGCCATGGTACTTTCCAGGACGCTGGACAGGAAGATTATTACCGCCCAGAGGCAGGGGCGTGTGGGTTTCTACACGCCGTCAATGGGCCAGGAAGCCGGGCAGATAGGGCTTTCCATGGCACTTGACAAGGATGATCTCCTGTTTCAGTATTACAGGGATGTTGCCCTGATGATACACAGGGGCGTCCCAATTGAAACAATAATTAACCAGGTTATGGGAAATGCACAGGATTTAGCAAAGGGCAGGCAGATGCCCAGCCATTTCCTTGCAGACGACAACAATTTCATGTCCGTGCAGAGCCCTGTTGCTACCAACCTGCCACTGGCAGTTGGAGCAGCCTATGCCGTGAAGTACAGGAAAGAAGACAAGATCGTTATGGCGAGCTTCGGAGAGGGGTCTTCTTCAACACCTGATTTCCATGCTGCCATGAATATGGCTGCCGTAATGGATTTGCCAATTCTCTTCTTCTGTGAAAACAATGGGTGGGCAATCTCGCTCCCATTTGACAAGCAGACCAAGGTTGATGTATGGAAGAAGGGCGAGGCTTATGGCATAAAGGGATTTTATGCAGACGGAAACAACATAGAGGAATCATTCCAGGTTGCCAAGGAGGCCGTGGAACATATCAGGTCCGGCAAGGGCCCCGCACTTATGGAAGTCAGGTTCTTCCGAATGGGCCCCCATTCGACATCAGATGATCCAACCAAGTACCAGTCTGATATTGTAAAAGAGGGAGACGAAAGGGACCCCGTTATTGTAAATGAGAAACTGCTCAAGGAGAAGGGATTCCTTACCGATGAGCTCATCGAAAAGATAAAGGCAGAGTCCACAAGGATAGTCAATGAGAAATTTGACGAGTGCGAGAAAATCGAGCCGCCTCTCCCCGAAAGCATGTTCGAGGACGTGTATGAGCAGATGAACTGGATTATTAAAGAAGAAATGGAGGAGATCCTGTGAGCCCCATAAACATGGTTCAGGCACTTAACCAGACCCTTGACCAGAGGATGGGGCTTGATGACAGCATCATCCTGCTCGGAGAAGATATAGGCGTTGACGGCGGAGTCTTCAGGGTTACAGAAGGCCTTCAGAGCAAATACGGCGCAGAGAGGGTTATTGACACTCCACTTGTAGAGCTGGGTATTGTAGGAGCTGCCATAGGAATGGCCCTTAACGGGCTGAGGCCAGTTCCTGAGATCCAGTTCCAGGATTTCATTTATACTGCATTTGACCAGATAATCAACCAGATGGCAAAAATGAGGTACAGGACAGCCGGAAGGCTGAATATTCCACTTGTACTAAGAACCCCTTACGGAGGAGGTGTCAGAGGAGGTCTTTACCACTCCCAGAGTGGTGAATCGTACTTCGTCCACACTGCTGGCCTGACTGTTGTAACACCTTCAAATCCCTACGATGCGAAGGGACTGTTATCATCGGCCATGGATCTCAATGATCCGGTTATTTTCCTAGAACCAAAGAGGCTCTACAGGGCATCCAAGATGGAAGTCCCCGAGGAGGATTACAAGATTGAGATAGGTAAGGCCAACCTCGTGAATGAGGGTGAAAAACTTTCCATAATAACCTACGGCTCAATGGTTCCGGTGGTAAAGAGCACTGTTCAGAAGCACAATCTTGATGCGGACGTCCTTGATCTCAGGACCCTGCTTCCTCTGGACATTGAAGCCATCGAGAAAACTGTGAGCAAGACCGGCAGAGTCCTTATTGTCCATGAGGCTCCAAGAACCCTTGGAATGGGAGCGGAAATATCAGCGCTTATTTCAGAACGCATGATAGAATACCTGTATGCACCCATACTCCGTGTTACCGGGCCTGACACCCCCATTCCATACAGGCTGGAGGAACATTATCTGCCAAATGAGTCCAGAATAGCAAAAGCTGCTGAGAAGATCCTTAATTTCAGGTGAAACTATGTTTAAATTCAAATTACCGGACATTGGAGAAGGTGTAACAGAGGGCGAAATAGTAAAATGGCATGTCAAGCCCGGCGACGATATAGCAGTTGACCAGGAAATGGTTGAAATCATGACCGACAAGGTCACAGTCCAGATTCCATCGCCTGTTGAGGGAAAAGTCTCCTCAGTCCTCCATGACGAGGGACAGGTCGTCCAGGTCGGAGATGTGCTCATTGAGATCCAGACCTCCGGTGAACCACAGGAAGAAGCACCTGCACCAACAGTTGAGGTTACTGAAGAAAAGGCGAAGGAAGAGGCACCGGTTGAGACTCATGAACTGCCATCCGGACTTGTTCTTGCTTCACCAGCCGTAAGGAGAATGGCCAGGGAGAAAGGCATTGAACTGGTTAGGGTGAAGGGCACCGGAGACCACGGCAGGGTTACAATGGATGACCTGGAGAGCTACAATCCTGAGGAACTGTTGCAAAAGGCACCGGAGCCACATGCTGAGACTGCTGAGGAGCCCGTCAGGGTAGAGAAGAAACCAGCACCTGTAGTATCCGGAGAAGATGAAATTCTTGAGCCAAGGGGTCTCCGCAGGCTCATATTCGAGAAGATGACAAAGTCGAAACAGGTCATCCCTCACTTCACTGTAGTTGAGGAAGTTGACCTGACCAGGCTTGGCCAGTCCATGGATGCATTCGCCAAAATGGAAAAGAAGATCACTTTCACTTCCTTCTTCATCAAGGCCACTGTACTTGCACTGAAGGAGTACCCTTACCTCAATGCTGTCTACAATGAGGAAGCCAGAAATTATACATTAAGGAAACAGTACAACATCGGTGTGGCCGTTGACACACCTGACGGGCTTACAGTCCCTGTTATTATGGATGTGGACAGGAAGAACCTCTTTGAAATAGGTGATGAACTGAGGGATCTTGCTGGAAGGGCACGAAAGAATCAGCTGAAACTCAACGAAGTCCAGAACGCAACATTCACCGTATCTAATGTTGGAACAATAGGAGGTATCATTTCCACCCCAATTATCAACTATCCTGAAGTTGCCATTCTGGGCGTTCACAGGATACTGAAGAGCAAATACCGTGGCAGGGAAACCCTGAAGACAAACCTGTCACTGTCATGCGACCACAGGCTGATCGACGGCGCAATGGCCACAAGGTTCCTGGTGAGAATTAAGGAATTCCTTGAAGACCCTGAATATCTTCTGGTGGGATGATAAAGTGGATTTTGATGCAATAATTATCGGAGCCGGGCCGGGCGGTTATTCTACTGCCATCAGGCTTGGGCAGAAAGAGAAGAAAGTCCTGCTTATTGAGAAAGACCTCATTGGAGGGGA
Organism: Thermoplasmataceae archaeon; assembly: GCA_046705365.1. Lineage (GTDB taxonomy): Archaea > Thermoplasmatota > Thermoplasmata > Thermoplasmatales > Thermoplasmataceae > JAJZOM01. The sequence continues at coordinate 6,060 of JBJKQM010000089.1, forward strand.
GTGCCTGAATTATGGATGTATTCCGTCCAAGGCGCTAATTGAGCTTTCACATTCGGTGGATCATCTCAACGAGATGCCGGGTGTGGACATGACAATCAACTTCAACATGGAGGAATGGCAGGACTGGAAATGGAACATGATCGGGAAACTTACCGGCGGCGTTGAAACCCTGTGCAAGACATATGGTGTCACCATCGAGAAAGGAGAGGCACAGATCATTGACAAGAATCATGTGAAGGTCAATGAAAGGGAGTTCTCCTGCGAAAACCTTGTCATTGCAACAGGATCCTCACCTGTCAGGTTTGACTCCATGAAGGATGTCCTCTTCAACAGGGAGATACTTGATGTAAAGGAAATCCCCCATTCCCTTGTCATAATTGGAGGAGGGTACATTGGTGTTGAACTTGGCACAGCATTTGCCAAGCTCGGGTCGCAGGTTACGATTATAGAAATGATGGAGGCAATCCTCCCCGGTGTGAACAGGGACCTTGCCAGGCATGTGGAGAGAAGGCTGAGAGACCTCAACGTCAAAGTAATGGTTTCCACCAAGGTCGACTCGGTGGAGAAGGATGAGGAGTATGCCATAACGCTTTCAAACGGCCAAAAATTATCTGCCAACGCAGTCCTGCTCACTGTTGGCAGGAAGCCAAACACTACTGGCTTCGGGCTTGAGAATCTTGGCCTGGAAATGGACAAGGGTTTTATCAAGACAGACAGCAGAAAGCGGACCAGCGTGGAAGGAGTCTATGCCATAGGCGATGTTTCCGGACAGCCTATGCTGGCACACAAGGCATTCTATGATGCGGATGTTGCCGCTGACAACATAGCAGGTGGAAATGCAGAGGTTGAATACAGGGCCATGCCATATGTAATATATTCAGATCCTGAAATTTCCTACACAGGTGAACTTGAAGGCAACGTTTCAACGTTCCCGGCCGGTGCCAACGGAAGGGCGCTGGGAATGAACAGCAGGCTGGGTACTTACCGCCTTTATTACGATGAGAAAGGTTTTGTCAAGGGTGCCGGGATTGTTGCCCCTCATTCGTCTGAACTAATCAGCGAGGTTTCACTTGCTATTGAATCCGGCCTGATGGCCATGGATATAGGGCTGACCATACACCCCCATCCAACAATTTCAGAGGGCCTAAAGGAGGCCGCAGAAGGTGCCTATGGGTTGCCGCTTCACTTCAAACCTCGCAGTTGATCTTGGAAGGGTTGACTTCAACAGGGCTTACGAAATTCAGAAGGAGCTCCTGGAGATTGTGAAGGAGGAGTGCCCCTATGGATTCCTCCTTTTCCTTGAACACGAACCCGTATACACCATTGGAAGGAAACCTGTCCCCGAAAACTATGCTGCTGTTGATGTCATAGTAACTGAAAGGGGCGGGGATGTGACCTATCATGGGCCTGGGCAGATTGTAGTCTACCCCATTGTTAGAATTTCTGATGAGGAGAGAATAGATGTGAGGGGTTTTGTGAAATTTGTTGAAGAAATTGTGATTGATATCCTTGCAAAATCCGGTTACAAACCTTTTGTTGGCGAAGAACCCGGAATATGGATTGAAACACCTGCTGGAGAAAGAAAGGTTGCTTCGATCGGTATGGCAATAGATCATGGGATCAGTTACCATGGCGTATCCATAAACCTGACAAATGAGGCCGTCCAGGGTTTCATGAAGATAAATCCATGCGGCCTTGATCCGGCTGTCATGCATTATGCAAATATACCTGCAAGAAAAATAAAAACCGCTTTTATCAAGGCTTTTTCTACCAAATATGGAGAATTTGAAGAGATAGATTCCGAAACGTTCCTGAAGAAACTCTCAGTCTTTTACTGATCTTGACCTAAGTTCCCAGATTTCCTCTTTTACGCCATTTCTTCTGTTTGCGGCGAGCGCCATCATGAACAGTACAGAAGAAAGCCTGTTGATATACGTGAGAACTTCGCTGCTGACCTGAAGCTCTTCTTCACTTCCTACAATCACCCTTTCAAGCCTTCTGCATACGGTCCTTGCTACATGCAGGATTGCTGATTCCTCAGAGCCGCCCGGAATCACGAACAGTTTGATTGGGCCCACCTCTTTCCTGTAGTGGTCTACACGTTCCTCCAGCCAAACTGTGTTTTCCGGTGAGAGTTTTCTTCCCTCCCCGTGCATGTATATATGTTCTCCAAGTGTGAATATCTCAAACTGTATTGCGGAAAGATCCTCTTTCATGTCCTCCCATTTCATCTTCGTGTTGGCGAGTCCGAGAAATGAATTGAATTCATCAAGGGTTCCTTCAAGGTCAACAACACCACTGTCCTTTCTCATCCTCCTGCCATAGCCTGCATCAGTGTCCCCTTTATCCCCCTTTCTGGTATACATCGTACTGTGTAATCAATACCAGACATTAAAGTTCTGGGAATGTGCTGCCATTTTAATTGGTAACTTTTATCTAAGATGTACTGCTAAGTCAATGGTGCGACTGAACAGGGAAGACTACCTTCTCGTGATTTGGGAATTTCTCGAGTCATTCGATAAGATTACAGAAAAACAGATTGCTGACAGGCTTGAGATCAGCCCCCCGACCGCATATGAATACCTCTTGAAACTTGCAGAGGAAGGGCTGATAAACAAGGATGGAAAGAATATATCATTCACTCTCAGTGGAAAGAAGGTAACAAGGGATCTTGTGAGAATGCACAGGATTTCCGAGGTTTTTGCCTACAAATTCCTTGAAGTGCCCTGGGAAGACACCCACGCTTCAGTAATGGAACTGGAACACATTTTCAATGGTGACCGTGGTGAAGTGCTTTTCAAGAATCTGGGAAGGCCTGAATTATGTCCACATGGGAATCCGACTGATCCGGAGGTAAAGCTGAGGGAAGTCCCGCTCATGCTTGCCGAGGAAGGAGATTATGTCATCAGGAGAGTTGTTTTTGAGGACCAGCCGTTGCTGAAGAGGCTTGCATCCATCAATGCCCTCCCGGAAACAGCTGTCAAGGTTTACAGGGGAGATGACCTGGAGATTGAGACCGACCACGGAGTGCTAAAAATACCACATAATCTGGCTATGTCCCTTCGGCTGTCCAAGTAGGAAAACTATCCTGAAGCCTTAGTTTTCCGGTTTAACTCCAATTTTATTCCAGATATGGGAAAGTTATTTCATCTAGATACATATGAATCTAGAGATGGCAGATCATAATCAATTGAGGGAAAAGCTGACTGCCACAAAAAGGTACAGGCGGCTTGTCGACCTGAGGCGTGAAGTCCAGGGTTCCAGGGGCAGTATCCCCTTTAGCATCTATGCCGACCTTGAAAACAGGATTGACGAGAAAATAAGGAATTTTGATTATCCCATGTGCGACCAGGCCCGGGTGACAGTCATGTTCTCAAACGGCCTTGCTATGGAGCTTGACCCTGACGAGTGCGTTTCTGCCATGCGATCCGACATGAGGCTTTCCTCCTACATTTTCAGCAAGTATCCATCTGCTGTTGATTTCAATTTAGAAGACGACGAACAGGTTGGAACCTTCTCAAAGAAGCTGAAATCCGACGATATGGACAGGGAGGAACTGAAGAATTCACTGCGAAGCACTTCCCTGGAACAGGAAAATATCCAGGGAAAGGTTGAGTTCCTCATAAACAAGATAGATCGCCTTGAAAAGATGTACAATGAGACAATTCCAAGAATTTCAGCAGGTATTGATGATCTGAAGGCCAAGATGGATTACCTGTACAAGAAACTCCTGGAAGAGAAACGCTGAATTTCCTGCCTGGATTCATTCCCTTTTCCTGAAATACAAATTCGGTAGTAAAACAAAGTTTATTTTGAAAAGAGAGATATTTTTCCTGATGCTCCCATGAGTCCGAATCCTGAAAACAAGGAAATTCTGGAAACGCTTGATATGGCTAGGACCGGAAGATTCCACATCAAGGCAATAATAGTTTCCGGCATGGGCTTCTTCTCTGATGCTTATGATCTTTTCGTCATCTCAACCGCAATCCCCGTTATTGCTTATGCCTTCAACATAACTTCAACAAACAATATCTTCGGTACCGCTTTCGTCGGACCCCTGCAGGCATCCTCTGTTGAAACCGGGCTGATAGGCGCAATGGCCCTGTTTGGTGCATTCGTTGGTGCCATGATCTTCGGAAGGATTGCTGACATAAGGGGAAGGAAGTACACGTACGGAATTGAGATGGCCATACTGGTTGTCTTCGCAATAGTTTCTGCATTCTCTGTCAATGTTTACATGCTGATGATATCCAGGTTCATCCTTGGAGTTGGTGTTGGAGGAGACTATCCAATAAGCTCAACCATAATGAGTGAGTATTCCAGCATAAAGAACCGTGGAAAGATGGTTCTTTCCGTATTTTCTATGCAGGGATTCGGTTTGCTTACCGGCGCCATAGTGGGAATAGCTTCGGTCCATTTCTTTTCGCTTGATATGGCCTGGAGGTTCATGCTTGGTTTCGGCGCAGTTCCTGCTGCTTCCGTTATATACCTCAGGCGAAAGATAAAGGAAACACCCAGGTTTTCCCTGCAGATCAAGGGCGATGTAAGGGCAGCGGAAGCTGCAGTGGAAGATGTAACAGGGAAGGCGGGGAAACCAAAAGTTCCTGAAAAGGCACCGCCAACTTCTGTAACGGTCAGGGAAAAGATCCTCAGGAAATACTGGGTCGTCATTCTGGGCACAGCCGGCTCCTGGTTCCTTTTCGACATGGCTTTTTACGGGACATCTGTGAACAGTGGCCTCATACTTCACCAGATTGGCTACGGCAGCGTGCCGGGAAACATAAAAGCCACAATATTCAACATAGCGGTTGGGAACGCCATACTTGCAGGAATATTTGCCATTCCGGGTTACTGGATCGCTGTTGGACTGGTGGACAAGGTTGGTAGGAAGGCACTGCAGTGGCTTGGCTTTACGGCAATGGCCATAATCTATTTCATTTTCGCAATAAACTATGTGGGAATTAAGGAGGACTTCCTGCTTTTCATATCTCTTTACGGGCTTTCTTATCTCTTCGGCAACATAGGCCCCAATTCCACTACTTTCATTTTACCTACGGAACTGTTTCCAACACAGGTTAGAACAACAGGGCATGGAATAGCGGCATCCGCCGGAAAACTTGGGGCGGGCATATTCACTTTCCTGGAACCTGTAATTTACGCCTTGAATGGCCCATCGACTGTTTTTGCATTGCTCTCCGGCTTTTCCGTAATTGCAGTGCTTCTCACCATCTTCACCATTGAGGAGACCAAGAACAGGAGCCTGGAAACCATCTCCCTGAAGCTGGATGACCGGAAATGAGGGTATTTTAAACTTTTTCTCTTTTTGTTTCTACAACAAACTTTTTTAGGCTAACCTAAATTCCGTCTTATGGACTTGATGTGGCTGATTATCTACTCGGCCATAATGGGATTTTCTATTTTCATAATACTCCCTTTCGCAGCTGTAATCAGGATCTCCCGCAAATCCATGGCACTTCTCAATTCACTATCAATCGGGATTCTTGTGTATCTTCTGCTGGACATTTTCATGGGCACATACACCTACGTTAATCCGCACTTTGAGGATGGCACGCTGAACTTACCGTATTCCCTCATAATTCTTGTTGGAATTATAGTGTCTTTCGCACTTTTTTCCTTTTACCCGCTGGTGTCGAAAGTAAGAAACACTGAACAGAAAGCTGAAAGTGTTGCCGGCCTCGCTTTCATAATGGCATGGGGCATCGGGTTGCAGAACCTCACAGAAGGGCTGGCCCTTGGTTCATCAATCAGGCTCGGCCTTTCATCACTTGTAGTGCCCATCATGATTGGTTTCACGCTGCAGAACATAACGGAAGGATTTCCCATAGTTGCACCGTTCATGAACCAGGATAAGAGGATACCCATGAAGCAACTTACCGGAGCCCTCTTTATCGGTGGCTTCCCGACCCTCATCGGATCAGCATTGAGTTTTTATGTCAGTTCTCTGGCGTTCATTGTGGCATTCAATTCCATAGCAATCGGAAGCATTCTTTTTGTGGTCCTGCAGATGTATAAGATGTCTGTCAAAACCCAGGATATGAAGGGTGCAATTCTTGGAAACAGCGGCATAATCCTTGGTTTTGTTATCGCATTCCTGGTGAATCTTCTACCCTGAGGCCAGGAAAGGATTGGTCTCCAGCTCTTCCCTTAAGGTAGACTCCGGACCGTGTCCCGGGAGCACCCTGAGTTCCGGATCCATGTTTCTTATTCTGTCAAGTGACCTGTTCATCTGTTCCATTGAACCCCCAAGGTCAGTTCTCCCAATGGTGCCCTTGAATAACGTATCTCCTGTGAAAAATAATGAGCCAGTTATGAGGCCAATACTTCCGGGTGTGTGGCCAGGCAATCCCACTATTTTCGCGGTGATATCGCCAAACTCCAAGCTGTCGCCATCACCCAGGAACCTGTCTGTTTCGACCTTCTTCAGGGGTTTTCCCATGTACCGTTCGGATACTGAGTAGGACCATTTCAGAACCTCTTCGTCTCCCTTCCCCATCATGAAACTGCAGTTCAGTGAACTCTTGAGTTCGGGCACATCAAAAAGGTGGTCCATGTGCCCATGGGTGGAGACGACCGCCAATACTTTTTTGCCTTTCAGGTTGAAGTTTTCAAGGAACACGGAAGCTCTGTCGCCTGGATCTATAAGGATTGCTTCATCTCGTGACCACGCAAGATATGTGTTTGTCTGAAAAGGTCCGGCCACTATCCTTGCCAGGTCCGGTTCTGCTTCAGTGTACATTGTTATTCCAGGGTGAATCCGATTCTCTTGTTCCTCTTTCCCTTGCTTTCGACTTTCTGGAGAACCATTCTTCCAATCTCCCTGGAATCTGCAACATGTGTTCCGCCATCAGCCTGTTCATCAAGTTCCTCTATTACAATGAGCCTCACTGTATCAAGGGAATTGATCAATTGCCTGCCGGGTTCAGTTCTCGCGAGATTTTCCATGCTGAGTGCCTCTTCCCTGGAAATCTCCTTCTGGTAGATCCTGTGCCCTTCAGATGTGAAATTATTGCATTCCTCAAGGATCTGTTCCACCAGTTCCCTGCTGAAGTCCTGCATATCAAGGTCAATTCTGGCCCTGTCCTCATAGATCTGGCCACCGGTCAGCAGCCCCTTGTCACCATGCCTCTTTGTGACTATTCCATCCATAACATGGATTGCGGAGTGGAATCTCATGTGGGAGTACCTTCGGTCCCAGTCAATAATGCCATGGACTTCTGTCCCGGTTGAGAGATCATGTCCGTCCTCAACTGTGTGAATTACCTCGTCGTTCTCCTTCCTGACATTGGTTACCCTGATTTCACTACCGGCAGAAGTGCGGAGCATTCCTGTGTCGTTTGGCTGCCCACCGCCTGTTGCATAGAAAGCAGTTCTGTCCAGAGTGATCTCATTTTCCTTAACCCCGGTTACCACCGCATCAAATTCCTTCAGGTACATGTCTTTCAAAAAGAGCTTCTCTGTCACGCATGCTCATCGCTTGAAGTTAAAAAAGGTTGCACGCGAGGTGGCATGCACCGTGATTAAATTAATTGTAAACAACAGTTAAATAATGAACAAAAATGTAGAGTTATGCCTTTGATTAAAGACGAAGATAAGAAGTATCTCGAGCAGGAATTCGAAAAACACATGAAAAATGATGTTGATCTTGTTGTTTTCACTTCCGATGATGCTGACTGCAAATACTGCAAGGAATCAGTCCAGCTCGCTGAAGAAGTTTCACAGACCAGTGGCAAAATAAACCTTACAGTCTACAATTTTGACAAGGACAAGGATGCTGCAAAGGAATACGGCATAGAAAAGTACCCTGCAACCATTGTATCCAGAAAGGGAGAAAAGGATGGGAGAATCAGGTATTATGGCCTCCCTTCAGGGTATGAATTTGGTTCCCTCGTGGATGACATCAAGAATGTATCAAAATGGGAAGCAGATGTTTCTTCCAAGGCCCTTGAGATATTGAACAAAATAGACAAACCTGTGACCATCAGGGTATATGTTACACCCACGTGCCCATACTGCCCCAAGGCAGTTGGGACTGCCCATAAATTCGCGATTCTTAACAAGAATATCACAGGCGAAATGATGGAATCCCTTGAATTCGACAAGGAAGCCGAAGAAGCGGGCGTTTCTTCCGTTCCGCATATAGTCATAAACGGCGAGGTGGAATTTGTAGGTGCATATCCTGATGACCAGTTCGCCGAGTATGTGATGGAAGCGTACAACCACGCTTAAATCACCATATTTTTTTTTAATCAGCCGGTTTTTCCGGACAGGCTATAAAAATGCTAGAGATAAAATACATTTAACCTGACTGCGTTCACAGTTCATGGGTTCTTTTGATATCATAAATGAAATCGTTGAGAAAGCCAAAGCTATTGAGAATTTGGACAAGGAACTGTCTGGTTTCAACAAGACGTTCCAGATTAAACCTTCAGACGCGTCGCCATTCTTCGTTGCCATAAACAATGGTACAATAAACCTCAACCAGGGTGAAACAGAAGGGGCCAGTGCAACCGTAATGGCTACCGATCAGATGCTGGTTGACATTTTCACCGGCCAGGTTGATGCTGTGAAAGCATTCATGCAGGGCCAGCTGAAGGTTTCCGGAGACATATTCAGTGCCCAGAAACTGACAAGCATAATGTCAAAACTCAGGAAGTGAGTTTCCTGGAAATCAAGAAAGTAACTGTCATCGGGGCAGGGCTCATGGGCCACGGCATTGCCGAAGTGGTGGCACTCTCAGGCACAAAGGTTGATCTGGAAGATGCCTTCCCGGAAGCACTTGAAAAGGCAAAAACCTCCATAAAGGGGAGCCTTGCCAGGCTCGTAAAGTCCGGAAAACTGAGCCAGGAGGGTGCTGATGAAGTTTTTGGCAGAATATCTTTCCTTTCTGATCTTGGCCAGAGTGTCAGCGAGTCTGATCTGATCATTGAGGCTGTACCGGAAATACCTGACCTCAAGATCAAATTGCTCAGGGATGTCTCCAACGCCTGCAGAAGCGATGCAATTATTGCTTCCAACACATCCAATATCAGGATATCCACACTGGCACAGAACGTTACAAACCCGGAGAGGATGCTTGGTCTGCACTTCTTCAACCCCCCTGTACTTATGAAACTGGTGGAAGTGATCAAGTCCGATAAGACTTCAGATGAAGCATTTGAGGCGGCATACCAGTTTTCAAAGAAGATCGGCAAGACGCCTATACGTGTTCTTAAGGA
>JBJKQM010000090.1:0-7280 GCA_046705365.1 Thermoplasmataceae archaeon
AGGACCGGGGCCTGCTGAAATTTGTTGATGCATATTCCAAGAATATTCAGATGGACAGTGACAGCAGGAATGCAACTGTCATAGACAGCGCAGCAAACGTGAGCCTTTTCCTGAAAACCATGGACAACATATGTTCTTCATTTGTCACCAAGTATGGAAGATACAGGATGGTCCTGTTTTCCCTCACAGGCTGGATAACCCAGTCAGGTGATGAAAAGACATTTCCCAAGGCACTTCAGCATTTCACCCAGAGGAGAAAACTGGAGGGCACAACTACGCTTTATCTCATCGAGGATGGAATTTTCGAGAAGAGCCTCTATGAGAACATGAATTATTTCATGGACGGGTCCATTGAATTCAGGAGCGAAACCTCCACCGAATATCTCAGGGTTAGGGGCTTGAAGAAGATCAAGTCAAGGGACTGGATTGAGATCACCAACAACGGCGGAAATATATCTCTTGGATCCTTTGAGTTAAAGAGAATAAAATAACCATTTCAGTACACTGTAACTGAAATGATCAGAACCACCATGAAAGCCAAGATCATGTAGATCATATACCAGCTGATTGAACTGTTCATCACTTTCAGGGTAACGAACCTGCACATGCTTCTGTAGCCCTTTCCCACATCATTCATGATAAGCCAGAATATGTCAATGGCAGTGGATGTATGGCCTTCACCCGTCTTCGTCCTGAGAATTCTCCTTAGCATAAGCCTGATGTTGTTGGAATAAGCGTATGAAGTGTAGTAATCAACCGGAACTGCGCCACCGTTCCATACCGGCACAGTCCTGTGTCTCCTTGGTTTTCCGAATATAACGAATGCCATTGCCGAGAAAGCTCCGATTATGGCAATTATATAATCCGGTGAAACCAACCCAAACATTGCCGGCCCGAAAGCGGATGTTAGCATGAACCCATTGAAAATCAGTATTCCAGGAATTCCTGACTTGAAAGCAGGTGGAATGATAAGAATAGATGCTGCGAATAGAACCAGGATAAGAATGCCTGTTGCCGATACAATTTCCTGCCCATGGTCTCTCTCCCTGGAAACTTTGTGGCTGAATATGTTTCCAAATGCAAGTATTTTCATCATCGATCCTGTTGCCATTCCTTCGCCCAAGGCCAGGACCGAGCCAATCAAGATAGCAGTCATCCCAGCGGGGCCACCAAGGTAGGCCTGCATGAAGAAGGACTCCAGCAACATCCAGGTGGCAAGCCCTCCTATTGTTGGAAAGAGCCCCGATAGTGACATTGTGGTTAGAATAGTTCCAAGCCTCTGGGAATAGGTAGTTGGTGATTTGTCTTCACCGAAGAATTCCCCTGAGAAATTACCGATTGACATGAATAGCCCGGTCTTGGAAACTGAATGCGAGAGGCTGAGGATCAGGATTGTGTACAGAATAAACTCATGCAGGGTTGAAGTTGAAGCTATGAGAAGCAACCCCAGCGCAGAAAGTATTGCAGCATTATTCTCAATTGTGCTGAATCCTGCCAGCATTTTCATGTTCTCAGAAATGTAGGCGTAGATCGAGGCAAATAGAATTGAGATCGCCCCTATCCCAAGAAAAAGGAAACCAAGGTAGTAGACATGGCTGTTAACCATAACCAGCCTCGTTATCAGGAAAACCCCCATTAGTGTCATTGAAGCACTGAGTACCGCAGAGGCATTTGCAGGTGCGTTGCCATGTGCAATCGGCAGCCATTCGCTTATCATGAATGGTGTCATTCCCATTTTTATAAGTGCCCCCATGGAAACCAGAAATACCGGCACGAGGGGGAGTTCACTGGAAAAGCTAATTGTACCTGTGAGATAGAATGCATATGCAAAGCCGCTTATCAGCAGAATGGTACTGAATTCACTGAATACCATGAAGGTGAATGCCGGGCCGTCATTCTTCTTGTTCAGTGCAACCAGGAGGTATGCAGGAATAGACATTGCCTCCCACCCCACAATTACCTGGATATAGTTTGTTGAAAGGAGGATGAGGGCCATGCCCATGATCATGGCTGGAATAGCTGCTGAGAGCCATTTACCATATTTTTCCCCATATTCCAGGGAGTAAATGGAAATTATTATCCATACAAGGGAGGCAATCAGTGAAAAGTATGAAAGATAATTCTCTGGCCTGAACTGTAGTGCAAGGAACAGCAGTGAAGCCAGAAGCGTCCCAATGTATCCGCCTTTTTTCCAGAAGAATCCTGCAAATGCTGCAAGCCCAAAGGGAATTACGGCAAGTAAAGCAAGCATCAGGACTCACCCCTCGCTTTTGCTATTGCCTCGAGGATAGTGTAAGGTGAAGGTGGGCAACCTGCTATTTCAACATCAAAATCAGCTGGAACTACGGGACTCTTCCCCATTATACCTCCTGAAATTGCACATGCTCCAAGAGCTATGACAAGCTTGGGTTCGGGCATGGCCTCATAGGCATTTTTCAGAGCCTGGGCCATACCCTCAGTATATACACCCATTATCACTATTGCATCCGCATGCCTTGGGGTGTTTGTCATGAATATATTGAGCCTGTTTGCATCATACTGGGGATCAAAGATGGCCCCGAGTTCTATATTGCAAGCACCGCATGACCCGCTGTCCAGTTTGTACAGGTAGATGGATTTCCTGAACAGTTTTTCAGTTTGTTTGACATTGAAGATAGACTGGACACCGGTTGGTTGAAACGCTGGTTCACATCTCCTGCAGAATATGCATTTTCCGGATTCCCATTTTCCCTCGACTATTGCATCAGTGGGGCAATCTGCATCTCCTTCTCCCTTCATTTCGGAAGGTCTAAGGGGTGGCTCAAGAGGATCTTTTACCGGGAATTTCTCAGTTTTCCTCCCTTTTCTCAAGCCTTCGAAGAACCAGAAATTGCTCATTCCAGATCCACCTCCATTTCAGAGACCCAGACACCGAAGCTTTCCCAGTTTGTATTGAAATCAGGGAAAAGATTGTCCTTCATGGACTGTTCGAACGCCCTGACGTTGAGGGCGGAAGGTGTTACCATGCCTATGTCCTCTATCTTCCCTGCCTGCAATTTGACATAATAGAACAGGTCACCTGCTGGGCTTTCAATTCTTGCAGCCCCCTCTCCATCCCTGGGGTTTAATTTTGCCTGATTTCCGGTGGGTTCCATTTCAAGGTGCTCCAGGAGGTTGCAGGATTCAAGTATCTCCTGCCCCCTGACCATGAATCTCCCAAAACTGTCCCCTTCATTTCTGAAAACCGGCTTGAATCCCAGATCCCCGTAATTAATGTCGGGTGAATCCAATCTTGCATCATATTCATTCCCGGCCGCTCTAGCTACCGGTCCAACCATTTCCCCCAGGTTAGTTATGCCGGTTGTCTGTAGCCTGTTCAGGAATATCTTGGATTCCTGGAGGCCATCGAATATCCTGCTGAATTCCTTTGATAAACCAGATATTCTTTTAGCGATGTTTACCGGATCCACGATGACTTTGTTTACCATGTGGGAACCAAAGAAGAACCTGTGGCCAAAAGCCTCAGATATTATCCTTGACACTTTCTCCCTCAGGTATCCGATCTGGTTTACAGGTACGCTGAAGCCTGCTGGCTCCGCCATTCTCTTCAAGACTTCAAGATGACTCCTGATCCTCTCAAGCTCCAGAGCCGCTATTCTTGCCTTTTCAACACCTGGTTCTGGTTGGATTCCGGTTGCGTCTTCAACCGCCTTCAGGAAAGCTATGGTGTGGCTTGCAGAATGGAATCCGTTGATCCTTTCCACCCTTAGAACTGCATCTTCAACTGAAAGTCCCCTGACGCATATTCTTCTTCTCTTGTATGATGTGTCTGTTTCCACTGAAGCTATGGCTTCGCCCGGTGTGGTGAGCCTAAATCCGACTGATTCAATAAGGCCTCCAGTGGAGGGGCCGTAATAGAAATCGAATTGACCGGGGACAGCAGGTTTCTTAATCTTAACTGTGTCTTCAGAGCGAGTTGCACGGCTTATTGAACCTAAATACACTTCGTAATCCCTGAATTTACCGATAAATCTGCCTTCCGGTTTTCCAAATTTATAATGCTGCAAGGAAAATCACCCCGTATACTACGCCTATGGCAAGAGACATTATGGCAGAAAAGAGGGCAATAGCTGACATGAGCCTGTCCTCCCTGATTTCTGGTCCTATGGAATCCATTTGGCCCCTGAATACCATCCTGGTTACGTTGTAGTTCACTGAAATAAAAGCAGCCATCACGAAGAAGATGACCAGGAAAAACTGGATGTAGAGGTGGAGTACCAGGAGCTCCATAAGAATGAAGAACTCGCCGAAGAAAGTGCCGAATGGCGGCGTGCCTGTAACGGCAAATGAAGATAGTATGAAAGCACCTGAAGTTGCAGGCATTGGCTTCCAGAGTCCTCTTACTTCATCTATCTTCCTGCTTCCTGTCTGCCTCAGAATGGAACCGGATGAATAGAAGGCGCCTGCCTTTCCAAAACTGTGTGCCAACAGAAGAACAAGTGCACCCGTCAAGCCGTATATTCCGCCTGCTGCCATGCCGATCAAGGCAAGGTTCATGTTCTCCATCGTGGAATATGCAAACATTCTCTTGTACCTGGTCTGGTAACCCAGGAACAGTGATGCAGCTATGACGGATATGACCCCAACCCAGATATAGAGGTCCCTCAGGGGATCAATTTCATATATCCTGTAGAGCACATACAGTACTGTGGGGAGCAGCACACCGGAAAACATGGCACTGATTGGCGATGGTGCTTCACTGTGTGCATCAGGAAGCCATGTGTGTACTGGAAATACTCCCACTTTGGTTCCAAAACCAATGAGGGCAATTGCAGACGCAACATTCAGTGTTAGCGAAGCGGAGATGTTCCTTGAAAGTAGTGTCGAAACGTTCAGTGTCCCGAGAGAATAATAGATCAGTATAATGGAGATAAAAGCGAATGTGACCCCGGCTGATACTATAACAATGTATCTCCAGGTAGCTTCTGCAGAAATCTCATTCTTATCAGCCATCAACAAAAGTGCAGAAGATATTGTCGTGGCTTCTATTCCGACCCACATCAGGCCCAGGTTGTTCACTTCCAGGGAGAACAGCATTGTTACTGTGAACAATGCCATCAACAGGTAGAAAAGGCCTTCACCGATTCCAATGGTCGAGTTTTCGAAGTACTTCTTTGAATATACCAGAGAAAGTGCATAAACTGAAGTGACCATTATGAGGAAGATCCAGGCAGTGTTATCAATATAGAAGAAACCTGAAATTGGGATCAGGAAATGCAGGATTGCTACTAGAACAACATTGACCAAGGAGACCCCACCGTCCAGATGCTTCATCCCTGTTCTTGAAGCTGCAAAAGAAACAATTGGGAACATGATAATCAGCAATGGGAGGAAAGTGTCAAGAATCATCCTTTCAACTCCTCCACAATCTCGTGGGTGAACTTCTCAACAACTACCACAGAAGATATCACCACGAGGGCAAGAACGTCAAGAAAAACACTGGCTTCAATCAAAAGAGGGATCGGAAGTAGAAACATTGCGAAGAGTACGATTGCATTTTCCTCCTCTACATACCCCATTATCTGTGCATATGTAGTCCGCCTTGAGGCAATGAGGAAAAGCCCCTGGAAGAATAATGCAAGTGGAAATACCAGTATTCCCTGATTTCCCTGTATTGATTCTATTTTGATGCTGGAAAAAACCATGGCATAGATTATGAATACTGATGTGAGGACAAAAACCAGGCTTATGAGCAATAGATACGCAACACTCACCTGTCTTTCGTGCAAGTGAATCTGGTCACGCTTCAGGCCCCTGAGGAGGAAATATGTGACAAGAAAGCCCCTAAGCACAAGGACCAGGGCTGCAAGGATAATGAAATCATATTCCCCTGTCACCAGCGCCATCAAAATGGCTACCAGTGCAAGAAGCAGAGACTGGACAAACTGCCCCATCACCATTGGTCTGATGAATTCCATTCCCTGCATGTAAAAAGCGGAGATCAGGATGAGGCTTGATACGGGAACCAGAAGAACTTCAAGCGATGTGATCAATGAAGAACCTCCGTGAAAATGAGGAATAGTATTGAAAAAGTGAAAGCAGTAGCAAGGTAGTCCAGTATCCTGAATACTCTCAACCTTGCCAGGGTTGTTTCAACAATCAGCACAATAAGAATCAGTAAAATCCACTTTGCTAACATTACGGGAATATCCAGTAGAAACCATGGGTATGCTGCAGTCAGCCCCCATGGGACCAGGAATACATTGAGAAGAATAGAGCCTAGGAGAAATTGCTTCATGTATCCATTCCACCTGTTGATTGCCAGGAGCTTGCCACTGTACTCAAAATTTGTAGCCTCATCTATCATACCCAATTCCATAAGGCCTGAACTTTCCAGTGGGATTTTCCCGGTTTCATACAGGAAAAGCATGAAAAATGCCAACGTCGAAAAAATATGAACAATAGAAAGGCTTTGAAGTGGATTTGCCGCAAGGAAATTGTTTGTTACATATGGATTGTTAGTAGCAGTAATAAGAGATACTCCGAAGAAAACTGTGATTAAGGTGCCCACCCCCAGGAAGTGGAAAGAGAGCATCCTGGATACCCCCATGGCAGAATAGTTGCTGTTACTGCCCATTGCAGCTGATATTGAGACAAAAGCAGCAAGCATGAAAAGGATTGCACCGCCAAGAAAATCAGTTGATGCAGTGAAATAAATTGGCGCCGGAATCAATGAAGGTATGATTATTGATATAAGGGAGTATATCCCAAATACAACGTAAGGTGCATACCAGAATATTATACCGGAACCCTCAGGTTTCAGTGTTTCCTTTTTTAGAAGCTTGAATAGGTCATAATATGGCTGGAAGATACTCGGGCCCTTTTTTGATTCTACAGCACTTTTCAGTTTGTGATAAATTCCTGCAAAAAGGGGGGCCACTAAAACTCCAAATGAGTACTGAACCAGCGTTTCCAGCAATGTGATGTATTGTATCATTACCACCAATATGTGTTGCCAGGCGTCATCATCCGAGCAAAGCCGGCTTTTTGTCAGAGTGGAAACGCCATTCCACCTCTTGGTTGGCTGGTTAATCAGAACCCCGTATTTATTACTTCTACTGAAGACCGCCTATTATAGGGCCCTGGATGCATTTAAACCAAAACGTTTAAAAAAGAAACCACTCAGTCTGCCCGTCGTTCATCATAAGTTCAGACTAGGCTGAATTCATCACAGTGGCAATATCTGATCATGAAGGACTATTTTGGTTTTTCATCAAAAAACATTATCTTGTGAATAATGA
>JBJKQM010000091.1:0-12278 GCA_046705365.1 Thermoplasmataceae archaeon
GTCATCATAGAAAAATTTAGGCCTTATCCTCTTTGGATTTTCCGACAGTGTCTGGATCACATCTGTCCTGAAAACTGCAATTCTTGGTTTTAAATCAAGTATGTCGTTACTGTTGCCCATTCAAACCATCCTTGCTAAGCCTGATGCCTGAAAACTGCCAGCGTGACCCGGGATGATAGAAATTCCTGTAGGTTGTTCTCGAATGTCCAGAAGGAGTTGCATAGCTTGCCCCCCTCAATACCATCTGACCTGACATGAACTTTCCGTTATATTCTCCCAGTGAACCGGGAAGCGGCCTGTATCCGGGGTAAGGCAGGTAAGAGCTTCCAGTCCACTCCCAGGTATTTCCAAGCCCCCTTACCGGGCCACCGCTGTTCGCGTGGATGAACGGCCTGAAGTGGCCTTTTTCCAGTGAATTTTGCTGTATATCTGAATTGCTTGAAGCAACTGCATGTTCCCACTGGCTCTCTGTGGGAAGATTGCAGCCTGACCATCTTGCAAAGGCGTCCGCTTCGTAATAGGAAACATGTGACACCGGTTCCAGGGGATCAAGAGGCTCCATACCGGAGAACGTGAAGATGAAATACTGATCCCCATCTTTTTCCCAGTAAAGGGGTGACTCCGCCCCTTCCCTCATTTTCCACTCCCAACCGCTGGATAACCAGAGTTCGGGTTTCCTGTACCCTCCATTTTCGATGAATTTCAGGAATTCCCCGTTGGTGACTGGCCTGTCGGCAAGGGAGAAGGGATGGATTAGTTCACTGTGCCTTGGAGTTTCATTGTCAAAGGCAAAGCCCTCTCCGTCGAATCCGATTTCATGAACACCCGGCTGGAATTCCAGCCAATTTACCGATCCGGGATCCGATTGCGCACCCGTTTTTTTCAAGTAAGAGGGCCTGCTCCTTGAGGCATAGAAATTACGTTTGATATCCATCAGGAGGAGTTCCTGGTGCTGTTGCTCATGATTGATCCCCAGAACAGCCCTCTCCAGTACCTCGCTCATGTTCCCGTCAGCCCCTGACTCAATCATATGAAGAATCCGGTTTTCTACGGCATCCCTGTACTGGAGAACCTTTTCAAGTGATGGCCTGGAAATGGTGTTTCTGGAAGGCTTTGGCACGTAGGTACCAACTGTCTCATAATATGAATTGAAGATGAAGCTGTAATCGGGATCTACAGGCTCATATCCTTTCTCGAACGATTTCAGGATGAAGTTGTCATAAAACCACGTTGTGTGGCCAAGATGCCATTTTGGAGGGCTTGTATCCGGTGTAGCCTGAACCATGTAGTCATCCCTTTCAAGTGGTCCGCAGAGATCAAGTGTTGCCTTCCTGGTTCGTGAGAAGAGATCTGCAACATGGGTGCCGTCCATAATCATTTCGTCTGTCGATGAAGACATAAGTTTGAACCTGTTAAAGATGTGTTCATTTTATAATACTCATGCGCAGTGATTTTTTCCAGTTTGATCATAAAAGGAATTTAGATATTGGGAAAAATCATTGACTTCTTGAAAGAATGGATCTCGTAGACAAGAAAATACTCTTCAATGTGCTGAAAGACGGAAGGATATCTCAGAGACAGATAGCAGTCAATGTCGGTATTTCAGCCCAGTCCCTGAGCTATAGGATGAGCAAGCTGATCTCAGATGGTGTGATCAAGAGATTCGTGCTCCATGTGAGCCCGTTGCTTGAAGGGAAAGTTGAGGGTTTTGCCGCCTTCAGGTCTGACAAGGAATATGAAGGTGAAGTTTTTTCTGTTGTGAAGTGCCTTGAGGAGATCACACTGTACGGATTCCGCGGAGACCAGTTCGGAGATGTTGAAAAGCAGATTGCCGAGGCGGAAAAGCATCTTGGAAAGACCGTCATGAAATACATTCCCCCTGCGGGAAACCTTGGAATGAACCTCAACAAGAATGATCTCAGGATTATTGAGCTCCTGAAGGAAGATCCCAGGATGTCGATCACAGATCTGGCCGCGAAGCTGGAACTCCCCTATATGACAGTAAAAAGAAGGCTCAACCTCATGACCAAGAACAGGTTGATAGGAATCATCGCTGAGCTTGACCTCACTGGCGGAGATGTGGTCATTTTCTCCATTTTCTCAAGGAAAGTGAACGATGTTACCGGTGTTCTAGCACCTTCAGCCATATTTGCAATCAGAGATGTGGAGGCAGGAGTTTTCATGTGTTACTCCGAGACTCTTTTTGCAGCCAGAGAGACTATATCAAGGGTCAGGAAAATCGATCCTGAGGCAGATGTAATGATACTCTATGAGTACCGTTTCTATTCCTGAGGTTTACCTGAATTGCATTAGCGGAGGAAACTGTTTAACAATTGGAGTATATACACCTCACAATGGCCAGACCGGGACCACTCCTTTCGCTTGCAAAGGGGATCAGATCTTTCATATTCTCCACCCTTGCAATTGCTGCCCCATTCTACTTAAGTTACCTTGGATATACCAGCCTTGAGATAGCAGTCATCGTACTGGTAAGCCTGGGCATTTCCACCCTTTTCCTCTATCTTTTCACATATCTTCGCCTGAAGATTAAGAGAAAACTGCTCCTTCTTTCGGGCCTTTTCTCGATTTCCCTCGTAATACTTTACGCGGGAGACAGCCTTGTTTTCTTCTTACTGGCACTTATTGTGGGCTCAATTTCGCTTGCAGGCAGAGACCTCACAGTGAACCAGTCGCTGGAGCAGTACACCATCAGTCTCTCCACTGATGACCAGCATAGAAAGAACATGATGTTTTCGGTGTACAATTTTGCCTCATACTCAAGCGGAGCAATCGGTTCGCTTTTCCTTTTTCTTTATAAATCTGCAGACTACAGGCTCATATTCCTCGCCGACCTGCTTCTCTCCCTGGTGCAGATTGCCATTTACCTTTACCTCAAATTCCCTGACCTGAAGCCGGCTGCCCAGAAGAAAGCAATCCGGGAGGAATCGGTCAGGAAGGATGTGAAGGCACTTGCAGCACTGTTTTCCGTGGATTCCCTTGGAGGAGGGCTGGTAAATACTGCTATCATCAGCCTGTGGTTCAAGGACGTATATGGCGTGACTCTCTCCCAGGCCGGCCTCATATTTCTTGTGGTTAATGTGGTCACTGCCATATCTGTGATTTTGTCGGGGCATATTTCAAAGGGTCTTGGCCTCGTCAGGACCATGGTATACACCCACCTGATCAGCAATGTTATGCTCTTCATGGTCCCTGTCTTCCACAGCCTCATACTCAGCGAGATCTTCCTGTTTCTCAGGCAGAGCACAAGCCAGATGGATGTACCTGCAAGGGACAGCCTGGTCAATACCATGATACCTGCCGATGCAAGAGTGGCCAGCAATTCAGTGTTTCTTGGAGTCAGGAACGGATTTCAGATTCCCGGCCCCGGAATTGCAGGTTTCCTATTCGAGGTTTACCCGGAGGGAGTATTCTTCTCTGCATCTCTCATAAAAATAGCGTATGATATTGCATTCTTTGCCAGGTACCGTCACTACAGGGTCTAGCCCCGGCGAAGTTTTAACATCATATTGTATCTATCCAGAAACTAGGCAGGATAAAACCTCAAAAGAGGAGGCCATTCGATGAAGAATTCAAGGATACTGGTAACGGGAGGAGCTGGGTTCATAGGCTCCAATATGGTCGAGGCGCTGATCGAAGACAATGAAGTTATTGCATTTGACAATCTTTCCAATGTTGATGACAGGTACGTTAAACAATTCAGCGAGCACGAGAATTTCACATTCGTGAAAGGAGATATCAATGATCTACCTGAAATGAGGGAACTGGATGAAATAGATGCCGTCATTCACCTGGCTGCCAACTCCGATGTGCGAAATGGCGCAGAAAACCCTTCTGTGGACTTCAGAAACAATGTTGAAGGGACATTCAGGCTGCTGGAATTCATGAGGATGAGGGAAGTCAAGCAAATCCTTTTTGCCTCAAGTTCAACGGTATATGGCGAGGCATCAGTTATGCCTACCCCGGAAGATTATGGCCCATATGTGCCGATATCCAGCTATGGGGCTTCCAAGATGGCATGTGAGGGATTCATAACTGCCTACTCACACTACTATGGAATAAAGGGTAGCATATTCAGATTCGCAAACATTGTAGGGAAGAACTCAACCCATGGGGTTATTTTTGACTTCATAAAGAAACTCCAGAAAAATCCTAAGGAACTTGAAATCCTTGGAGACGGCACGCAGAGGAAATCCTACCTGTATGTTGAAGACTGTGTCAGATCCATGTTATACGTACACGACCAGTCAAAATCCACCGACATATTCAACCTGGGAAACCCGGAAACAACTTCAGTTAGCAGGATAGCAGACATAGTGGTCTCGGAGATGGGGTTGCATGATGTGATGTACAACTACACCGGTGGGATTAACGGGAGGGGCTGGAAAGGTGATGTGAAGATCGCCCAGCTTGATGTGAAGAAACTTGCCTCCACAGGGTGGAAGAACCGGTTGAACAGTGATGAATCTGTTGTCCAGGCTACAAAGGAAACCATTGAACAGATGAAATAGGTGAAATGATGAGTGGAACAACCCCGGAACCACAGCAACTGATAAGATGGATAGAAGACCACTGGAAAGGTACTGTCCACAACCTCTCTGCCAGCGGACTTCCAGAGCCTGAGCTTTCCGATCTTGGAATAGACACCTCTTTTGAACACATGAAGAAAGATGTCCCGGACACCGCCGAATTTTTCAGGAACGAGCTCTGTGACCTGTATGGCTTCGAACCTGAAAACGTGTTTCTTACAACAGGTGGATCGGAATCCATTGGCCTGCTGAGCCTCCTTGCAAAGTTCAGGGATCTGCCCGTATACATTGGCCTTCCTGAATACGAGCCCATATTCAATACACCTGCAAACCTTGGAATCGAAACTCACACTGCACCTTTTGAGCAACTTGAAAGTATGATGGAGAAAAGATCCAGGCCAAAAGCACTCTTCTTCTCAAACCCGAACAACCCTCTTGGGAATCTTCATTCTGGTGATTTCCTGCAGGGACTCCGGGAAAGACAGTTCAGGAATGGCGGGTTCATGTATGCAGATGAGGCCTTCCTTGAGTTTACTTTCCAGAAGAAGCCAGAGAGTTTCTTTGATAACACGGAGGAGACCCTGGTCAACGGCAGCATGACCAAATTTTATGGATTTTCTGGGTTCAGGGTGGGCTGGATAACTGCTTCCACCGAAGTGGTGAAAACACTGAGGGACATCAGGAACCTAACCGGAATAAGGAACCCGGAATACCCCCTATGGATTGCCGGGCAGTTCCTGCAGAAGAGAGAGAAGTTCATAGAAAGGGCCAGAAATATACTGGAACCAAACCTTGACTATCTCAGGAAGTTCATTTCAGAACATGACAGCCTTAGCTGGACTGAGCCCATGCATGCATCCTATGCACTTGTCCGGTATGATCACGGCATGAGTTCTGAGGAATTCTGCAAAGGTGCCTATGATAAAGAAAAAATACTGATCGGGCCAGGGAAGTATTTTGGTGCTGAAGGAACCTTCAGGCTATGCTTCACAGAAGAGCCCGGAAAATTCAGGGAGTCCCTTGGAGCACTGGATTCCTATCTGTCAGCGCTTCGTTAGTCCATATATTTCCTGAACCACTTTATCATTTCTTCCTGATACTGCTCGAAGTGCTTCTTTTCAGAGAATCCATGGCCTTCCCTTGGGAATACAAGTAACCTCACCGTTTTTCCAAGATCGCTCAGGCCCCTGTAAAACTGGTAATACTGCCCCACGGGAACGTATGGATCATTTGCCCCGTGCATAAGCAGGATGGGAGTCGTGACATTCTTGATGTACTCCATTGGAGAGAATTTTCTGTATAATTTTCCTGAATAGGGATCATCATCGTAGTGTATCTGGTCCCAGTCTGACAGATTGCTTGTTCCATGGAAGCTGTACCAGTCAGAAATTCCGAAGAGCCCCACAGCGGCCTTGAATACGTCTGTCTGCGTAACGGCCCATGAAGTCATGAAACCGCCATACGAGCCCCCTGTAATGAATATGTTATCTGTGGCAATTTTCCCGCTCTTTTTGAGGAACTCGAGTCCATCCATTATGTCCTGGTAGTCCTTTCCGCCCATGTCTCCCCTGTTGGCCTCAGCATATTCCCTTCCCTTGCCTGTACTTCCCCTGTAATTGGGGTAGAAGACAGAGAAACCGTTGACCAGCAGTAATGTACCCCTGTCCAGGAAAGAGATTGTGGATGCTGCAGTCGGGCCGCCGTGGACGTCCACCACAAGCGGCCTGTTCGGACCGAGTGACCTTAAAATGCCGTATATCTCTGTTCCGTCTTCCGACTTCCATTTTACTATTTCAGCAGGGAATGAAATCAGATCTGTAAGTCCAGAGTTGAAATCGCTGATCTTTTTCTTGCCTGATCCTTTAGATATGGCATATACCTCCGGAGGTGATGACCGGTCGGTAAATCCGACGTAGTAAGTGCCGTTCCTGTAAGCCATCTGCGAAGAAAATGCCGGAAGCACCGTTCCTTCTGCGCTCCAGATTTCGTTCCACCTGCCATCGTACTGGGAAATCCCGAAATGCCCCTCCTTAAGCCATACTGTGGAGATTCCGTCTTTGCTTGTCCAGGCTGAATTCATTATGCTCAGCTCCTCGCCCTGTGTCAGGTTTGAAACGCTCTTCTTGCTGAAATCATAGAGGAGCAGATCTCCGGCGGTCAGGCCCCTGTCGCTGCGGAGTGATTCTATGAAAAGAACCTTTGAGCCATCGGGGGAGACATTGGGAGATGCCAGAGATCTCCAGTCCGGGTCGTAGAGGAGGTCAACCTTTTCTTCTCCAAGCTTCAGGCCATATAGTTTAGCCCTGTACCAGTATCTTTCATGAGGTTTTTCAGAGGCAACCATTACAACCTGCCCTGAACCTTCTCCAAACTCCCATACCTGAAGGTTCCTGGTTAACTGCTTTATTCCCCTGCCCGGGAGATACTGGTAGAGGGAAGAGAAACGGTCCTCTTCCTCGAAGAATCTGCCGTCCATCCCCTCCTCATTTCTTTCCTTTAATTTGTGGTCTATCTTGTCTTCCATCAGTATAAGGAGGGAGTCACCTGCCCACCTGATCTGCTGCCCTTCCCCGTCAAGTTTTATGTTTTCTGTTAGCGACTCAGCAAGATCATTTATGACCAGGTTGTTTTCCTGGGCTGTCTTCTGGAGGAAAGCCACCTTTGTTCCATCGGAGTTGAGGACTGGAGAGAAGTTTCTGGTGTTCTTCTCTCCAAACTTTGAAATGACTTTGCCATCAGCGGAACACACCAGTACCGTTTCCTCAGTTGGCTGCTTTTTCTCATGCGTGGTTCGGGATATGGCTACTGCAAATCTGTCGCTTTTTCCGTCTGAATTTAAAGCTGCAATTGTCCACAGGTTCTGAAAGTCCTCTATAGTGTGTTCTCTGGGCATAGGTATAAAACCCATCCAAGTATTTTATTTCTTTTGGCAATCCCTGCTTATGAATACAAAGCTTATGGTTAAGGAGATACTCTTCCCCGAAGGCGAGATCAGGACTGACTCCCTTCTTTACAGGGAAAAATGCAACCTGCTCCTTCCGGAACCATTTTCACAAAATATGTTCTACACAGTTTCTGACGAGCTGCAGGCCAGATTCTTCATCGCAAGCGATTCCCATGCCAACCTGGATCGCCTTCAGTCTTTCTTCATCCGCCTATATGGGGCAACATTCGAAGACTCGGCGCCAAATTGGGAGGACACTGGCTTTTCCATCCGGATGAAATTCAGGGCTCCTTTCCTCCGGGAGAAAGAATTCTACCACCCTGGGTTTGTCAGGAACCTGATGGATTTGAATTCCGTGGACAGGGATTCCAAATTCAGGTACACCGTATCAATCCGTTCCGCACAGAAACCGTTCTTCAGGAAAAGATCTTACGGCCTTGCCGTTACCATGTCGTTCAATTCGGGGAATGCCAGGAAAAGATTGTCTCCTCTTGTTTCCCAGGAACTACTGACTTTCAGGGAAGAGACCGGCATAAGGCCCAGGCTACTGAGGAGCGGCAGGATGAGGGACAGCAACTTCCAGCTACCATTCAACCTCATAAATTTCGTAAGAGTGCCTTCCGAGAAAGACCTGGTTCTCTGAGTTCACGATTGCAGGTTTAGGGCGGGTGATTCACTTTTTGTGGGTTATCAATTAATAAATTATATTAATAAAAAATTTCGACAATCACCGTATAAACATAACACATATATAATATGAAATAAAAATTTAATTTCAGATAATAATATATAAAGCTTTTATACCTCTACAATGTTTCTTTTTCAGCATGACAGAGACTCAAACTTCTGGCTCTGGAAAATTTACAAGAACCAATGCTATGCAGACGTATATCTCCCTGATGGCCTACACTTTTGATATACTTAGTTTCATAGCCTTGACTTTTGTAGCTGTTCCTTTTGGAAAGGCAATTTATCCCGGGCCAGTTGCTAACTCCCTTCTTATTGTCTGGGGAGGTTTTGCAGCTGGTTCGGTCCTTAGACCCTTAGGAGCAGCAATTATTGGCCCGCTCTATGACCGTGTGGGAAGAAAACTTGGTCTTTACATCAGCATCATAGGATCTTCCCTCTTTACTGCCGCAATTGCTGGAATTCCAACATATGCGCAGGCTGGAGATCTCTCGCCCATCCTGTTTATAGTCCTGCGGCTCATCGGCGGTATATTCATCGGAGCACTCATTGCAGGAGGTCTAGTGTTTACCACAGAAAACCTGCCTGAGAGATTGAGAGGATTCATTACAGGAACCGCAGAAGCAGGTGGAAGCTGGGCACATGTCATTGGTGCGGCCTGGTTGATAATGATCAGTGCCATTTTCGTTAGCACTGCTGCATACGACGCCAACGGGTGGAGAGTAATGTTCCTGGTTGCCTTGCTGCCCCTTGTCTTGATCCTGCCCGTGCTTTACAAGGTTCCAGAATCGGCAATATTTGTCAGGACAACTAAGAAGCACAGGCATGAGGAAAAAATATACAGGAAAATCCTTGGCAGGGGTTCCCCCATGAGAATGCCCTTCCTCATTGCAATGTTCTCCTCCATCGGCCTGCTGGGATATGACAATCTGACAGAAAACCAGTTTCCAACTTTCCTCAGAGTTGTCAACTCCGTGCCTCACCCGGAAATAGCAACCCTTGTGCTCGTTGGAGCTGCATTTGGTGTGGTAGGTTCCATGTTCGGCGGTGCCCTGTCACAAAAAACAGGAAGAAGGCCTTTCGCACTTGTGAGTGCAGTCATACTCATTGTGATCAGTTTCCTCTTCCTATATCTGGGAAACCTGAGCCATACTGAATATTACCTTATACTTGCAACCCTGATACCTTTCTACTTTTTTGCCTCCATAGCAAAGGCAAACCTGTCTCTCTTCCTAAATGAGGCTTTCACAACGGATGTCCGTTCAACTGCTGTGGGCCTCAACTGGAACATAGGATATGGTATAGCCGGTGTCTGGCCCTTGGTTATTACATTCCTGTACAAGATCTACGGACTGTCGTTTTATGCTGTTGCACAGACCATATTCCTGGTAGTAATGGGAATCATGTACTTTGTAGCATTTTACATGTCTAAGGAAACTTTGGGAAACATCTCCAAGGAACAGGCAGCGCTCGAAAGTCAGAGCTGAAAAATTCAAATTTTTAAAAATATTTTATTTTTTTAATTTTCTTCTTATTAAAATAAAAAAGCTACTTCTGCACGTACCTGACTTCAAAGGTGAGGCATCCTTCTTTCGTGACCCATGGCCCATGCGGCATCCCTGGGGGCCTGCAGGCGTACATGCCTTTTGTGAATGTCTGGTTAAGCCTCAGATCCGTGATTGATCCTTCAAGTATGTACACCTCTTCCCAGCAGTCATGCTGAAGAACTCCGTTTGGTGAGGTGTCTGTACCTGGTTCGAACTTCAGGAATCTTGATACAGTCCCATAGTCATCGTCTCTGACGATTATCCTTTCTTTCAGAGTTGGCACTTTGCCTTCACACTGGGTCCATTCCAGATTAGATGTGTCTGAAAATTCCATTTCCTTCTTTGCCAATCTTATTCCTCCAGCTTTATTTCTGTGTTCAGGTCATAGTTCTTGAGGAACTGGTCCACGGATTCTGTCGCCTCTTCGTAACCATAATTCCTGAACGAGTAGTTCTTGGCAACAAATGGAGCGCCTGCGTAAAACATCTCATACTGGTGATGCCTTCCTGCAAATTCTGATCCGATGACATCCCAGGCCAGCTTGAACAGCTTTATCCTTTCTTCAGAAGTGCTTCCTGGAGACCTTATGTAGGTTTCCATGTCCTTTCTGGTTTCTGGATTTTTCAATTCCCTGCTGCTGGATGGCACCTGCAATACTCCTGCCCCCACAAGTTCCCTCAGGACATGCAGTATTCTTGGGTAAAGCTCAGCCTGCAGTCCCATTGCCCCGTAAACGAATCTCGGATTCGGGGTTTCAACCCCACTGTCTCGGTGAATGCTTGTTGCTTCTGATGCTTCCAGCATACCTTCAACAATAGCGGACAATGAAGCCAGTTCCCCCAGTTTCTCCACAACACTAGGAATCCTGTCTATTCCGTTCATTGCTGTGACTTTTCTTGCCAGGCCAATAAGGAATTTGACCTTTGCACTGAGCCTTATCTGGGCCTGGTTGTTGCCGAGCACGTGCGCAAAGGTCTCGAAGAATTGTGTTCTGAGCCCTTGTATATCCCTGTACACGAAAACGTTCTCCCATGGTACAAAGACATCATCAAAAACCACGAATGCATCGGATTCGTCAAACCTTGTTGACATGGGATAATCAAAGACACTTGGCTTGTCCACAGAATATGGCCTTCTGCAGTATAGCTTGAGACCCTCAGTGTCAACTGGAAGATAGAATGAAATGGCCTGGTCCTCATCTCCTTCCTTCAGGGGAGTTATGCAGCTCACAAAGAGATAGTCTGAAACTGCGGTTCCGGTTGCGAGCATCTGCCCGCCGCGGACAATTATGCCGCCTTCCACTTCCTTTACCACACCTACCTGGGAATAATGGTTTTCCTGCTCTCCTGCTGTCTTGCTCCTGTCGCTCTGAGGCGGTATGATCGCATATGTTACATACAGATCCTCGTCCACCATTTTTCTGTAGAATTTTTCAACATTTTCCTTGAATGATCTCCCTTCCCTTGCAAACTTGCTGCTGTTGCTGGCAAAGCCTGCAAGGAAGGATCCTACATGATCCGGGCTCCTTCCGACAAAACCCCTTGAAAGTTGTGCCCACTTGTAAATGGCTTTATGCCTCTCCTTCAGCTCCTCTCTAGTCCTGGGAATCGTGAAGACCCTGTTCCCTTCTGTTCCCCAGTCTGTCCTGAAGATCATGCCGTTTGAGGGATCGCTGCTGAAGTCGTACATCCTTGATATGGATTCTATAATTCCCATGAATGCAGGATGTTTTCTCACATCGCTTACCAGTTCGCCATCAACATAGACTCTTCTCGAGTCTCCCAGAGATTTTACATATCCTTTTCCGTCTCTCATCGTCCGTTTCTCCTTTAACTCTTTACCGTATATTCCCTGATCAGTGAAGTGCCGCTCTTTTCATCTATGAGTTCGACCCTGTACCAGTCGCCGTAAACAAACTTACCAGTGAGAAGGGGGACAGTTCCGAGGAATATGATCGATTCCTCAAGGTTTGAGTTCCCATTCCATTCCCTCAGTTTCTCCAGCAGATCATGAACTGGAAGCAGTTCCGAAGCCTTTCCATCCTGGTACAGGATCTTCTCACCGTCTTTCCTTACATATGACCTTAGAAGCAGGTTCTCCCAGTTCTTCAAAACGAATTCAAGCTCAAAGACCTCACTCGAAATGGGTTTACTGCAAGCTTTCTTGCTTTCCCCTATGTCTGTCATCTCGAGGTCTCTGGCAGTATGGTCACTTCCGACCGCTATGTACATCTTTCCTCCGCTTGTAATGAGGACTGGCTCGGCTTCTCCGGAACTTTCACTGGAATTGACCTCAATCCCCGGAGCATCTGTTGCCATTGAAGGATCAACAGGATAGAAGGCAGGAATCTTCTCAGGTACTGGAACACCAAGCTCCCTGAGCTCCTCAAGATGTTTTCTGGCAGAAGTGCTGTCCTTGCCGGTGAAACCTGCTATAATGAGTGTTTTTGGGTTGAAATCAAATGAGTTTGCCTTCCCTTTGACATTGAGTATCATTGTAACCTGATACCTAATAGTAGTAATATAACTAACCTTGGCGTTCATCCCATTAACG
>JBJKQM010000092.1:0-7518 GCA_046705365.1 Thermoplasmataceae archaeon
AGGTGGCAAACCAGACGAGCCATTCCCCAGGTACTATCACAATATCCCTCCAGATATTTGGGACAGCTATTCTGTTTCCCAGGCTATAAACATATAATTCCTCCAATACTGATACAAGGATACAGACCAAGAGGAATACCGGAAAAATTTTAGTTCCTGACGACTCTAATCTGTTGCTGATATTTCGGCGAAAGAAGTAAATCCCTCCTCCGTAAATCACTCCAAAAGTCATGGAGAAAATCACTGAACTCCAATCGTGGGAAAATGCCAGAATTAAATTCGAAAGAACGAACCAAACAATGATTACTTTCCAAAGCAGGGAATATGCCAAACAGAAACAAAATAAGAACATAAGGATATAAAGTTCTCATATGTTAACCTGACACGGTTATCCAAGAGTCGATTATTGGATCTACTCTTGTATTATCAAGTTTTGGGCCATCGGGGCATCACTCTGTAATTTCTTGCTTCACAATTCGATCGCCAATTCAGGTATGGAACCTGATCTAAATGCCAAAAACAGAAGAATTTCTGAATACACCGTCCTTTAGGAAGCAGATTAATATGCATACGATATGTCTTAAAGAAGTGAGCAAAGAATACCTTACCAAAGACCATAGAAAAGTCATCGTTCGGCTTCAGACACAGGAAGAGACCGAGAAGTCCTTAGACATAATCAATGTTGTTGCAAAGGAAGGAAAATACCTGATGGAAGATGGTGTCGAACCTGGTAGGGTAGATTGGACAAGAAAGCAACTCGATAACAATGGTGAAGATGTGTTATTTATCGTTGCTGAAATGGATGGAAAATTGGTTGGCAATCTGGACCTGGTAAGATATGGAAAGACCCCAAAGACTGATCATGTTCGCTATCTCGACATGGCTATTTTAGATGGATACAGGTCAATTGGCGTTGGAAGTGCCCTGATGAATTATGGTATAGAATGGGCAAGAAACAGAGAACTGGCAAAAATAATCCTGGAGGTTTTTTCTCCAAATGTAAGAGCAATAAATCTTTACAAAAAATTTGGTTTTATAATTGAAGGAACAAACCATGGTGCTGTTAAACTACTTGGAGATACAGCCGATATCATTCAGATGGGTCTTTTTCTAAATAGATAATGCCTGAGTTATTCCTGGACAAAGGGAAACTATTCGCCAAGTATTCTCAAAGTCAATTTCTTCTGGTCATAAACAGATATTTTCCTTCAATCTTGAAGCCCAACTTTTCCAGGATGGGTCGAGAAGTGTTTGAAATGGCCATCACTGAAAGGAATCTGCATCCATTTTTCCTTGCAACTTCAACTCTGTGTTTCAAGAGTTAAAGATAAATGCGCTTTCCTCTCAATTCCTCGAGCACGCCAGAACCAGTCAAATACATGGCTATTCCGTCATAACTTGTTCGATGCCTTGAATACCCCACTGGTTTTTTTCTACATACGCAAGTGTGAACCCACTTCTGTTTGACGGGTTTCTAAGGAGATTCAGCCTCTCCTGAATCATGTCCTCTCTTTCATCAACATTCAAATGGAATATCTCACAATTTAAGTCCACAATATGGCCATACTGTTCCCTATTTCTTGCATCTGCAATAGAAAAAAATTGTTTCCCCTGTGCCTCCGGAAAATTCAACCTTTTCTTAGAGTAGCTGCAGGGGGAAAAGTAGGAAATCGTTCGTCCTATGGCCCAGTCTTCCCCCTTCTCTTCCAGACAAATAGTGCAACCGCACTCAATGCTACGGCGGCTGAGATTCCAGCTATAATCTCATAATCTGTTAAATTCAACAAAGTTCCGCTGCCGGTGTATGTTGCGAATTGCATGGTATACAGGTTATCAGCACTACCTACGGTAATTTTCATCGGGGACATGAAGTGGTATTTACCTCCGGTGTCTATAACAAATGCCTGTACCCAGTATGTACCTGCCGGGAGCTCCTTCAGCACAGAACCCGGTGCACTTACATGGGTGAGGCCTCCAGATGGAATGGGTGTAGTATCATTGTAGTAAAAACCATTGTCCAGCACGACTCCCCAGGATATGCTGGAGTAGGAAATCAAGCCTTTTTCAATGAATTGTGCCGAGTATACTGGTTGTGCAGTTTCCGTCAAAGCAACAGTCGAGTTTTTGCCATCTATTGTGAAAGTGCCACTGGTGGGTGAAATTATGAAATAATTATTCGTGGGTTCTAATGTATAATCGTAAGTGCCGTTCTGAAGAGATGGGATCAGGATTTCACCACCTGAACTGGAAAAAGGGCTTCCCTGGACTGGTCCGCCACCCAGGCCTCCTATGTTATCCACAATCCCGACAGTGAAGGAGGGATATCCGAAAGCTGAGTCCGCTAAGTTCGTCACTTTGAAATTTGCAGACCACGCCGGCGTTACGCTAAGATTAACAGTCATTGCAGTTCCATTCACGTAGAATGTTCCCGAATCCGAGGAGAGTGCTATTCCGTAGGAGCTGGTTATGTAGCTGTAATTTCCAGATACTAAATTGGGCAGCAAGAGTGTACTGTTGTACGAATACCCGTAAAAAGTACCATTGACAGTTACCCCCCAGTACCATTTTACATCAGGAGAGTTTGTTGGAGGGTTGACTATATGGAAAGAAACCGGATAGGAAGGTTTGGACTGGGCGAATTGAATTGTTAGGTTAAATGATGTTCCTGTAACAGTCAGAGTCCCTGTAGGGGGATTAGCCGAGTAACCTGATGGTGGGTAAACCGTATAACTATATGTCTGGTTAATAAGAAAGAATTCCACAAACGGATGCTGTGAAACAAAAGTGGTATTGGTTGCTGAGTAGCGGCCACCGTTCGTTGGGGAGTCGTAGACAGAGACAGAAAAATGCTGGTCCACAGGCAAACCATTCTCCTTGAATTTAACAGTATACGCATGCATCAAAGAGATATCGACAGTCACTGTAGTATTCTTTCCAGCTATATTTACCAGCCCTGTTGAATTGGAGAGGGTTGTTCCATAAGCCGGTGACAGACTGTACCTGTAAGTCCCATTAGACAGTCCGGTGAAGTAATCAAGTGTATTTCCAGTGAAAGTTGGAGAAGTGACCGGACCATACGGGAGTGACGTACCTGAAACTGTGGCCGTCCATGACCAGATTATGCCTGGCATAACATTGGGGAATTTGGTTATTGTAAAATTCAAATCATACCCTTTTGCAGGTTGAGATGTGGTCTGGTTGTAGAATGAGATTTTAACAGTTAAGTTGCTGTCGTTGACATAAACTGTACCGCTGGAAGGGGTAGGAGTATACTGGTTATTAGTTGTCGTAACAGTGAATATGGAGAAAGTCTGGGTTGTTCCTCCCGCTATATTGCTAAAATTTACAAAACTGCTGGTGCTGGATGAAACTCCATTAAAGTTCACGCTCCAATCAGTGGCATTTGGCAAACCCGACTCATGAAATGTTACAGTATAACGCTGGGTCACAGCAGCAGCATTTGCAGATGCTAGGGTTTCCATCGGAGTAAAAAGTAAAAACATAGGCATTAAAACCATTAGCAAACCAAAGAAGATCGCCATTACCACTATGTGTCTTTTCTTGTTGGTTTTTATTGACATGAATTTGATCATGACCAATCCTATTAAAATTATTCCTTTACAGA
This sequence comes from Thermoplasmataceae archaeon, assembly GCA_046705365.1. Taxonomy (GTDB): domain Archaea; phylum Thermoplasmatota; class Thermoplasmata; order Thermoplasmatales; family Thermoplasmataceae; genus JAJZOM01. The sequence continues at coordinate 3,626 of JBJKQM010000092.1, forward strand.
CAAAATAATTTATTAACTTATATTAAACATCTAATCCAACTGCAGGAAGTGATTTCAATTTCCTCATATCACTTACAAAAAAAGTATAAGTACCAAGTTCGGAACCGACAATTCTCTGTTTTCAGCAAAATATATTAAAAAAAAGTGGGGTGAAATAATTAGAAAGAGAAATTATTAACCCCCATTGGCCCACTGATTGAGGTTTTCTGGACTTCATTTGTCGGGAACAGACCAAGGTATGGTATGACAGAAAACAGCTCCATCGTCTGATCATAGCTTAATTCATTGGGAAGCAATATAAATGCTTCCGTCATAACCAGGTAGGCATGCATTCCAGGCACGTATGTGGCATTTTGTGCATAACCGGGCATATAATCAACGTACTCCTGAGGGAAATAAACCCAGGCAAACAGGGCAAGACCGACAAAGTTATCCTCAGAAGGAACACTACCATTGAAAATAACATATCCGCCCAGAGTCAATGTAGCTATACCGAAAAAGTCCATGGAGTTCTGGGGAGAATGGGGGTTAGCTATCCAAAGGCTTTTTCCGTGGTGAAGTCCGCTAAAACTGAAATTGACCACTGTGCTACTGGAGAAATCCATCATAACCGTCCTATCAGAGATGGAATAATTGAACGGCACAAAATCTGGTTCAGTAGAATACATTGATTCCGTCCAGTTTCCGTATTGATCGGCATCTGCAGACCACATTAGCCCATACATATACGCGGTAACGTTAAAAGGAGTCACCGCAGTTTGGGAGAGATTCGCCACAACATTATCAGATGGGCCTGGTTCACCTGAAACTAAAGCTGTAGAACCAAGTGCCATCAGAAACATGCTGCCGGCGATGACCAAAGTTGCTAGTTTCGCCATAGACGCTAGTTCAAATAATCACATTAAGCATTACTCTTTAATTGTTAGGACATCAGCTTAAATCGGTTGTCTAGAGGAAATCTGGTTACCCAATTTTTCCTAAAATTGCAAAATATCATTGCGGCTCGTACTTAATGTAAATTATAAAGGGGAGGTGAGGAGTACCGCAATATCTGGTTGGAAAAGAGTTGAAACCACTTGGATTCATTTAGATATTAGCAAAAAAACACCGAAGGACTTTATCCATTTTTGTACACTCTTAACATACTTCCCATAAATGCAGGATTACATTTCGGAGATTTTCGAGTTGGTAAGGATGATCGCAGACGCTGAATTGTGGAATGCACAATATTAATCGAATGATGGTGGGGCATGGCGAATTATTTTTCCATTTAAGCGTAACAGAAGATTATATACCAACAGTCATTTGATTGCTTGAAGATTACTTGGTGTAGGCAATGGGGATCAAATTTAGTATTGAATTGGAAGGTCTGACTAAGCCTGAAGCATTCGAAAATTTCCTGCTGGATTTACCGGTTTTTATGGGAAAAAAGGGGATCCAGTTAGTTGCCGACGCGATATTGGAAAATGGCACTCAAGTTGGTTGCTTAAAAGAAGTTGTTCCTCCGGATTATGTGACCCTTGAATGGAATACTTCTGCAACATGGGACAAAAATGAAAGCTCTATTTTCCGGATCGATTTTCACTCAAATCCAAAGACAGATAAAGTTACAATTGCAGTCTCCAGTGAAAATTGGGGTAGCGCACTTAATGATAAGGGGCAGATTACTTTGGAATGGTTTACAGATGAAGTAATTTCCACATTCTTTTCTTCAATAGGACCAGAAAAGTTCAGCAATTGGCTTCTGGACATTATGGCACGTACTCCGACAGGAAAAATAGCAAGACAAACCTATGCGAACCCATTATTTCACTTGCCAAATTTCAGGAAAATTCTGGAGGATTTGGAATTAACAGATAATGATAACCTTCTGGAGATTGGTTGTGGAGGTGGAGTTTTTCTTAGAGAAGCTCTCAAAAGCGGTTGTAATGCAACAGCAATAGACCACAGTTTCGACATGGTCAACTTAGCTAAGGCACAAAATTCAGAATCGATTCTCTCTGGAAAGTTGAAAATTGAGTTTGCTGACGCTTTGAAAATTCCCATTCAGGATGATACATTCACTGCAGTAGTCTGCACAGGGGCTTTCAACTTTATCTCAGATCCCAGGAAGTTCATGAGTGAAGTATTTCGAGTGATGAAGAAAGAAGGAAGATTCATTCTATTTACAGGGACTAAAGAACTAAAAGGAACACCTGCATCGCCTGAACCTATTGGTTCTATGATAAATTATTATGAAGACCAAGAGCTCAAGAGACTTGCTGAAGATGCAGGCTTCACGCTGATAAGCATAACCAGACCAAGTCTTGAAAAATATGCATTGGAGTCATCTCTTCCGGATGACATTGTTGAATTTTTCAAACAGCCAGGTGGGGGAGGGCAATTCCTTTATGCAAAAAAATAGAGTCTAATAACAGGTAAATAGTCAAAAATGAAGTTTATCCTGCATGGTCCATTCTCATAATTAATTGAAGTGAATCGATAGCTATCTGGCAATGTTGTTATAAACCTTAAAAGGCCACTGATAGTGACTGCTGTTGCGATAAGACATAATTTAATTCTAATTGGTGGAAAAAAATATTCGTCCTTAAACAAATGCCCTTTTTCTAAAAGCCGCCCATAGGCGGCATAAATATTATACTTTCAAAGCTGTTGCAAAGGATGGTGGCAAAAGAATGGGCAAAACTAATTCAATTTTTCATCCAATAAACAAGCTAGGGGCATCGGGCCCTGACCCTAAGCTGAAGGACGAGCTCCTGCTCTTTGGAAGGTTTGTCGGGGACTGGGATATCCTTGAGTGCAGATATCTTGAAGATAACGGAAAATGGGGCGTCACAAAGGGGGAGATCCATTGGGGCTGGATACTCGATGGCCTTGCGCTTCAGGACATCTGGATCTCGGTTGGAGAGGAAGTTCCCGACATGGGGACCACGGTGCGTTTCTATGATCCAGATAACGGTATATGGCACAGCACCTGGATGTCTCCCACACAGAAAGTGGTCATACACTTCACCGGGAGAAGGGTTGGAGAAGAGATTGTTCTGGAAGGAAGTAACAGCAAAGGTGAACCCATCAAATGGATTTTTTACGATATAAGGAACAACGAATTTCGGTGGAGAGCAGAAAAATCAACAGACGGGGGAAAGAGCTGGTTCAGGTATGAGGAGATGGAAATACGCAGGCAGGTCTCTTCAGGGAGCAGTTGATTGGATGATACTTGTGGAATGTGAAATATGCACTGCTCACACAGTTTATGCTCCGGAGTTACCTATCTGAACTTGTGCATGTGATTTTAAATGTCTGCTGATGATCAAAAGGGGATTGGCATAATCTGGGAAGGTGTGTCTCACCCAAGCCTGGAATACTGCTACATGGCCAGAATTAAAACTGGTTGGGAATTCAATGGAATGGTAACTGCAAAACTGGGCGGCCGGGGGTTCGGTCTGGAGTACGTTATTTTAGTGGACAGTTCATTCAACACTCAAAGCGCGAAGTTCCATCTGCTTGAAGGATGCAATATTAGGGACATGGAGATAGGCATTGTCAATGGAGAGTGGTTAGTTGACGGCATCATTCAGGAAGACCTTGCAGGATGCACAGATATTGACATACAGGCCAGCCCGGTAACAAATACTATCCCAATAAAGCGTGCAGGCCTGTCAGATGGGTGCCAGACTGAAATTTATGCAGCATGGGTAAAGCTTCCAACCCTCGAGGTTGAGAAAGTCTCACAGCGTTACATGAGAATAAATGCCTCTGAATACTTCTACAGCTCGGGAACTTTTAAGGCGAGGCTGCTACTAAATCCTTCCGGGCTAGTCACGGATTATGAGGGGATATGGAAAGAAGTCTCCTGATCATGAGTCCAAGCCGGTAGAATACGAATTCAGATT
>JBJKQM010000093.1:0-17287 GCA_046705365.1 Thermoplasmataceae archaeon
CATTTGCATCGCTTATAGTTTCTTCGAAGACAAAGGACATAAGGGCAGCCCAGCAGCTTTCGAGTCTGGTTGTCCTGCCTGTACTTATCACAGTGTATGTGCCATTATTTGCAGCTGGTGAGGATCTGCTAATAAACCTGGTGCTTGGAGCCGGACTGCTTGTTGCGGCGCTTGTTCTGTTCACAATCTGTGTCAAGGCATTCAACAGGGAGAACATCCTGGTGAACTGGGAGTAGGGGAATATTATCCCATTGTATTCTTTTAAGCAAAACCACGTATTTTACTGGTTCAAAGAAGAAATGAACCTGTAATATATACTTTTAATTCTCACAAAATTAAACCGATTCACTTATTTTCATGTTTGCAATTGGTGAGACGCCTTGAGAAAGTCAGTATGGTCACGTCTGGGATGGGCTATTTACAAGTTTGTAAACAGGTTCCCCGGCAAGAACTGAGTTGAAGGTTGAAAGACTAAACCGAACCACTATCAGTATTCATGGTGGTTTTGGGAATGCTTTTACATAACAGTCATAATTAGGACAGAGAATTTTATTTGCAGGATATGCAGTTAAGGTCTATGTATCAAGGAACCGAGGTACTTCAGTTCGAGAGCAAAGCACTAAAAGGAAATGTCTTGAATGATCCCAGCCACAGGGAAGTGGTGGTGTTTCTCCCAGAAAAATTGAAGGAAGGTGCACCTTTGTTAATTGGCCTTGCCGGATTTGGCGGAGGGGCAAGGAGTTTTCTTAATTTTAATCCAATGTCGACAAATTTCACTGACGTGGTAAAACGCCTGCGAAATAATGGCAACCTCAAGGATGCCGTAATAGCCATACCCGACTGCTATACTTCTTACGGTGGGAACCAGTACATAAACTCCCCGGCAGTTGGAATGTATGAGGATTTCATAATCAAGGAATTAATACCTGAATTGAGCGGGAAGTATTCCACTGGCAATACTGGTATTTTCGGTAAATCCTCTGGAGGATTCGGATCATATTCACTTTCCATCAGGCACCCGGATGTTATTTCGGGATTTGCAGACCACTCCGGTGATGCTGCATTTGAATACTGCTATTTCGCGGACTTCCCCGATGCAATAAGGGAATTCGAAAAGGCAGGCGGTGTGAATAAGTGGTATGAGAATTTTTCGAGGAGCAGCAACAAGCTGGCCAAAGAGAACATGAAACCGATTAATGTCCTTGCCATGGCCGCCTTTTATTCCCCTAATTCGTCCAGCCACACCATGGGGATTGATTTTCCTTTTGATCTTGAGACGGGAGAATTGATCGATACAGTATGGAAGAGATGGGAGGCAGTTGACCCTGCGAGGAACATCAAGGACAACCTGGAAACACTGAAGTCTATGAAAGGTGTGTTTTTGGACGTGGGTCATTCTGACGAATTCAACATCAATTTCGGAATGAGGATCATGCATAAGATCCTGAAGAAGAATTCAGTCGATCATGTGTTTGAGGAATTTGAGGGAGGTCACTTCAACATAACATATCGTTATGAGAGAACTCTCAGCTACCTGGCGGAAAAACTGTACTGATACTTGAAGGGGTCAGTTTTTACCATAACTGCCTTCTAGAAGGACTGTTACTGATAAGAGCTGCCGCTGGATTGAATGTAGTTTTTACGTTAATCCGGTGCTGATTTACTGAAAAATAGTTTACCTGACATATCTGTCAGCATGTATACGAATAGTATAGTGGCGATAAGAGCGAGAATGGCCCTTATTAGGGCCGACCCAAGTAGCAGAACCTTAATGTTTTCAATCTGGCCCAGTAGACTGCTCTGATAATTCCAGGAAATCATTGGGTTGAGAAAATAGGTGTAGCTGTAAGTGAGAATCATGAAGATGGAGCCCAGAGCAGAGAATAACAGGGCATATCTGTTTCTTTTAACCACGATAAATAGCGGAATGAGCCAAATTAGATACTGGGGGTTGACGAAGTTGTAGGTCAGGAAAAAAATCAAGAATATGATCACTGCATAGTCAGCCAGTTCTATTTTTCTCCAAATTGAAATTACGGTCATTATTGAAAATGCCGGTATGAAAACCCACAAGAACAGTGAAGGAAACGTGGTTACACCCAGGTATGACAAAATAACCTGCCAGCTGAAACCATTGCTTACAAAAGTTCCTCCAAATGTAGGTACGGCCCTTGCAAACAACAAAGCATAAACAGATCCGGTGATCCCGCCTGTGAAAGCGTAGACAGCCAGGGTACATGCCAGTACTGGCAATATTGCTGAAAAACTTACGAGTTTCTTTTTGGATCTCAGAATCATGTATGGAATTATTAACAGTGGGAATACCTTGATTCCTCCGCCAATTGAGGCATACAATACAGCCATCCAAGTCCTGCCTTCCTTGTGGAACAGAATTGCCTGGAGCATGAAAGCCACCGCTAGAACATCCAGTTGACCCCATAAAACAGCCACTACGATTACAAATGGATTCAGGAGCCAGAGATTCCATTGCTCCCTTCCCGTTATGTTTCTCAAGATTTTGGACGCCCATAAGAAAGAAAGAACCATTGGTATCTTTATAAGGCCATACAAAACGAAAAGATCAGTACCTGAAAGGGCTTTCCAGGCACCATAGGCGTTCCCGTATTCAGTGCCCAAGTAATTCAGGGAAGCATTGGTTACCTGCCCAAAGTATGGTATCATCAGGTAAAATTTATCTACAGCGTAACTCCAAATGAGAAAAAGTGGTGGATAAGCCCACTGTAATCCTGGCAACACGGCAGAAGAAGGCGAGTAAGGGTCCACGCCTGAAATAAGTCTGAAACCTGAAGAAATAAGGAAAAAATCATCGTATCTCTGCCCGAAAAAGATGCTCAGGCCAACAAACACCGGCAAAATGAGCCAAATATTGATCTTCCTGGCTTCAAGCAATAACAAGCCGAGGAAAAGGAAGGTAATTCCAGAATAAAGGGTCAATGCCAGAAAGATGCCGTCGTTTGAACCTTGCCAGTTGATTGGAGCTATGACGAGCCCGACTCCGTGCGACAGTACTTCAATGTAGCCTTGATGATCTAGCATACTTCCAGGTATTCTCAGATAAGAAACAGCGAAGGTTGTAGAATTGTATTGGAAGTACTTCTCCTGCACCACTTTACCGGATTCAATCAGTGAAATTGTGATATTTGAAAAGGGAACCTCACTTTGTGTGGTGATTTCCACCGACACCAGACCTGAGAAATAGAATGGGACAGATATATTGGCTGGGGTGACAGTAGCTTCAAACCCGTGATCTCCCACTACCGTGACAGTATTCTGTGACTGGTTGTTAATGGAATAAGCCGATGAGGCCACGATGCAGATAATGCCAAGTATCAGGAAGACCGAACTCGCAATCCGACGTTTTTTTCTATGGTCGAGAGAACGGAAGTGCCCAGTCAAGCTTCCACCGTCTTTCAATCCGATGACTTAGTATAATTTTTTACTGCCAGGGCAGCGAGCATTGCAGTTATAATATACGAGGCAAGCAGTGCGTCATAAAGGCCGGGAATATAACTTAGACTTCCCGGGTACTTGCTTATTCCAAAAAGATATGTGGCAAAGCCCCCTGCAGTTGTAAATCCAACCATGCTATAAGTTAGAACGTCCATGACAAGGAATAATGCCAGGAGTGCTGAACCGAACAAACCGGCTAAAAAAACTGCTCTAACGGGCCTGGAAAAGACTATAAATGCACCTATTAGGTCTATGATGGCAGTTGCAAGAAGTCCGTACCAATGCAGGAAATACCTGCTGGCATTCCCAAAATCAGTCTGCAGGTTATTGTCTGTGAACAGGATTAGCAGAGTGATGATGAAGTCTATAAGGAAAAGTGCGCCTACGATCACTCTGTGAGAGTTATTTCCAGCCATATGAGTATAAATATATCTCCTTCATAGTATTTAAACTTGCATAATTTAGAGACATTCTATTTTAATATTATATTGAAATTTGTCTAAAGCGGATAATGGAAAGTAAAAACCAACCCTTTTTCACAGCCTTGGTTCTAAGATTGTCGATTTTGTTTGTTGTTTCAGTGTAAAGGCGAAGGTGGAACAGGAGGAGATGGACTCATTGGAAAGATCAAGATCTCAGTCACTTCCTGCGAAAAAACGGTGTAAAGACGGAATGGCTGCATCCGATGATAGGACAGAAATACCCATTACCCCCGCAAAATGCTTAAATTTTTAAAACGTGATGAGTAATATATGCACTGGTAAGGTCTTTGGGTTCAAAAATAGCAAACTACAGGGGTTTTAACTTCAAGGAAATGTGGAAATCCCGATGGAAAGTGACTGCTGTCGAATCATTCTTCCTGCAAAAGCTCCTTGAGGGAGAGCATAATACAAGGATACTGGATTCCGGTTTCGGTTTTGGCAGGATGTTTAAGTGCATCAAGGACCATGCAGAGGATTATTATGCGGTGGACATAAATCCAGATTCCTTCCAGGATTTTCCCGCAGAAATTACAGACAGACACTTCTTTCGTGTTGTGGGAAATTTGTACAGACTGCCTTTTAGAGATAATTCCTTTGACGGCGCAGTGATGATAAGGGTTGTTCACCACTTGGAGAAACCCAGGGAAGTGCTCTCTCAACTCCACAGAGTGATAAATCCAGGAGGTTTTCTGATCTTAACGTTTAATCCTAGGCCAAGTATATCCACATTTTTGATGGATATAAAACAGAAATTGGCCGGTGTGGAAGGCCCAAAACACGGTTTTATAACTTTCGAGCGGTGTGATTTTATACAGGTTGCTGAGGAACCTTTTCCAATTTTCTCAAGCACTTTTGAAAAATTCAGGAAAGACGCTGAACTGGAAGGTTTCGTCATTGAAAAGACATATGATATTGGAATGGAGGATTTCCCCGTTGCTTCCATGCTTCCTCTTGGCGTACTTCTGAAATATCCGATGGCATTTACAGGGATACCGCTTATTCCAACACTAATGATAAAACTCAGGATCATGAAAGATGAGGTAACTGGTAACGCAACCCACACAGAACCCTTTTCATGCCCGGCCTGCGATGGCGAAATGAAGATCCCGGTTGAGCTTCGCAGCCTTGATAGCGTGTCTGAAATAAAATGTGAAAGTTGTGGATATATTGGTCGTGTCAGGAACGGTATTTTTGAGCTTCCTTTTTTCAACTGACTTGTTCGGTTTTCTTCAGGACTACCAGTATGAAGTCTGAATAGGTTGCCAGGAATCTGATTCTACCGAGGATACTGTCTATTTTCCTTATGGTCTTACTCCTCGAAAATTTTTGGGACAACCTGTAGTTGTAGGGAGGTATGATTGTGCATACTCCGGAAACCTCCTGTATTTTTACGCCTGAGATCTTTTCAAAATCAACCAATTTATGTGTGAATGCAGCAAGGCTGTATCTGCTATGGCCAACTGGAACCAAACCTTCCATTTTACAGGAAACATAGCTTCCATCCCCCTGAATGAATGAAAGCAGGTTGTCAATAAAACCTTTTGAATTCCAGAATCCTGCAATAAAGAGGCCGTTAACGTTCAACAGTTCTTTGACGCACCCAATTGTTCGTTCCATGTTGTTGAGTTCAAGATATCCGAATGTTGAGAAAATAATATCAAATTCCTGTCCCGTAGCAGATATCTCGTTCAGGGAGGAACACACCACTAATTTCTTCAGCTGCTGCTCATTGAACTGTTTCAGAATAAGCTCACGGAAAGATGGTGAGTTTTCTACTGCAGTAATTCTGGAAGTGGAAATGTATTTGCGGGTTTCAAACATGACCCCGGCACCTATATCAAGAATCTCAGCGCCTTTGAAATAATATTTTTTCAACATTTCTCCAGATACTGCACGCATGTGAAGCTGAGTGAAGTCTTCACGAATATTTCTCTCATACAACCCAGAACTTTCATCGAATGAGGTTGAAATAACTTGATCCGGATCATATTTGACAACTCCCGGAGACAGGGCATAGGCAGTCACCGAACCCTGAAAATACTTTTCAATGTGCGCCTGTCCATACTTCTTTCTGAACAGTCTTTTGGCAGATTCCTCATCAATTTCTTCTGCAATGAAACTCTCATCACGGACTTTCACCATCGGTATTGCTTTCAGGTCTTTCCGCCACTCTCCTGTTGCAATAATGTACAATTTGGGGCCCTCTGCAACAAAGTTCACTTCAACGGTTCTTAGAAATGGGTATGGGGTCGTGACGGAGATTTTGTAATCATTTTCTTTCCATGATGTAAGCAGTTTCATCACCCATTGTCCTAAAAAAAGGGATGCCTGAAAGTAAGCGATCCAGCTTTGCCACGAATGATCTCAGAAATTCATTTTGGATCCTTTCCGCCATATAAGGAGGCATCGTTATGCCCAGGCCGCGAACAGATTTTAACCTGAACCATTTGGAGAAAAGTTCCATTACTTCCTTCTTTGAGTAATACCTGGACCTGATCTTTTCGCCTGCAACTTCTACCTCCACAATATTGGACCTCCTGACTTTCAGCTCTGAAATTCTCCCAGTCAATCCGTAAAATATGGACTCACCCAGGCATTTCTTGTTTCGCACCGAAAAGATGATCATGGAGCCTTCTTCTGTCGAAGACATCAGGGATTCAACCAGGGAATGTGTATCTGGTTCTGTATTAAATGCCCCGTTGAAAGAATAAATTAACTCAAATTTCTCGCCCATAGCTTTTAAGTTGCCGGCTCCAAGTCTCATGGCCTTGAATTTACTCTCAATGCCGGCTTTTCTCATTTTTTCCTCTGAGAATGCCACCATTCCGGCAGCAATGTCAATGCATTGAAGGGACTTTCCGGTATTCAGTATGAATCTCTTGGACTCCTCGCCTGTGCCGCAGCCGATTTCGAGAATATTTTGGAAAGGTCTGGAATATCTGAACAGAATCTTCATCTCCATATTTCTTATGTTCACATTGACGAAATTAGAAAGAATTTTCTCGTCATAATTTTTGGATGCAGCTGAAAACACCTGGTCCAGGTGTGTATAGTACTCTTCCATACCCTTTTGTTCAGAGTTGCCTGCATCATTCCTTAACATATTGAATTCATTCTTCATTTGTTTTCAACTGCCAGTACCTGTAGCTCTGGCCCCTCAACTTCTGTATCATGGCAATCACAATAGAAAGAACTTCAATCAGAAAGGATACCATGAGCAGGAAAGTGAGCCTCCTGTGACGTTTATTGAATTTCAGCAGAATGCCAATTGATTCCTTGACATCGCTGAAACCATTCATGCTTATGGAAGAGTGCCATTTGTTCATCTTTTTGGACTGCAGGTGGCCAAAATTGATCCTGATTCTCTGCTTCAATAGCTGCTTGAAATTGCCTGGCATATAATTAACTACTTCAACTTCCCTGGCATATACGATTTTTCTGCCCGAAGAGTATACCTGATGGCACAGAAACTCGTCATCATTGACTATTTCCGGAGATACAATGGGTGCAGGGTGTTTAACTGCCTGCATTTCCCCTCCACAGAAGTACTTTGAAGCTTCGTAAGCATTTTCCAGAGTTATGTCATGGATCATCCACATAACGGCACTTACCCTGCCAGCGAAACTACTGGAAGGAAATGGAACAACCCTGGGGATCACCATTCCTACGTTTTCATCAAAATAGGTTGAAAGTTGCTGAAAAACATAAGGGTCAAACCTGACGTCCCCTGATACAAGAAAGGTTATGTCTGAATTCAGCCCTTCCAATGCTCTGTTTAATGATTCAACCTTACCTAGCCTTTCCTTTTCGAATCTCAGTTCAACTCCCTTATATTGGTCATTTTCCATCCCAACTACTGAGACATCCCCACCAATGGCCAGCACTATCTTATCCAATTTCATAATGGAAAGCTTGTCCAGAATGTAATCCGTATCCGCCTGGGAAGAATAGGAGAAGAATATTCCCGCAGTAAGTGTCAAAAGTCTCCTCCTTTCTTCCTCTTGAGATTTCTGTATTTAACTGAATCCAGGAAGAAATGGTGTATCCCGGTTTTTGCCTGGAAATTGCGCTCTTCATTCGTTTTTGAAAGTATACGGCTGTTTCTCAAGGATCTAATTATAAGATATGGCGCTAGCAAAATGAATATGAAGTAATTCAGCAACGGAAACATTCTCTCTGAACCCGATCTGAGTACATCATCATCCTGGCTTTTTTTTCTGCTGGGAAAATATCTCTCTATAAAGGGACTGGCCGTTAGTAGTGTTTCATAATATGTATCCCCAAACAGGGGAATAACATGAACCGCGTCAGAAGCCACGACGTATTCAGCGTCCCTGGCAAACAAATCGGCAGCGTATGATTCATCCATTGTCAGAGATATACAAATTGCCTCATTCCCTACCCTCCTCCTGGTGATGAATGCTTTGAGCAGGACCTTCCAGAGCTTGCCCCGATCCGTTATTATGAATATGTCAACGTCATCAACGGATTCAGGTTCGTACGAGACTGAACCGGCTATCCCAAAGAATCTGAGGTCTTTACTCCCCAAATGATCGAAGAAAACTTCTGCCTGGTGTATCTTCTCCAACTTGAGGGGGCTCATCTCAGCATTAAGTATCATGGATCACCTCTAAAATCTCACAAATTTATTTTCTCTAATAATCGATATAAATTGAAGGTGATTATGGATATATAACTTTTATTAACTAGAAATTCAGGCAAAGTTGTATCTTCAACATTAAAGTTGACGAAATTTACTCGGAATTGCCAAAAAAATGTAAATGGACCGGCGGGGATTTGAACCCCGGGCCTCTTCCATGCCAAGGAAGCGATCTACCTCTGATCTACCGGCCCTTCTTGGAGGGCTTAATAAGCAAGCCCTGTATAATAGGTTAGGGTATAAATATTACCTTAGAAGATCAGCTGGACTTTGGAAAAACAGATTCCAGCTTGTTAACTTCCGCCTGAGATAATTTCCATCCCATGGAGCCTGCATTTTCCACCACATGATTCGCATTGGATGCCCTGGGAATTGGAAATACGAAATCAAATTTACTGAAAAACCAGTTCAGCACAATTTGTGGAGCTGTCTTCCCTCCATGATTCTGGCTTATCTCATTGAACACCTCACTAGCTGATGAACCTGGCAAAACTAGTTTGCCATGACCCAGAGGATAATATGCAAGAATTGAGATTTTATTCTCTTTGCAATAGGGCAGAAGGTCTTCCTCAATATTCCTGTGGGAAAGGTTGAAATTCATCTGAGTTGAAATCAAATCATATTTCTTCAATGCCTGCACAGCTTTTACTGTCTGATCCAGGGAAAAGTTGCTTATGCCGATGTGTCTGATTTTGCCTTCATTAACCAGGTGTTCCATGGCTTTCATAGTTTCGTCGATTTTCTTTGTTTTGCTCGGAAAATGCAGTTGATAAAGATCAATGTATTTCGTCCCAAGTTTCCTGAGGCTCCTATCACACGACTTAATCACCTTGTCATAGCTGAAATGCGTCGGCCATACCTTCGAAGCAATGAATAGGTCTTCTCTTGGGATTTCCTGTATGGCCTGTTTCACAAGATTTTCTGATTCATACAGTTCTGCAGTGTCTATCAGGTTTATGCCGGCTTCCACGCCAGCTTTGATGGCTTTTACCTTACTTTCAGGATTACCCTGTAATTTCAGAAGTTTGGCTGAGAAAATCCAGCCTGGATCATAATATGTGCCCATCCCCATTGGTGAAACTTTCGCCCCTGTTTTTCCAAATTCTATTCTTTCCTGCATGCGGTTTCATTTTAGTACTGCTTAAAAACATATCTTATCCAAACCTGGAAATATAACTAAATGAAGCGATTTTCGACTTTTACAATATAAATTTTTATAGGGACTTATCTTTTTGTTACTTCAGATAATGTCTGCAAACGGCACCCTCGATCCTGATTCGGAACTGGGCGGCAAAGATCAGTTGCTTCAGGAATATTCGTTAAACCTCGATTTTGCCAAAGCCGAAATAGTGCGGGCACACGAAGACTCCGAAATCAAGTACCTGGTGAAGGAACCGGTTCTGGAGAGCAAGGAAACCCTCGAATTCTTTTCTCTTAAGACTGAAATTAACAATCTCCTGCCTGATATTCTGGGTGGAGTAAAAGGCGATTCACATAATCTTGAATTCATAATAGGATCATTTGTAAAGCAGAGGAGGCCCTGGATAAAGGGCGAGCAGTATGAAAAAATTCTATACTATCTCATAAGAGACTTCAGAGGATACGGGCTAATTGACCCCATAGTGAGGGATGAGAAGATTGAGGATATTTCTTGCGACGGCCCGGAGATGCCCATATTTGTCTACCACAAAGAATTTGGATCCATAAAGACAGACATATCTTTCCCCAATACAGAAGCGCTTGATTCATTCATCATTAGACTTGCCCAAATAAGTGGAAAGTCTGTATCCATAAATTCACCCATCCTGGATGCTATCACAAGAGATGGCCACAGAGTCCAGGCCGTATATGGGAGCGAGGTTTCCAGCAGGGGTCCTGTATTTACACTTCGGCTATTCAGGGAAAGGCCCTTCACACCAATAGATCTTATAAGAAGCGGAACCGCGAGCCCTGAGCTAATGACCTACCTCTGGTTCATGATTGAAGGTTTGAACTCTGCCCTTATTGTTGGTGCACCGGGTTCCGGCAAGACTTCCACCCTCAATTCAATGTTACTTTTTGCACCCGCAAATACGAAGGTTTACAGCATTGAAGAAACACGTGAACTCAACATTCCGCACGAAAACTGGATTGCCGCAGAAACACGCGGAAAGAACACTGTGGCTGGCCAGAAAGGTGTTGAGAAACTTGACACATTCGATCTGGTAACGGTAGCAATGCGGCAGAGACCCACCTACCTTGTAGTAGGCGAAGTCCGTGGAAAGGAAACTTATGCACTGTTTCAGGCGATGGCAACCGGGCACACCACCTATGCGACAATCCATGCGGATTCCATGGAATCCCTTCTTAACAGGCTTGAAAATGAGCCAATGAATATCCCGCGAGTCCTTGTATCTTACCTTAACATTGTAATTTTTATCAATTTTGTCCGCCTTGATGGCAGGCTGGTAAGAAGAGTTACAGAAGTGGATGAGATTGTTGGTATAGACGGCAAAACGGATGAAATACTTTACAACAGGGTGTTCAAGTATAATCCGGAAACAGATTCTTTTGAATACACAGGAACAAGCAGACTGTATGATCGTATCATGGAGCAGCGCAGCTATAACAGGAAGGAGTTTGAAAAAGAAATTGCCCAACGCACGAAAATGCTGAAGGAACAGACTGAGGCGGGCAACTTGGATAATGAGGAGATTTCAAGAATGATCAAACTCAGGCAGTGGGAATGGGTAAGAGGCGAAATATGACTTTGATGTTTAAACCCAGGAAAGAAACCATGAATGAGGAACTCTTCAAAATACCCAGATTCACTTATCTGTCACTACGGCTCTTTGGGAAATTTGTGAGCAGGATCTTCAAACCGGGAAACGTTGATGACGCCCTCAGAAGATCAAAGATGGGAATGAGCATGGTGGAGTTTTATTCCAGCACACTGATGATACTGGTGATAACAGTTCTCACCTTAGCAGTAGTGGACGTATTCATTATTTTTATCAACTCCAATTTTGCATTCCTGACTTTAGCCGTTTCATTTCTAATTGCAGTTAGTGTTCTTGCGATAACACTGGAGACACCTAACTCCCTGACCAGAAGGAGAAGGAGAAAGATAGATTCTGTACTTACAATAGCAGCGGGTTTCTTTGCAACTATGGCCTCGGCGGACATACCCATTGACATAATCATTAGAGATCTTGGTGAAAGCCGTCAGTACGGTGAGATCTCGAACGAATGCAGAAGCATGTGGATCAGATCCGAACTATTCGGGGTTGACATAATATCATCCATAAAGGAGAGCATAAAGACGTCACCGTCCCTCCGATTCTCAGAATTTCTGCAGGGGATTGTAACCAGTGTAAACTCAGGCGGCGATCTTAAACAATATTTTGTGGAGAAGGCAAGCCAGTTTCAGGGTGAATTGAGCACACTGATAAAACAGAATTCCAATTCGATGAGTGTTCTTGCGGAGAGCTTCGTTACAGTTGGGGTTGCATTTCCGCTTATCCTCCTGATCATTGTAGGAATTGTTGCATTCCTTTCACCAACTTCCCCGGGAGGTTTAATTTCCATTCTGATCCTGACAGTTGGCGTTATAATCCCTGCTATTCTGATAGTCTTCGGATACTTCTTTGCCAGCACCATGGGGGAGATCGAACTTTGAATGTCAAGGGCCTGACTGTTCCTGGATCCTTCATGGTTGCAGTGTTGTTTGTTTTGCTCTGCATAACCGTATTTTCCAGAATAGACAACTATGCCGGCAGTTCCTTATTCTATGTTCCTGCAGGCATTGCCATTTTCATGATACCTGTTGGCCTACAGAGAAGAATCAGGAATTCCAAAATTCATGATGCAAGGAAGAGGATTTCTGACTTCCTGCGTGATCTATCTGAATATACTATGTATGGAACTCCTTTGTCTGAAGCGGTAATGCTAATCTCCTCAAATGACTACGGTTACCTGAATAATGATGTCAGGGAACTTGTTTCTAGCATTTCCGTTGGAACACCGGTTGAGGAAGCTTTGAGGACATTTGGTTCCTCTCTGAAAGATCCGCAGATTGAGAGATTCGGAATAATTCTTCAGAAATCCGGGGAGTCCGGAAGCAATACATCAGATGTAATATCCCTTGTATCGAGATTCAGTTCACAGATGCAGCTCCTTGCAGATGAAAGAAATGCTGAAATGAAGAACTACAACCTTATTCTGCTGATATCATTCGCGGTGTTTCTGTTTGTAATGGTCATAATAGACGTCAGATTCTTTGAAGCCATAAACATAACACCATCTAGCGGATTTCTTTTCCAGTCAGCGGGTTCCAGACTACTCAAGAGGATATTCGATACTGGAATTTATGTTGAAGCCTTTGGAATAGGCATAATAATTGGCCTGATAAGAGACCGGAATATCATGAGTGGTTTCATGGAGACCGGAGCAATGCTCCTTGTGAGTTCCTTAATTCTGTTACTGGCAGGTGCACTTTAGATGGAGGAAGAGAAATTTACCCTGCTTGAGACTTATGACCTTCTCGATGGCCTCATCATTGTGAAGATTGAGGTTGGAAACGGTATTACCCACTATATTGTGGAGGAACAGAAACCAACCCCTGAAGAGAGGAAAACTATTGATTCGATAATTTCTGATTTCAGGAAACAGAACCTGACACGAACTCCAGATAATTTTGAAGCTTTTTCAAACCGGAGTGAACTATTCAGGAAACTGGACCAGAGAGAAATGTACTTCCTCGAGAGGTTTTACCTCGGGTATGGGATAGTTCAGCCCCTTATGGTTGACACGAGGATAGAGGACATCTCCTGTGATGGTGTGGGGATCCCACTTTATGTATTTTTAAAAGAGTACGGCTTCATCCGAAGCAATGTTGTTTTTAATTCAGAGGACAGCCTTAATTTCTTTATCCGAAAGATTGCCCAGGACGGAGGCAAACAGATATCGGTTTCTGTCCCGGTTGTGGAAACCGCACTGAAAGACGGTTCCAGAATTTCTGCTTCCCTCGGGAGATATGTAACCACAAGGGGCCCAAGTTTCTCAATAAGAAGATTCAGAGAAGTTCCAATCAGTCCCATAGATCTCATAAGGCTTGGAACAGCTGACTCGACCCAGCTGGCATATTTGTGGACCATCATTGAGCATGGTGCAAACATAATGGTCGTTGGAGGCACGGCAACGGGAAAGACAACTTTTCTTAATGCAATCCTAAGCTTTGCTTCACCGGACAAGAAGATAGTAACCATTGAGGATACCAAGGAACTGAACCTGAAGCATGAGAACTGGATTTCAACCGTCACTAGGAATGTCTCAGGCGGAACCACAAAGGAAGACCAGGAAAGCCCGGACATAGATATGTTTGACCTTCTTGAATCGGCACTCAGGCATCGCCCCAATTACATAGTTGTTGGCGAGGTGAGGGGAGCTGAAACATTCACTGTATTTCAGGCAATGCTGGCAGGAAGGTTTGGCATGGGAACGTTCCATGCAGACGACATAGAGACTTTCGTGCACAGGCTTGAAGCGAAACCTATCTCCATTCCCAGAAACCTCATAACATCCCTCAACACTGTTGTCATGCTTGACACCACATACGTCGGAGGAATTCTTAAGAGAACAGTGAAGGATATTTCAGAAATAGTTCAGGTTGACCCTGGAACTGGAGAGCTTATTGTCAACAAATTGTCTGAAAGTCCCCTGAATGAAGTTATGCCGGATGCTTTCGAAAGCCACGTTTTCAGAATCATATCATCAAGAGACGGTGTTTCCCTGGAGAGCCTTATTAAGCAGATGAACCGGAGAAAGCACTTCCTGGAACGAATGGAGGAACTCGATATTACTGATTTTGACCGTGTTCAGAAACTGTTATCCCTCTACAAGATTGATGAAAAAAGGGCTCTGGAAGCTGTAGAGTTTCACTGAGCTTCTTCATTGTTCTCGGGTATGCCGGCTCCAAGCAGCCTTCTGGAAAGATATGGTATGTATATTGTCTGCAACACTATGGAGAACAGAACAATAAAAGATACTACAACAGCAATGGTAGGGCCGTACAGGATTAGCTCTGCATTGTTCGAGGCAAGCCCCACACTGTAGGGTACAGTAGCCATAACAACTGATACAACTCCTCTTGGGCCAACCAGGGAGAAGAAACCCATTGTTTTGAGATCTATGTTTCTCTTGCTCTTCCTGTACAATGGAAGAAGGGACCCGAATACGGCCGCTGGTCTTGAAACGAATAGCACCAGAAGTGTCATAGCTATTCCTATAAGTGCATATTCTGCAAGCTGTGTCCTTGTGAGCATGCTGCCAAGGCTCAGAAATATAATGGCCTGCGCCAGAAATGAAAGATTTTCCTGGAAGTTTGCCTCCCGGTTCCAGAATATACTCTTGTCCGAGAAGTTTCCAACAATTGCACCTGTTGCAATAATTGCGGGAAAGGGGGTCAAACCTGAAGCCTCTAGTGCAGTAAACTCAAGGATAACTATCCCGAGAAGAAGCCCCACAATCAGGTTTTCAAAGTTAAGGAACCTATTCAGTATTATAACACTGAAACCCACTGCTATTCCAATGGCAGCAGGAATACTTACCTGAATGAGGAAGTATACAATAGCACCGCCGATAACACCAAAGTTGTTTACAATACCTGAAAAACCTGAGATGTAAGACGCATTTGGTGCAATTATGAGTATGGCAATAGATACCAGGATAATACCGATTGGATCATTGAACAGACTCTCTCCCACAAGTGTACCCGACACATCCTCCTTTACGTTAATTCTTTTGAACAGGGGTATGAGAGTTGCTGGATCCGTGGGTGACACTATTGCACCAAAGAGGAAACCTATTGAGAGGGGCGCATCAAATATGAATGAAAACAGGAGCCCGGCAATCACTGCCGTTAGCAACACCCCTATAACATCCAGCGAAATTATCCTGAACAGGTGCCTCCTGATGATCCTGAAGTTCATGTAATGGCTTTCATAATACAGGATAATCATAACTCCGAGAAGGCCTATGCCAATGCTTCCAAACTGAGTGAGGAAATCGGAAGCAAACTGATTGTTTATTATCTCCAGCACAGGTCCAAAAAAGATGCCCAGAAGGATCAGTATAGGTATATCGGCAACGGCAATTTTTCTGGAAATCGGTATAGCAAAGGCTGCAAGTATCAGAATCAGGCTGATTTGGTAGTATTGTTCTGCAAATGTTGCAACCATCGATTTCCTCTCATTAGACCTTTGATATAGGGCCCCTCCTCTTGTGCGCAGAATTCCTGTATAGTTCTCTCACTTTTTCGTAAAGTGGATCTGAACTTTGACTGCCACGATCAAATATGTCCTCTATTATCTGGTCAAGCACATCATAGGACATTCCCAGTTCGCTTTCGTCTGTTTGGGATTCCCACAAACCCGCAGAGGGCTCTTTGCTTATTATGCTATCTGGTACATTGAGTGCACGGGACAGTTCCCTCACATCCCTCTTCAGTAGATGCAATATTGGTTCTACATCGCAAGCCCCGTCTCCGAATTTTGTGTAGTATCCCACCACATATTCAGAGCGGTTGGTTGTTCCAACAACCATTCCACCATAAAGGTTGGAGTGATAGTAGAGGGTTATCATCCTGACCCTTGACTTTATGTTGCCCAGCGCCTCTTTTTGGCTGACCTCCAGAGTTTTCTGGAACGATGCAACCATTGGCTGTATGTTGATAGTGTGAATTTTTACCCCGCTGACTTTTGACAGTGCCTCTACATCCATGTAATCCTTTTCAGGCGTTCTGTCGTCAGGAAGGAAAAACGCCATTATCTTCTCAGCAGGGTACACCTTCCTGAGCAGCATCAGGGTCAGGGCGCTGTCAATGCCCCCGCTTATAGCTATTACAGGCGTTCTGTCACCGATTTGCTGCCTTATGAATGCCGCAATTTCAGTGATCTCTTTGTGAGCCTGCATGAATGCTAATCTAAACATAATCTGTGCTGAATAAATAAATATTGTCCGTGTTATGCAATATTTTTTCATTCACCCATTGTCTGTTTAAGACTGGCCAGACTGATATTGTATTGCGGTAAGGAGATTGGTAAATATGATTAGGCTGGTAAGTGAACCCACTCCACCTGGCACTGGTGTTAATATTCTAACATAGTTATTAAGTGATTCTACATCGGCATCGCCGGTTATCCTGCCATTTACAGAATTGATTCCAACATCTATAACGATGGAGTTCTCGTTGACCATATCGCTTTTAAGGAATGCCGGTTTCCCCGCTGCAACCACTACTGCATCTGCATTGCGGCAGGTTCTTGCAAGATCTTTTGTTTTGCTGTGGCAGATGATAGGCGTGAAATTGCTGTTGAGAAGGAGCTGCGACAATGGTCTCCCCACGGTGATTGTCCGGTTTATTACTGCAACATGACTTCCCTGTTCCAGGCCTATAAATTTGATATATTCCATGACAGCAAGTGGTGTTGCAGCAACAAGGCAATCCTGGCCGGACATGAGGCGCCCAAGGTTCTCGAATGTAGCCCCGTCAACATCCTTCTGCCATGGAATTCTGTTTACAAGCTCTTTGTAATCGAGTTGCTCCGGCAAAGGTGATTCTATGATGATTCCGTGTATTGCCGGATCTTTGGACATTCTGTCCACATAAGAGAGTACTTCATCCTTCTGCGCTGAC
>JBJKQM010000094.1:0-9050 GCA_046705365.1 Thermoplasmataceae archaeon
TTCACGTCTCCCTGGCTGTCAACCTGCATAAAGCCGAGGACAGCTATGTCGATCATGCCTCCCTCATAGAGTGTGAACTGATCTGGCAATGGAATGATTGCAAATGGGCCAATTGAAACACCGAAATCATCGCCTGTCAATGGCATTCCACCCCATGGTCCTGCCTCAACCGTGGAATAAACATAATCTGATATTTTCTCGCGTTCCAGAACGTTTGGGATTCCTGAAGGTATGCCAACACCAAAATTCGCAATTATAGGCCTCTTCTTATTCCTTACACTATTTATGAGTTCCAGTGCAGCTCTTCTCTGGATGACTGTCTTGACGTCAATCCTGTCCCTCTTTGTGAAATGCTGTTCTCTTGGTGGAATAAGGCCACCGGAAATCCTCGGGTCAAATTCAATTGAACCGGTCTGCCATGCAAACTCTGCAGGTGACACCGCCACGAAATCCACGAGCGGGCCAGGCACATGAACTGCCTTGGGATTTATGGTGCCAGCCCTGGCCACTCTCTCTACCTGGAAGAACACTTTTCCCTGGTTTGGAAGTGCCTTGGCAGCCTGGACCATGGTGAACACGGTGCCATATATGCCCTCCTTCTCCATGCTGATATTGCCAAGCTCATCAGCGGTGGTGCCCCTTACAAGGGTTATGTCAGGCTTTGGCCCATTAATGAACAACAGGTCAACATCGTGAATTGGCCTGTACTCGACCTGGAGTCTCCTCTTTTCTTTTGCCAGCTCATTCAGCGCTCCACCGTCCTGCCTGGAGTCCAGGAAGGTTCCAACTCCTACCTTGGTAAAGAGACCCGGCCTTCCAGCAGACATTTCCCTGTAAAGATGTGCCATGGTTCCTATGCTCAATGTATAGCCCTCAATCTTCTCATCAATCACGAGTTTCTGGAGCCAGTGGGACCAGCCAAGGAAAGGCATAAGGACACCGTCAATGAATTCAAAATTCCCGTCCCTGTAAATTTTCTCACAGACTTTGTCTATTCCACGCCCAGGGGAACCAGGCAGGCTGTCTGATTCGATGAAAAGATGTTTTGGTTTTCCTGTCTTTTCAAAGGTTTCATAAAGTTTCAGGAGAAGATATTCCGGTGCAGTTGAGATATTGAAGCCTGAAATGGCAATAGTACTCCCATCCGGTATTTTGCGGAATTGCCTGATAACATCATTCTCTGTGAAAAGGAATTTGGACATTGTGAGAAATCCGATTTACGTCTATAATACCCTATCCTAATCATGAAGAGACAGCTAATTTCAATGGCCAGGAAAAAAGAAAAATGGCGGCGTTCCGAACGATTTAAATTAAAAAAATTTAGGGTCTGGTAACAAAACTGGCTTTATTTTCCACCTTCAGCCTCCCTGCCCTTCGCTCTTTGCCCGACATCATCCGGTATTGAGAAGAATGCAACCGCCAGGATGATCATTGCAACGAATACGAGCAAGAATCCTACCAGAAAGACAGTGAGTATTGACCCAATAAGGAAAACGGTGGCAGCTGTTTCAAACAGGTGCATGTTAAGCCTTGTGCCAATCCGGGAAAGTCCGCCCCTTATGTAGACCGCTGATATTATCATCAGGACCCATATTGCAATCAGCCCGGGGATAATCCTAAGGACAAAACCTATCCAGTCTCCCGGTGTTATGCTTGGATTGGGTACAAAGGTATTTCCCTGGAACTGCCCCATTCCGGTGAGTGAGTAGAATGCGCCCAGAACAGTCAATCCCCCAACAATCACGGCAGCGATGGCCAGGACGATTGCGATGAGGAAACTGTTGAAAATCTTCCGGTCACCGGTCAGGTTTGAAATTCTGTTGATTGCTATGAGCATGAGAATGAAACCAACAATCCCCACAAGCCAGCCCACTGAGGGTGCAACTGTCAAAATAACCAGTATTGAACCTATTCCCCCAAGGAGCCTGATATCTGAAGTTCCTGTCATGTGAACATCACTTGACTTAACCACACTATCAGCAATCTTAAGGCTTACACAATAGCACTTAGGGATAAGTATTCTTAATCAGTTCAGGAAAAAACTATTCGGTATGTAGATTAAGCTTAATCCTCCGCGTCCTCAAGCTGTGCACCAGGAAAATAATCGATCCTGCCAGCGAGAGAATCAGGCCAATTCCCATTATGAAATTGTCAAATGGCATTAGCAGGAAGCCAAGTGCTTTACCAACGGGACCCGCGCTCAATGGTATTTGAATTACAGCGTTAATTGACATGGCGGCCAAAGTCGCAGCCAGGCAAAGTATTGCGTTAATGATACCTTTTCCGGATTTTCTCAGGTGATAATGCAGCATTGCAAGTAAAATAAAAGTGCCAAGTGAAATTTCGACAGCAAACAGTTCTGCGCCCCATACCGCCTGAGTATTCAAGGGCCGCAGTGTTGGGTTAAGTACAGCATACAAGTTGAAAAGGAAGAGTATGATCGCCTGAGAAAGGAATGCAATACTCCCCGCCACTATAAGGGAAGAAGCCTCTTCGATTCGGATATTGTGGATATTGTACTTCTCACCGCCTTCGGCAGTAATGGAAGTACCACTGTTCATATTTACAAAACCACTTTAAATATTATATCTTTGTGAGAAGAGCCTGGAACTATTTCTATGACTTAATCTTCAACGGTTTCCAGTTCCTCTGCTCAAAGTAGGCTCCCACTTCAGGCCTCGTCAGGTAGAGAATAAGGGCCAATGCGATCAGAAGGTCCACAGGAATTGAAATATAGAGCAAGGCAAGAAGGAAGGAGCTGATTATGGCAAGATATCTTGCGTACCAGTATCCGTTGAATAGCAATACCCCGAATATTATGTTAAACAGGGAAACACACATTGTAACAGGCGAACTGGTAATAATGGCTCCAGCAAAAATAGTGCCGGAAATGATAACCTGGGATGTTCCAAGAAGCACAATTCCAAGTGGCAGGGGCACTTTGCCTGAATCGGTCGCAGCGTAGTTAACGATCTGACCACAGTTGGGGCAGAACCGGAATTCATGCCCAATTGAAGAGCCGCATATCTGGCAGGAAATGCCTTCTTCAGGTATCATGGCAAACATATTTCTATTTTTATACAAAAGGTTTTGCAGTAAACTGCCAGGGTGAAACTCCACCCAGTGCATGGGGAATTCCTCGATAATATCTAATGAAACTCACGGCCGTACAGATCCAACGTTCATGACATGGGAACCGAAAGCCTGGAGGCATCATATATGGCGAATAATTTTCAGAAGGTAACAAATTTAACGGAACCCTGATAAAATTTTATGGCATGATCGCATACTCTATACATGCAAGGAAGCGACCCACAGTCGGTTGACAGGAAGATGGTGGGGGAGTTTGTAAGTTCTTTCATAAGGCAGCTTAAATTCAAGCGTGAAGACTTCAGAACAATTGGAAGTTTTGGAGGATTCACTTCCCTTATAGATCTAGGAAACTTTGCAGTCTCACTTAACACTGACGGCGTTGGAACAAAGGTAATGATTGCGGAGGAAGCTGAAAGATACGACACACTTGGCATAGACTGCATTGCCATGAATGTCAACGACGCGATCACCTCTGGAGCTGAGCCAATTGCAATGGTTGATTACATTGCACTGAAGGAACCAAACGCTGAGGTCGCAAGGCAGCTGGGTACAGGCTTCAATGTGGGTGCCCAGATGTCGAACATAACCATCGTGGGTGGTGAAACTGCAGTTGTTCCCGATCTCATAAATCATATTGACATTTCAGGGACTTCACTTGGCATTGTCCAGAAAACCCAGATAATAAATGGCGAGAACATAAAGGAAGGAGACCTTATATTTGCACTGCAGAGCAGCGGGCTTCATTCAAACGGCTTTACAACCGTAAGGGAGATAATAAGAAAAAGCAACCTCGATCTTAATGAGAAATTCCCCGGTGACAGCAAGAAGGCAGTCGACGTACTCCTGGAGCCTACCAGGATATATGTAAGGGAAGTTCTCGACATAATGAATATAGTGAACATCAAAGGCATGGCTAACATAACCGGTGGAGGGATCAAGAACCTCAGCAGGATGAAAGACATGAAGTACGTCCTCTCCGACCCAATTGAACCACAGAATGTGTTCAAACAGCTGGGTGATATGGGTGACCTTTCACCGTCACAGATGTATGAGATCTTCAACATGGGCATGGGCTATGTGATAGTAATTGACCCTGAGAGCAGGATAGATTTCATTAATTCGCTGAGAAGCAGGGTCCAGTTCAAGGAAGTCGGGCACGTGGAAAATGGCAGCGGAATTGAAATGCCCAGCATGGAAGTAAATTATTCCGGATATTACTGATATTTTCTGAAAGGATCTTTAGCATCCTTTATTTTTCCCTGGGAATTTTGTGCCAGGGATGAAATATTTTGCTTACGCACTTAGATAGGCAACTCACTCAGTATGCCGTTTCAGGGAGATAATGGCCCCATGCGGCACGAAGTATAGATGGAGATAAGGTCAGGGATTGCCTGGGGAAGACCTATGCACCATAAAGGCTTATGCCGTGATGCTGTGCATCATCCGTTCCTTGATGTTACCCATTTTATTGTCGCTATCAACTAACCATTAACTTAAATTATGGGTGAAGAAATAGAGGATCATGAAGATCGTAGCAGTTGTTGACGACGAGAATTTCGTAACCCCTCTGGAATACGGAAACTCAATAATGTTAATTGACGACGAGACAAAACAGATTACAGAGTATGAGAACCCTGGATTCGGCTCTCCCTATGGCGGGAAAGAAAGATGCATGGCCGGGATACTTTCTCTCAAGCCCGACGCCATCGTCGTGAAGGAAGGTGTCCTCTGCCCGGGCTCTTACCACATGTCACTTGGAAAGATGAAATACATGCCTGTGGAAGAGGAAAAACTCGATGACATAGTGAAGAATCTCGACACTGTCAAGACCAGTGCAGTTGACGAACTTGAATTCTTCATGTTCAAAGAGTGAGAATAAATTACAATATTCTCCACAATAATTTTTTCAACCTTAAAACAGCAAAACTGATGAGAAATTTTTTTAAATTTCCACCAATCTAATTCTTACCAGGAACTGAATATATAAGGTAGTTTTCTATTATATTGATACACAGGTTTCGAAATATTTTCAGTAATATTATGGCTCAAAATTATGACTGATGATTATTAATTATGACAAAATCAATTTATAAGCGCCTGATCTCAACGCCCTAATTGAAAAACCCTGCATCTAGGAGGTCTGTTCAATAATGGCGAAAAAGAGAGTGGCGCTGATTGGAGCCAGTGGTCTTGTCGGGCAGAGGTTCTGCCAGTTGCTAACAGACCATCCGTATTTTGAGGAACCTGATCTCTACGCATGGCAGAGATCGGACAGGAAACTGCAGGATATCCTGAAGGTCTCACCGGATACATTATCGCAGAGCCTTCTTGAGCAGAAGCTCAGCACAATCAATGTTTCCAGTATTCTGAAGGAGAATTATGATGCAATATTCAGTGCAATCCCATCTGATCTCAAGGAAAACGTAGAACTGGAACTGGCATCAGGAGGCTCAAGGATTTTCACCAACTCCGGCATGAACAGGATGAGGGATGACGTGCCAATAATCGTTCCGGAAGTCAATGATTCACATTTCTCACTGGTTGAGGGCAGGGATGGATTCGTGGTTGCAAATGGGAATTGCAGTTCCATTGGGCTCGCTCTCCCCCTGAAACCCCTGCTGAAGTTTGGACCGGAGCATGTGGAGGTCACAACCATGCAGGCTCTCAGCGGTGCGGGTTACCCCGGGGTACCATCGCTGGATGCGGTCTCCAACCTTGTTCCATACATTGAATCCGAGGAGGAGAAGATTGTAGCAGAAATTCCGAAGATACTGGGAAATGTTGGACATAACAGAATTGAAGTTTCAGGCCTCCGCCTGGATGCAACCTGCACGAGGATCCCTGTCAGGGAGGGACACACAGAATCTGTGGCAATAAGATTCAAAAGCGATCCGGATCCATTTGAGTTAAGGGATGCACTATCCAGTTTCCGAGGAACTCCACAGGAAAAACTCCTTCCAACTGCCCCGGTACAGCCAATTATAGTTGAAGATTCACCCGATCGCCCGCAGCCTGTGCTTGATTTATGGCGTGGAAGCGGAAGATCAGCCGGAATGGCAGTGACTGTAGGCAGGTTGAGGGTCAGGAAGAACGAAGCCAGGTTCGTGACTTTGTCGCACAACACAGTCAGGGGTGCTGCCGGGAGCTCAGTTCTCAACGCAGAACTTGCATTTTCGAGGGGCCTCATATGAATTACAGGAATCATTATGTGATGAAGTTTGGTGGTTCCTGCCTTGCGGGAGCCGAAGACATGCTCAACGCTGCCTCCATAGTATCGGAGTACAGGAATTGCGTGGTTGTTGTCAGTGCCATAAAGGATGTTACTCAAAAGCTCATTGGAATAGCGGATGCGGATGAGAAGAGCCAAATCCTGAAAATTGTAGACGACCTTACAAGAATTCACCGGAGCACAATTTCAGGGATAAGGGAAGAAAAAAGGCGAAATGAGGCATACAGGGAAGTTGAATACCTGCTGGAATTACTCACTGTTACAGCACTGGAATCCCATGGGGTGGAAAATTCGCAAGACAGGGCGAAAATCCTGTCCATGGGCGAAAGGCTCTCAGCAACAATACTGAAGTGGTATATTCGGGATCTCGGCCTGAAATCAGTGGCTGTGAATTCTGATGAAATAATCTTCGCAAATGATGATGAATACCTCAACGCCAATGTTGATGAGGAGGTATCAATGAGTGAAATCCGGAGCCGATTGCAGCTTCACACAGAACTCTCGGAAATACCAGTAGTCACCGGTTTCTTCTGCAGCTCGCTCTCGGGTAGAACAGCGCTTCTGGGAAGAAACAGCAGCGATTACACCGCCGCACTTGTAGCCTTCTCGTTGCCAACTTACGAGCTTGTATTCTGGAAGGACGTACCTGGACTGATGACGGAGGATCCAAAACTGGTGAAGGAAAGCCATGTCCTCAGGCTCCTTACCTACGAGCAGGCGGAGGGCTATATTGTCAATGGTGCCAAGGTCCTACATCCAAAAGTGACCGGACTGGCCAGAAGAAAGGGAACAACAATAAGGATCAGGGATTTCAGAAACCCTGAATCAGAAGGGACACTGATTACCGGAGCCATACCATCCATAGAAATCCTCTGATTTGGTCACCCATTACTCAGCAAATGCTATACTTCGTAATGGAGGAGAAGCTCCCTTCCCGGGCTTATGAATCTGTCCAGATTTGCTGACATAAAGAGGAATATCAGGCCAACGAGAATCTGAGTAACACTGATAAAACCATTAAAGTGGCGAAAGACTCCGGGAGATGCATCAGCCGGAACGATTAATTGGGCAACCCCAATAAATATGTTGAGAATTCATGCTACCAGAAATAAAAGAGCCGCTATTCTCATTAATTATGCTCTTTCATGTTTGATAATTTTTTAAGAATGCCGAATTCTAAAAAAACAGCTGATGAAGCTTTGCCAAATCTGCCTTTACAGCTTGTTTTCAATGTAATATTTCACAATTTTCTTGGTTGCCCTTCGTAGAACATCTGACAATGAAGGTGTTGAAACTTTCATCATCTTGGCTATCTCTGTCATTGAAATTCCCCTGTCAGGATCGAAGTAACCATGCCTGAAAGCCATGTTGACCACTTCCTTTTCCCTCTCTGTGAGTATATCCAGGCTTTCAAATTCAGTCTCAAGCGTATTGGGGTTAAGTCCGGCCTGTTCAAGTTCCCTTTCAAGAATCTTGAGCTTAGTTGGATTCTGGATGAGTATCCTGTAAAGTATTCTCCTGTCGTCTATTGCCTTGGAGCTCAGAACCACAAGATTGGAAGACGCAAAAAACCTGCATGCGGAACAGCTGTGGGATTCAGCCCAAAAACCATTCTTTCCAACTCTTATGACATTGTTTGCAGTTCTCTGCAAACCGGGCAGGACAAGCTCTGGTTCCGACTGGGCCTCCAGCCTGTGCAAGGTCTTGGTTTCACCGATTCTAAGACGCTCTACTTTGACCTCAGTTTCAATGGTCTTAACGAAATTCGTTATCGGGCAGTCCGACCTGGTGACCTCAATCAAAGCTTCCAGTGCGCCCTTGTCTTTCTGCGACAATGTATCAGCCCCAATTCATAATCACTATCCTCAATGTAATACTTTCCTATTTAGGGCTTATTTTTGTTGCTGTTCGCTATGGAGAATGCGATCATATCCGCTATTCTGAGGGGTTCTGGAACATTTCCAACTCTCATGAGTTTTCGGACCAGTATTATGGCTTCTTTTTCCCCAATTCCTGATATATTAAGAGTAAAGTGCGCATTTCCAATGGTTTTTTTAACTGGCGTGAGCGCTCGCAGCCTTGATATTTTAACACCATCCCCATGTTTTTTGAGGGCATCTATCATGGAATCAATATCGCCCTTTCCCTTTGTGACCGAAATGAATGGTATCCCCGTCCTTTCATAAACAACTTCGGGGCTTATTATGTCAAACCCTCCAAATGTGACGCCCTCAGTGAGAACCACATTGACATTGTTCTTTCCAATTTCGCTTACAAAGTCAACAATTCTGGCCAAAGTCTCATTTCCGTCAAGTGGAATATAGTCCACATGCACAGATTCAATGACACCGTCAACTCTCATGAGGACCGCTACTATAGGGGTCTGGGTGTCAATACCTCTCTGGAAGGGGCCATCGTCTATCCCAAGAATTCTGATGTTATCCTTCAATTAATTGAAGCTAGACAATCAATGTATAAATTTTGTAAGTATGATCAAAAAGTGTCATTTTATACGTCAAGCCCCATAATAGGCGTCACCAAAACGCTTATATTCCGTCGAGATATACCACGTTTACGCACTTTGATGCACCTCCTAAGGCAACTTAGAAGGGAAGGGTTAGAGGTTCAGTTATCATCCAATTCATGATTTTGAACTGATGAAGCCAAATTCGTTTACAGTAAAATGGATTGTGTAAACTGCTAAACTGCTTGGGGAATGGTTTGGTTT
>JBJKQM010000095.1:0-5277 GCA_046705365.1 Thermoplasmataceae archaeon
TTAAATCCTACATCTGCGGCTGGAAAGAGAGGAATACAAACAGGTTGAGAGATCCCATTCATTTGGATTGTACCCCTGTTGAATCCTTAATGGTCTTTTTCGTAGCTCCACGTAGGAACCGGCTAAATCTAGTGAAAGAGGACAGGTAGGGAGTCACTTAATTAAGCGGATATGGTCCATACATATTTACACACACTTGTAGATTACTATAGTAAGCTTTAACTAATTATGACTGATTACATGAACATGGAGACAACCATTCAGATCAAAAAGGATCTTAAAGATAAACTAAACACTCTGAGATTATACCCGAATGAGTCCTACGACTCTGTGATAAGGAGACTATCTGAACTTGCAGAAGACGAGGAACCTCTTTCCAGAGAGACTATTCAAAGGATAGAAATGTCTCTGAAGGATATCAAGGAAGGGAAAGTTTACTCTACAGACGAAGTGAAAAAGAGGCTAAAGATTGCCTGATTACGATGTCAAGTGGACTGAATCATCAGTCAGGGCATTGGAGGGATTAGACAAAGTTGACTCAGTTAGAATCCTGGAGAAAATGGAGGCTGTCAGCAAGGCTCCATTTCATTATGTAAAGCGACTGAAAAGAATTCCGCTTTACAGCCTGAGAATCGGAAAATACAGAGTGATCATGAGCATAGAAAGAGAACGTCTTGTGATTCTAATAGTTGATATCTGAAACAGAAAGAATGTTTATGACGATTTGTGAGGTCCAGGTTTAAGAATTCAGACAGGTTTTGACATCTTGGCCCATGTTTTATAGAATCCTTCTGGTAATCCCAAGACCTTTGCAAACCCGCTTTTCTCGTAAAGTGCAATGGCCAATTCTATATTTCCCTCACTTATTGCACTGGCTTGGTCCTTCTTCTTCAAGTCACTCAGGAGTTTCCTTGTCCCCGGGCTGGTGTATATAGTTTCGAAATCATCAGTTGGCAAGGCTGTTCAGTTCCTCTAATCTTTCTATTCCCTTGAATAAAAGATACGAAGCAAAGGCACCAGTTCCCATTGAATTCAATGCTTGCTCCAGTTCTTTGTTTCCAGACTTCCTAGCGAGTTCAATGGCTTTAATCCTAGCATTCTCTATTTCCTTTAAGGTACTCTTTCGAATTTTTATAACGGCACTCTCTTTGTTATCTGTCATAAGTAGAAATACACGCATCTATTATAAAGTTACTTATAGGTAACTATTAGGAATACTATCGATCTTCGTACCTCTAACGAATGCTGTTGCAGAAATCTTCATTAGTTTTCCTTCGTTGCTGGGAAAAAGCCAATATGCTAATGGATAGCAGAGATACAGGCAATGCAATTAAAAATGAGTTTACCTGTCCAATATACGCCCAGAGATAGCCCCCAACAGGGCCAGAGATAGAAACCCCAATCGTTGTGAAGGTGTTCACCACTCCACTTGCAGTTGATGCATTTTTTTCATCCACAGATCTTATCGCCGTCAAAATTATAAAATAGCCAAAAGACTGCCCTAAGGAGAATAAAGTGATGACAAAATAGAGGGAAATCAAAGTAGGCATAAAAGGAAACAGAAAGAGAGCGATTCCCATAAAAGAGTAGCCCATTGTTGCTGTGGTCTTTGGACTAAATTTGTCTGCAATTACTCCTCCGATTGGGTTAGTTGCAGCATAAACTATCTCCATTACAGCATCAAATATGGCTATACTGAGGGTCGAGGCAAAGAATTTTTGAGAGAGAAATGCTGGATAGAACTTATCAGAATAAAGACCAGTTGCGAGAATCATAACTGCAAATGAGACCATAAGAAGTGACTTGTGGCGGGTAAGATAATCAATCCACTTCAACTTAGTTCTCACATCGTTTTTATCTTGGCCTGGCCGCATGCCTTGCACTATCTCTCTTGGGACATACAAGACTAATAAACTCATTGAGACAATGAATAGACTGGCAACTGTCAGAAACAACATCTCAAAACCAATGTTTTGAGCAATAAAACCTGCTAAGAGCACACCTACAGCGGCCACTCCAGACCCAAGTGCGTTAATTTGACCAAGGGACCTTCCTACTTTCTCCCTCTGTATGTTCTGAGAGACAAGAACTGGCAAAAGGGTCTGGGGAACATATTCGGTTGCTCGCACTATTATGTAGAAAATTCCGACCATCAGAATATTGTTTGAAAAAGCAAGTCCGATATATCCCAAGGCTGAGATACTAACGAAAAGAGGAAATACCCTGATGACAGAGTACTTGCTGCCTAAAATACCTCCTATCAGAGTGAATGGGATTCCCAGTGCAGAAGCGAAGCCAAATAAACTCCCTGCCACAAAGGGAGGAATAGACCTTATTATCAGCACATAAAAGCTGAAAAGAGAGGTTCCAACAGAAACGACGGAGGAGATAACAACAAATACAATAATTCTTATCGGTGCCCTTCTTTCCAAATCTATTGTTCAAACATCCTCCTCGAGGCTGGATCTATTGGCCATTTCAGGTGAAGTAATATCATCTCGGCGCTTTATAATAATTGGGTAGGTCTCCCTGAAATACCTGAAAACACTTGTTCAGAGGATAGGTAGGTATCTTATCGCAATTGAGTTGGATAATATTTGAACTATTTAACCCTGGAGAGCTCATAATCCAACATTTAAAAATTTTTGAATTCATGAATATGCGGGAAATCAAAATTTCCCAAGAATAAGGCTTTACATATAATTCCTATTTATCAAACAATGGATGAAACCCAACTCCTCAATTGGTTTAACAGATGGTTTTAGTGGAAAATTCAATCCGAATAAGATATTACAGAAGCCTGATAAACTCGTCCATCTTAAGGCCAGCCTGTTTTATGATTGCCCTCAAAATACCAGGACCTAGTTCCTTGTGATTTGGAACCGTAATTTTCTTTCCTTCATTGTTCACCAGCGTAATATGACTTCCAGTTTGATGATCGAAAACATAACCCGCTTTTGTCAGTGCCTTTATAACATCCTTGCCTGACAGAACTGGAAGCTTAGGCATCCAGTACTACTTCCTCTCCAACGTCTTCCGGGATTGGTTCATTGTGTTTCTTCAGTGAGCCAATATAGGATTCTATGGCTTCTTTGGCATTTTCAAGTGCCTCTTGCCTGGTCTTACCCTGAGTGAAGCATCCGGGAAGAGCAGGGACGCTTACTAAGTAGTAACCATCTTCATCTCTCTCAAGGATGACGGTGTATTTCACATGAGTCTTATGAAATGTTCAGAAATAAAGATTTCCTCTTGAAGGATTATAATTTCAGTCTTATCCAGAAGGAACTTGTTTCTGATTCATTCTAAAATATTTGATTACAATTTGTAAAGGATAGGTAGGGATTCGAACCCTAATAGATGGGATCTGCAGTCCCACGCATAACCGCTCTGCCACCTATCCGTTTGCCCGGATTCCGAGCTATTCCGAATATGACAAATCGTTTAATAGTTTTCTAACTAATTTTTAGGCAAAGTCAATGCATATCAGTATCTTATTACCAATTTCACATCCGAACCATTTATTGTCACTGAACCAATTGCGTTGTATCCCAGGAAACCACCTATTGTTTCTGCAGCGTAATGGTATGTGCCGTCTGGAAGTAGAAACCTCATATTGTAGTAACCTCCAGCATGGTTGTTGTAACTGTCAGACTCCGATCCATCAATGCTGAAATTCCAGCCAGGCTGATTACTTGGGAATCCTGTTTCACTGACGTATAGGTTGTAGGTATGAGTTGTATAGCTCAAAAATGTGGTAATATTTTCTCCTGATACAGTTATCTTGGCAAATCCGTTTAAGTTCACGGTTTCATTGTACATCGGGAAAAATAAGGTATTATTCACATATCTGCTGTTAACCTGGTAGTAGTATGTTCCATTTGTGGTTTTGAAAGAAATTGTGGTATTGTTGTTATCGAATAAAGGCAAGGGGCTTGAAAAACCGGTGTGACTTGTAAAGTTGTAATATGAATTGGCAGAAAATACAGTAAGGTTGTCAGGTTCAACAGCAGGCATTTTGTTCTTTTCGAAATTCAAAACATACATTCTTTGGAAAGCTTCGGTAATCTCTAAGCTTGAACCAGTTGTAGAGTTCAACAGGCCATATGGCCGTGAGGCTTCATACCAGCTGCTCGAATTGATTGACCAGAGAGCCCTGTCCTGAAAATTAGTTATATTTACCACTGCAGTGCTGTTTGAGGAGGAAAAGGAACTCATCTGGGCAACACTGGTACCGTTAACTTCAACGTAATTAACAACATAACCATTCCAAGTCTGTCCTGTTTTAAGGCCAGTTTCGGAAAATACAATACTGATTTCCCTCGGACCTCTGGACTGAATAGATGGAAGCACAACAAACAGTGAAATTACGAGAATCAAGAATACAATAATTGCTGATACTGCCGCCAGGGTTTCTCTCGTTTCCAATTGTTATCACTGATTGTTAATAATATACATCACAATATAAAATTGTTTAGGTAAAAAGACTCAAGGATCTTACATCAAAATGAAAAGGAGATTCCACTTACATCCTGCCTTCTGTGTGGTTATCCTTTAATAATTCCTGTAATAATGATCTGATGAATTGTGAGGAGTCAGAACAGAGGTTCCTTTTATTTGTAAAATCGAATCCTCAAACGGCAGCTATAGTTCTGGAGAATATGGGGGCTGACAAGATAATATTTCGAAGGCACTCAGATTCCGTTGAGATTGATTTTTCTGTTCCAATTGGTCATAAGCTGTCTCAGATAGAAAAACAGATTGGTGACTTTATATCAATGAATCCTGTGAAGGAAGATTTCAGCAACTTGTCTACCAGAGAGATGCTGGAACTGGTGGAAGAATTGATCAAAGAGGAAAGATTCTGGGAAGCACATAACGTCCTCGAGGATATCTGGAAAAAACAGAATGGGCAGAATAAGAAGACAGTGCACGATATAATCGGAGTAGTCGTTTCACAGATCAAAATTCAGATGGGACAAATGGAAACTGGGGAAAAGGTATACTATAGAAATCTAAATGCATTAAGGGCCGACCAGGTTTCAGAAATCACAGAACAACTGCCAGAAGACTTCACTTATCCGCTAAAATTAAAAATGTCTGCTCTTTTGCAGATTATCTAATCCCAGCAATGAGAAAACTAATCTTATTATAACAAAGAGCTATGAATGCTCAAATGAGCCTAATCAGAGACATCAGCGTTGATTCCAGTGAAGGAAAGGAAGTTTCAGTGAGAGGCTGGGTCTACAGGATAAGAAGCAGTGGAAAGCTGACTTTCAT
>JBJKQM010000096.1:0-8843 GCA_046705365.1 Thermoplasmataceae archaeon
CGAAAAAGTTTCCATAACGTTAAAGAACTCTATAGCCAACAATGTGCAGAATTTCTCCCCAACTGAACACCTTCTCCTCGCAATGGGAGGTTGTTCGAGCGATGACGTAGTTAATATCCTCAGGAAAATGAAGGTGGAATTTAGCAACTTCCGATGTGAGGTTTCAGGTGATAGGGCAGAAGAACATCCGAAAGTGCTAACCCATGTAAACATCCACTACTACTTTGAGGGAGATGTTGATCTGGATAAAGTACGTAAAGCTGTAAATCTCTCACTGACAAAATACTGCAGCGTTTCAATCCTGGCCAAAAGGGGCGGAGCCGACGTCAGATACTCGATCAGCATAAACGGCAAGACGTACGACAGCGAAAAGCTCCCAGAAGAAGCATTGAAAACGACTGCCTGATTTCAGAGATTCTTCAGGCCATTTCCCGTCATAAGCAGGAGGCTTCGCCCTTCTACACTCTTTTTCTTTCTGGCCGCGTAAACAGTTGCAGAACTGTATTCCACCAGGATACCTTTTCTTGATAACTCCACTCTTGACTCCATGATTTCCTGCTCAGACACCGTGACGCAACTTCCGATTTCCTTCATCTCTTTAACCATTAAGTCCAGAAGCGGCGGTTCTTTTGAGACTAGGGCATCTGCTATCGACTGCACAGGTTTTTGAGGATCGTAAGAAAAGTTGTTGATTATGGCACATAAGGGACAAATTGCTTCTGTCTGAACCGCGACAAAATGTGGGAGCTTATGGATCTCACCGGTTTCCAGAAGATGCCTGAAACCTGATATGACCCCAAGCAGCAATGTCCCGGCTGAAACCGGAATGAAAATATTATCGGGGACTTTCCCTCCATACTGGTGAAATATCTCATAACTGATCTCCCTCATTCCGTCTCGGAATTCAGGGTTGTACACATGGCTTGAAAAATATCCCTCTGCAGATCTGCATGCCTCGGATACCGCTTCCCTGGACCCGGGTATCCTATGGATTTTAGCCCCATAGCTATCAATCTGGTTTATCTTGCCCGGAACAGTTTTTTCAGGAACGTAAATATTTACATAAAAGCCAGCTGCAGCCCCGTATGCAGCCACTGAAGCACCGGCATTTCCAGAAGAATCCTCGTTTATCCTTGAGCCCTGTGGCAGGTTACCTTTGAGCCATGAGATCAGGGTTTTGGTTCCCCTGTCCTTGTATGAAAATGTAGGAGAGAAATACTCCAGTTTGAAGTCCATATCCTGAAATTTTACAAGCGGGGTCACAGTTTCCCCGATGGAGACTTCTTCCGTAAGGTAAGGGAACCTGGAAAGAAAATTGCCGTCCCTGTACTTGAAGTCTGGTTCCATAACAAAAATGCCGCCACAGGAACAGGATGGGAATTCCTGAAATTTGCCCCTGCTTTTTCCGCAAACCGAACAGTAGACCTTCATCTGATAACTGGTTAGAATTGTGTTTCTGATAAAAATATGTTGGAAGTGGGGTGAGGAATTTAACTTACTGGGTTACAAGCACCCCATTCCTGTAGCTGTTGTACCTGTTCACCTTTAGTTTTATTTTATCCCCCACCTCCCTGCGCTTAAGGCTTTTAAAGGTGATTTGTGTGCCGTCTTCTGTCCTGCAGAACAGGAAAAAGGTATCCCCTGTGATCTCCATTGCTTCAACTGTAGCATCGAAACCTTTGTCAGATTCTTCCAGCCATTCACTCCTGAAACCTATTCTTATGTCTTCGGGTTCACCGACTACGGGTCCTGGAAGGAATCCCATGGGGTAGTTCCCAATAAAATCACCAAGCCATTCCGTGGAGGGGTACTCATATAATTTCTCAAAAGGATCAATCTGCTCCACTTTTCCGTCATGGAGAACTGCAACCCTGTCTGCCATGCTCGCTGCTTCTGATTGGTCATGGGTTACAAAAACAAAGGTGTTGTTGAGTTCCCTCTGAATTCGTTTCAGTTCCTCCCTCGCCGTAAACCTTATCCTTGCATCGAGGTTGCTCAGCGGCTCATCAAGCAGAAAAATTGCAGGTTCCCGCACAATTGCCCTGGCAAGGGCTACCCTCTGTTTCTGCCCACCGCTTATTCTTGTAACATTCTTTTTCAGGATGTCAGAAATGTTAAGTTTTTCTGCAGCTTCCTCCACTTTTCTCCTAATTCCCCCTTCGTGGTGCATTCTGAGCGGAAATGCGATGTTGTCAAAGACT
The DNA here is from genome assembly GCA_046705365.1 of Thermoplasmataceae archaeon. Classification (GTDB taxonomy): domain Archaea; phylum Thermoplasmatota; class Thermoplasmata; order Thermoplasmatales; family Thermoplasmataceae; genus JAJZOM01. Next base: position 2,202 of record JBJKQM010000096.1, read on the forward strand.
GACATGTTTGGATACAAAGCATAATTCTGGAATACCATTGCAATATTCCTCTTGTTTGGAGGCAGATGTGTTATATCTTTCCCGTTCAGGATTATTTTACCAGCATCCGGTTCTTCGATGCCTACGATCAGTTTTAACAGCGTTGATTTTCCTGTTCCAGAAGGCCCAAGAAAGACGAAGAACTCATTATCCTCGATTGTCAGGTTGATATCATTGAACACTTTCTGGTTTCCGTATTTTTTTGTGAGTCCCTGTAATTCCAGTTTTATTCCCATATGTTCACCTCTTGTTTTTTAATAAATGCATAATTTCCCATTATCCAACCAGTCCTCCTGATAGGAATTCCCCCTTGAGGTATTTTGAAAGAAACACCGTCAGGACAATTACAGGTATGGTTACAATCAGGGCAAATGCTGACGAGGCAAGTATGTTGCCTCTTGTAATATTTTCATAAATGACGATAGGCAGGGTCTGTTTTACTGGAGAAAGTATAATTGCAAATGTAAATTCATCCCAGGACATCATCCAGGAAAGCAGGAAAGCTGCCACAATCCCGCCTCTTGCCAGCGGGATAAGTATCATTGACAATACCTGGAAAATCCCTGCGCCATCTACCCTTGCCTGATATTCCAGGTCTTTAGGCAGGCTCTGGAACGCCCCAAGAATCAGGAAAATAGTCAATGGCAATACAACCAGTTCCTGTGCAAGGGCCAATCCAATTACAGAGTCCCATAATCCGATCTTCAGGAATGTTACACTGACCGGTATTGCTATGACAATGGCCGGAAGCATATTGGCCAGAAAAAGTGTTGATGAAATCAGGTTTGCGTTCTTCACAGTTAGCTTGCTTAACCCATATGCAGCCGGTATTCCCAGACCAATTGCAATGCCACCCACGATGAACGCAACTTCAACGCTCTTTATCATGGGGTCAATGAGGTTAAAACCGCTAAGGGCAGTCCTGAGGTTGCCTAGAGTAAATGCAACTGGCAATTGCGGCGGGAGCTGTGTTCCTATTGTATACTGAACAGGGCTGAATGCAATGAGAAAGAGCAGATAAAGTGGATAAAGTATATAGAGTGAAATAATTGCTACGCCGACATAAATTGCAATTTTTCCTGCTCTGGACATCATGCTGAACCACTTCCCTGTGATCTGTTTCTTACGAGCATTACAATTCCAGTAAACACCAGAATGAAGGCTAGCAGAATTGTTGCAGAAGCATATGCCAGGTAATCGCTGTTGGTTCCGGTGTAGAATCCGTAAGTCAGGGTTGTGAGCAACTTGTATGGGAAGAGTAGCAGAGCCATGGCAAAGATATTGAATTCACTGACGCCCCTGATAATCAGTGCTATGGCAATATACGAGCTGAGGTTTGGCAGGGTGATTCTGAAGAATCTTGAAAACGGCCCTGCTCCATCTATAGTCGATGCATGGTATATGTCAGGTGATATGGATGACATCCCTGCAAAAAGAATGAGGGCAACAATTGGCGTATTTTTCCAGCTGTCGGATATGACAAGGCCCAAAACTGAGGTGGCATAGGAATTCTGCCAGCTGATTGGAGCTATTCCAAACAGATGTAGAAAGGAATTTGCGTAACCTCCGGAATAAGTAAAAACGTTAAAGAACACGAATCCCGCAACTACTGTAGCCACGCCAAAAGGTACCAGGAAGAGCACGGAGAAGACTTTTCTTCCTGCAAACTCCTTGGTAAGGATGGTCGCGATTATGAATCCCAGAATGAACTGGAACAGCAAAGCAAAACCCGTGACAATTACTGTATTCACAATTGCGCTATTTAGATTGAATAGAGATATTTCCTGGTAATTGAAGAGAGTGAAGTTGGATCTTGGTGTTTTGAAACTGTCTACAACAGCGAGAATGGACGGATAAAATGACAATGCCACTATGTAAACAATAGCAGGCAGAATCATGAATAGATTTTTCTGTTTTTCACTGAGCGCCATTAATTTCGCACCTTAATAAAAAATGGATAAAAAAATGGTTATACGGATATCGGTTGATATCCGCCGGCTTCATACTGGTTTGCCACAGTCTTACCATAGTTGTTGACCAAATATGTGTACATATTATGGTTGTATGTGTTCAGAGTGGCAGGTATCTGGCTGTATGTGATATTGTGATTCACAATGATATCAGCCCAGGCCTGTGAAGCCATTGTATTCCAGTTTGTAATCCACGGAGTTGGGTTCCTCAGGAATATACCTCCGCTGATTGCCTTCTGGAGAGCCTGGCCAACTGCCGAATAACTTGCGGGCAGGTTCTGGTATGCCTGTGAGTTAACAGCAACCCAGGATAGGTTAACCAGAGTTTCCTTCTGGACCTGTGCACCCAGGAGATAGTTTGCAAACTGCTCAAGGTATGGAACGTTTGTTGCACCCTTCGGGATCGTCAGAACATCTCCACCGAGTAGATGGTTATCGTTCACCGCTCCAGCAGGTCCACCATAGACACCAAGAGTCTTGGTTGTCATCTGGTACGTACTGTTCTCCAACGTGTTATAGATGTATGGCCACTGGTAATCCAGGAGTGAGTACTGGCCATTTGCAAGCCCTGAATAGCTTCCCCAGTATCCGCCCTTGTACTGTGGGTTGAAGTACTTGGAGAGATTATAAAGGAACTGCCAGGCATGAACATCACCAGTATCGTTGAACACAAAGGGGTTTCCACCATACTGAACCATCCATTGATAGAGTTCAGTTCCTGTGCTCGCACCAGAGTGGCCACCTGTCAGACCAGCCCCCTGGAACATAACCTGTCCATTTCCACCGAAGGTGGTGTTCAGAAGCTTGGCATCAGCAAGCAGCTGTGAGTCATTCGTAGGTGGTGCACTAATACCTGCTTTCGAAAATGCAGTCTTATTGTAGAAGGTGAGTGGAAGGTTTGATCTGAATGGCAGGAAATAGATTCCACCAAACACGTTCTTTTCGTAGTTTGTCATGTTGACCGCACTGGGTATCAGAGTATTGGGCAGCATAGTAGATGATACATTGGTAAGGTTCATCAGTAGATTTCCACTGGAACTGTAAATGAGGTTCCCGACCACGAGGTTGTCGAGACCTACAAGTGTGTTACCAACATGTCCGCTTTTTTCAAGTGCAGTAACTTCTGAGGCAACATCATTTGGAGATGCCAGGTTAGCCAGCTCAATTATGACATTCGGGTGGGTCTGCTCGTAAGCAGGAATGATCGTATTCTCAAAGTAAGCAACTTCCTGGGGCGCCAGGGCCTCGTAAAGTGTTACTGTAGTAGTTGTTTGTTTTGGAGGCGTGTGGACAAAGTAGCCAATGGAGAAAAACAAGATTGCCACAATGACAACTGCTCCAACCCAGCCATACGGTTTCTTATTAAAGTTATCGTCTTCCGCATCTTTTGGCATAAAAGTTTAATAAAATCATGTTAGATAAGTTTTACGAAATTTATGTTTATAATAAAATAGTACCTTTTACTTGTAAATAAGCAAAATAAACATTTCACCGAAAAAAAAGTTTAGGCTGAAAATAAAATTAGGTAAGAATAAAAAATTAGAGTGAAGCGTAATAAGCTTCATCATAGGGCTCTGCTTTGAGGCCTTTTCTTTCTCTAACCCTAGAGACAATTTCCTTCTGGATTTCAGGAGGTACTTTCTGGTAACCATAGTTTTCTGAGCTCCAGAGAACTTTTCCTCCAGTTGCGCTCCTAATTGCAGATGCAAATCCAAACATTCCGGATACCGGAACTTTTGCTACAACAACAATATCGTCGCCTTCCTGGTTCATCTCCTCAACAACACCCCTTCTCTGCTGAATTTCATTGGTTACTGAACCCATGATATCCTGCGGAACGTTGATGAAAACTTTCTGCATTGGTTCCATTAGAACCCTTTTTCCCATTGTCATTGCACCATACAGTGAGTTCCTTCCAGCAGGAATTACCTGTGCTGGTCCCCTGTGAATGCTGTCTTCGTGGAGCTTTGCATCAACGAGTCTGGCCTTTATTCCTGCAACCTTTTCATTTGCCAAAGGTCCCTTTGACATTACCTCTGTGAAGCTTTCCATAAGAAGTTCCATGGTTTCATCAAGATACTGTATACCTTTAGTCACATCCACCATAACATTGTGGCCATCTACCATGACAAGACCTCTGGCTTCATCTCTTGCGAGACCGGCTCCTTCCAGGAGTTCCATTATGGTCTTTTTATCTTTGAATTTAGCTCCCTGTGGAAGCACTCCATCTTTGATCAGTTGAATAACATCTTCAGGAAGTGGCTCAACTTCAAAGTAGAATCTGTTGTGTTTGTTTGGAGACTTACCTTCAAACGGACCGCCTTTCTTCTCGATGGTTTCCCTGTATACCACAAGTGGATCAGAAGTCTGCACATCGACCTTGAAGTCGTTCTTTATCCTGTACATGGTGACTTCAAGATGAAGCTCTCCCATCCCTGAGATAAGATGTTCTCCGGTTTCCTGGTTAATTTCAATCTGGATTGATGGATCGGCTTTCGACACGCTTCTAAGAACATCAATCAGCTTGGGAAGATCAGATGTGTGTTTTGCCTCAATAGCCAGCGTAACCACCGGATCGGTGTAATGCTGCATTGGCTCGAATGGATCCATGTTTGCAATTGAAGAAACAGTTGAACCTGCAATTGCAGCCTTTAGACCTACTACTGCTGCGATGTTTCCTGCCGCCATTTCATCAACGGAAATCCTGTCAGGGCCAACCATCATTGACAGGAGCTGAACCTTGTACTTCGTGTTACCCTGACCAACAATGTAAAGTTCACTGCCTTTCCTGAGTGTTCCACTGAAAACCCTTCCTACAGCTATTTCTCCAGCGTGTGGGTCGATGATGATTTTTGTAACCATCATACTCACAGGACCGTCATATCTGCAGGTCTGCATGGCTTTGCCCATTTCTGAGTCAAGGTCGCCTTTCCATATCTGTGGTATCCTGTATTCCTGGGCCTCGAGAGGGTTGGGAAGGTGTCTGATAACCATATTGAGAATGATTTTGTGCAGCTGTGCTTTCTTGGCGAGTTCCTTCTGTTTCTCTGCCCTGACTAACTCAACTATGTCAGTAAAAGTGACACCGAAAGTCTTCATAGCAGGAACAGAAATTGCCCAGTTGTGATAGGCAGAACCGAATGCAACTCTCCCATCCTGAACGTTTACCTGCCAGGCCTGGGAAAATTCTTTTGGTGCGTATTTTCCAAGCAGTTTGTTCACATCAGTAATGATCTTGAGGAATCTCTTCTGCATCTCGTCGCCATTTAGCTTGAGCTCATTTATCAAACGGTCTACCTTGTTGATGAAAAGAACTGGTTTGACCTTTTCCCTGAGAGCCTGCCTTATAACAGTCTCAGTCTGGGGCATTACGCCCTCTACTGCATCTACTACTATGACACAGCCATCTACTGCCCTCATAGCCCTTGTTACATCTCCACCGAAGTCAACGTGACCCGGGGTGTCGATAAGGTTGATGAGGTATTCCTCACCATCGTAGGGATGCACCATTGAAGCTGTTGCTGCATTAATGGTGATGCCTCGCGCCTGTTCCTGTTCATCAAAGTCAAGTAAAAGCTGCTTTCCAGCAAGTTCTTCACTCATCATGCCGGCTCCAGCAATAAGATTGTCACTAAGTGTGGTCTTACCATGATCAATATGGGCTGCGATACCCATGTTCCTGATCTTTGACGGATTTTCTATTAGTTTCATTGCCTTTGCAATATTGTCTTCTTTTCGGCCCATGTTACATCAACTGTTAATCTTTCAAATGGTAATTGGAAAGCATTATATAACGATGTTTAAGGCTAATAAATGTACTTAAACGAGTTTTTAGAATATAATATGCAATGGCTGAAATTAAATGTGACGGAATTTAATTAAAAGACCAAATTAATATTAATGGCTTTAGCAATAATCTCACTGTAAATTGACATGTGGGTAATTGTGAATGGCTAAATGTATAAGTCTGAGTGTTGGATACACTAATGATAGACTGACTGGTGACCAACTTTGTGCAATTGTAGGAGGTTAGGATGAAGCGCAACACTATAGCGGCGCTTATCATGACTGTGGTTCTTATCGCTGCTACATTAGCAGCAATGGTTGAAACTGGTTTCTTCGGGACTGAGGGGCCCAGGTATGCTTTTGTCTCTGAATCCCAGGCTGCTAAAATCACCAACATCAGTTATAATTACACTGAAATTGGAAAAGTCATTCAAGGGGGTAATGTAATTGAAGAGTACCAAGTTTTTTACCCATATAAGCCAGCAAATACTGTTTTTTCACTTTTCATTCAAATAAATAAATGGGATAACGCATCGCAGGCACTTCAGGAATATGAGGGCTCCACATACATACAGGGGTTGTACAGCAACGGTTCATATTCGGTCATAAATGCTTCTTTTCTTGGATTCACATATTCGTACTTCCACTCCGCAGGTGGTTATCCCAGCTCAACATTTTTTTATGGAGTGAATGGTAATTTTGACTTGACGATTCAATTAGACTTCAGAATATCCAACAATAGCTTGACGCAATTAATACAAACACAGATTCAAACCATGGAGTGAGTCTACTGTGTTATTCATGGAAAAAGCTGGTCAAAACTCCGGATTTCAAGTTTATAATAAAA
>JBJKQM010000097.1:0-5350 GCA_046705365.1 Thermoplasmataceae archaeon
TCAACCCCCCTGTACTTATGAAACTGGTGGAAGTGATCAAGTCCGATAAGACTTCAGATGAAGCATTTGAGGCGGCATACCAGTTTTCAAAGAAGATCGGCAAGACGCCTATACGTGTTCTTAAGGATACCCCTGGTTTTGTTGTTAACAGGATCAATGCCCCAGAGAGCCTTCTTTTCTGCCACATTCTTGACAAGGGCATGGCAAAACCAGAGGAGGTAGATGCATTTGGCAGATCACAGGGACTCCCGATGGGACCTTATGAACTGATGGACTATGTTGGAATTGACACTGTTGTGCATTCCCTCCGTTATTATGAGGATGCCCTGGACCCTGAATATGGGAAATGCAAGTATTTTGAGAAGTTCATGGACAGCAAGGAGCTTGGCCTGAAGACAGGAAAGGGATTTTACGTCTGGGAAAACGGAAAGGCAAAGATCCCTGATGCGCCCCCGTCCACTGCAATCGATCTTATGGATGTGCTCTGTGTCGAGATAAATGAGGCAGTCAGGATCGTGGAGGAAGGCATTGCTGAGCCGGCGGATATTGAAACAGGGGTGAAGCTGGGAATGAACAGGCCATTTGGGCCTATATCTGTAGCAGAAGGCCTCACCAATGCTGAGATAAAGAGAAAACTCCAGAAACTGAGTGAAAAATTCGATACTAAGATCTTCTATCCTGCAAAATCAATAGAAGAGGGCAAGCTTAGAGAAATTCTCTCCGGAAAAGCAAAAAAGAGTGTGGAGGAACCTAAGAAAGAAGCAGGAAAAACTGAAACTCCACCATCTGGAGAGGGAGAGCCTGTGGCCCTGTCCCGGGATGTGGAGAAGAGGGTTGCCACACTTACCATCACCAATACAAGAAACAATCTCATCAATGTGGATGTGCTCGAGGGCCTTGAAAAGCACCTGAAATCTCTCTGGAATGACAAGGAAATAAACGTTGTTGTGGTCAGAGGATCCGGTAAGAACCTCTCCGCAGGCGCACAGCTGACACAATTCTTCAGCAGCCCCATGGATTTTGCCGAGAATGCAAGGCTTGGGGAGAGAACCTTCAGGCTCCTTTCAGAAATTCCAAAGATCACCATAGCCGAGATGAAGGGAAACGTGTTCGGGGGAGGTTTTGAATTGGCCTCATGGTGTGACATAAGGGTCGCTTCCCCGGATGCGAAGATGGGCCTTCCTGAAGTAACACTTGGGCTTGTGCCCGGATGGGGAGGAAGCCAGAGGCTTTCGAAACTCCTGGGTATGTCAAGGGCAACTTACCTAATTCTTACAGGTGAAAGATATGAGGGCAAATACGCCCATGAGATCGGACTGGTTTCCAGGCTATACCCTACAGATACCATAGAGGCTGAGACGGACAAGTTTGCTGCAGATCTTGCTGAGAGAATTGCACCCATATCTGCTGGTGTTGCAAAGAACCTCATAAATAAAGGAAGCGATGTGCCTGCAGACAACGGCCTCCAGATGGAAGCCATGGCCATGGGGCTCCTCTACGGTACTGAGGATCTCAAAGAGGGAATTTCAGCATTCCTGCAGAAAAGAAAACCAGAATACAAGGGCCGATGAGCCCTTTTAATTTTTATTTTCAATAGGGCACTTAATCGCTACTGATCTCTGCTGTTTTCAATCTTCCATCCAGCTGCCAGAGGCTCTTCATTAATGCAAATACAAGCGTGAACACAAGCATGAGTATGCCGGAAATGACAAAGTCATCCAATATGCCAACATAAGAAATGACAAGGGCTCCAACCGCTATGGCAACCGGGCTGATGGAACTCAACACGCCATCAAGTGCAAAGTATCTTCCGCGCATTTCAGGGGGCACAATATTATGTGCGGAAGTAAGCCATAGATTGACTCCCAATCCAATTGAAATGCCCCACGTGAAGCTGAAGGCTATTGCAATTGGAACTGTGGGAAACAGGCCCATGAGAAGTATTGAAACCCCGATCACCCCACCGAAAAATACCACGTTTATCTTTCCGGTGAACTTAAGAAGATCAATGCGCCCCGGTATAAGTGACCCAACTACGTCGCCCACCGCAAGGGCTGCCAGCATAAAACCATAAACCAGTGGATTGGCATCAAGGCCCACCTCAACATACACGACGAAGAATATGTATGTCATGTCCATGAAGAAGTTGAAGAAAGTTGCAGATATGGTCATCAGGAAGAACCCCTTTCTTGCCACTAACCATTTGAAACCTTCTGTGAGATTTTCCAGCATGCTGTGCTTTTCTGTTTCCTCCCCGGAAGAAGTGATTTGTTTCCTTTTGAGGAAGGGCATAATAAAGATCAGCGCAAGTAAGCTCGAAGCCAGATACCCCGCAGCACCGAACCCGAAGCCAATTGCTATTCCGAATACGACGATTATGCCGCCTGCCAGTGCGTTTGAAATTGAACCCAGGCTGCTGTTCAAAGCCCTGAAAATTCCATTGGCTCCTGAAAGAGATTTTGGATTAACCAGATCCGGGAGAGTGGAAAGCCCTGCGGTCCTCATTATCTCCCTGCTGGCACCCCATACTGCTGCAAGGCCAAGCACAAGGAAGAGGTTGAACTGGAATGAGGTACTGATGAGGACAAACCCCAGCATGACGAAAAATCCCATGGCTCCTGAAATAGACAGAAGCGAACCCTTGTTGAATTTGTCAACTAGTGTTCCCACCGGCAGTGAAACGAGCAATACCGCCAGTGTTTCCACGATGGCTACTATACCAACTGCCACGGCAGACTGCGTCAGATTGAAAACGAAAACAGTGATGCAGACCTGTGCAATACTGAAAGCTGAAGTGAAACTTGAGCTATGGCCAAGAAGACCATAGTAATGCTTTCCAAAATTAGATTCCTTCAAAAGTTTCCCCCCAGTCCTGTGCAAATTCTGCGATCAATAACCAAGCTGGATGTGCAACTCACTTATTTTGGTTCCTGACAGCCCTGTTGAGATAATCCCCTATTTCAATTACATTTTTCCCCTTATTCAGGTTTGCAAAACAAATGGGGCAGGCTGTGACTATCTTTTCCGTGCCCATATCATTGAGTTCTTCATACCTGTCGGTGGAGACTTTCTCTGCAATCTCAGGAAAAAGCAGTTCATCCGGCCCACCACAGCATTTTGTCTTTCTTCCGCTTCTCGGCGGAAGCTGAACATTGGATATTTTCCTCAGAATCTGGAGTGGTGCATCATAGTTCTCGTCTCTCAGGGAAAAATGGCATGGCTCATGAAAAGTGACATTTTCATCCCCAGATCCGTAATCCAGGCTTTTAATGAGATCAAGGTAGTGAACTACTTCAAAATCGAAGTCTTGAACATACTTCGGGTAAACATTCTTCAGGAGGTCGTATGTGTGTGGATCAACCGTTATTATTCTCCTTGTGCCTGCTTTTCTGAAAACTTCAGTTACCTTGCGTGCATATTCACCAAAGAGTTTTGAATAGCCAAGATCATAAATGAATGTACCCGGGTAGGGCTCATCAGTGCCGAGGTAATTGAAAGTTATTCCCGCATTCCGCAGAAGATCAGCAATGTTCGCTAGTGAGTGGTTCATCTTATCCGCAAGGGACTGGTCCTTCTTTTTTGGCGCCAGCCTTATGAATGCAGGTTGCCTGGCAACAATTCCTGCCATGAATCCTGAAGCTGATTTGCCAAGCTTCTTCCTGAGGCTGCCCATTCCTGCCGTGTAAGCCATCAGCTGATACATGTTGCCCGTATACAGCAGATCACCGGATGACCTGTCCGGTTGCATGCCGTTAAACCATTCTGCGCATTTTTCCCTCACGCCAAGAGGATTCATGTACTTCATGGTAACTTTAACAATCATCTCTGCCAGGGGGTTCTCATTCGCTTCAAGGAGTCCTCCGGTTATAATTTCCCTTGAGATATGGCTCACGTTGCCTGCATTTACACCTGCCGGGCATACGTACAGGCAGGCATTGCAGTCCAGGCAGGAATAGAAACTGTCCGAAACATTCAATCCTGCTCCTTCACCTGAAGTTATTGCCTTTAGGACTTCCTTGCCGGTTATGACCCTGCCTCTGGCACCTTTCCACAGATCATATCCTGCTGCAGGAAGAGTAGGGCATACGCTTTCACAGAACCCACAGCTTATGCATTTCCCGACTTCTTCTTCCAGCGCCCTGATGAGATTCTCAGTCAAACATCTTACCCCGGTTCATGATGCCGTTTGGATCAAATGTTGCCCTTATGGTTTTCATGATGTTCAACGCTTCCTCGGAACCGGTTTCCTTCATTTCAAGCAGGAGAAGTTCCTTCTTTTCCAGCCCTATTCCATGTTCTGCGGATACCGAGCCGCCATGTTTGATGGAAATCATGGCAAAGTCATGCTGGAACTTGTCTATCTTCTCCATATGCTCCGGGCTGCTTATATCGGCGTAAATATTTGCATGGATGTTTCCATCCGAGATGTGGCCGAATAGTGCAACTTTAATGCCATAATGCCTGATTCTTTCCTCGCTTTCCTTCAGTGCCTCGGGAAGTTTTGATGCAGGTACAACAACGTCACCGATCACCACCCTTTCACTGTCACTGCCTCTTTCACTGAGGAGTGAAGAATACGCTCCCTTTCTTGCCTCGTATATCCGGTCCATTTCTGCCTGGTCCGTGGTGATGCTTGTACTCACCGGATTGAATTTCTTCAATATTGCCTCGGCATCAGAAAGCTCACGATTGATGCTTTCCCTGGTCGAAGCAAGGTCCACTATCAGCATATAGTTGGAATCTTCAGGGAACTCAAGTCCTCTGGTTGTGGTTAGTGAGTTCATGGTTATCCGGTCCAGGAATTCAGCTATGAGAGGGGTGATTCCTTTCCCCTTTAGTTCAGAAATGGCCTGGCCAACCTTGTCGATTGAATCATAAAAAGCGAGAATACGGCCCTTTGCCTCAGGGAGCGGCCAAATCTTCACTATTGCCTTTGTGATCACGCCTAGTGTGCCTTCGGCGCCAACCATCATTGAAGTGAGATCGTACCCTGCTGTTCTCTTGAGCACTTTTCCTCCAGTCTTCATAATCTTTCCATTTGGAAGCACCACTTCCAGCCCAAGAATCCAGTTTCTTGTGGTTCCATACATTGAAGCCCGTAATCCACCGGCATTTGTAGAGATGGAACCGCCGACAGTTGCGGCAATAGAGCTCGCAGGGTCCGGCGGATAGAAGAAATTGAATTTTGAAAGGTGCTGGTTGAATGCGTCCAGCCTTACACCGGGTTCAACTATGGCATATCTGTCTTCGGGGTGCACCTCCAGTATTTTGTCAAACCTGGCCATACTGAGGACTACCATCCCGTTTATTGGGATGGATGAACCCGTTAGTGCGGTACCCCCTCCTCTTG
>JBJKQM010000098.1:0-4157 GCA_046705365.1 Thermoplasmataceae archaeon
CCATACGTCATGTCAACAACAAGGAGAGCTGGTGAATTCCCAACAACTTCCTCTTTAACTGAATTATGCCGGTATTTTTCTTCTATAATCTTCTTGTCTTCTTCAGGAATAAGGTCTGGAATATACACAGAATCACCAAGATTTTGGAACTATATAACTTAAGCGAATAACGAAGGAAAAATGGGGGATGTTTAGAGTTTGTAAAGTTTCTGGGTGTTCCCGAGGAAAATCTTGTCTTTGGAGATTTCATCAACACCCTTGTGGGCATCAAGAGCCTTTGCAGAATTCCAGTTTCCCATGTTGAAAGGATAATCGGTTCCAAGAAGAACATTGTCTGCACCTGTTTTCTCAACAAGGAACTGAAGGGCCTCATCATCAAAGACAACAGAGTCGAAGTAGATGTTATTCTTCAGGCTACCATCCACGTCAACATTCGATCCCTTAAGCTCATCCCTTATGCTTACAGCGTGTTTCAGCCGCCCTGACTGGTAGGGAATAGCTCCTCCTCCATGGCAGAAGACCATCTTCAGCTTTGGGAATTTATTGAAGATGCCGCCAAATATCATGCTGGTGACAGCGATTGTTGTTTCTGCAAGGGTACCTACAACAATTCCCATGTAATATTTGGACAGCCTGTCCCCGCCGAGGAAGTCATTTGGGTGAACGAAGATGGGCATTCCCAGTTCAGAAGCTCTCTCATAAACTGGATGCAGGCTTTCATGATCCAGGTTCTTTCCAGCTATGTTGCTCCCGATCTCTATGCCTTTCATTCCAAGATCTGAGTATGCCCTTTCAATTTCTGCGAGAGATGCTTTTGTGTCCTGAAGTGGAAGTGTAGCATTGCCGAAAAACCTGTCCGGTTCCTGTTTACAGACTGTACTAATCCCGTTGTTTTGAACCTGAGCTGATTTTACTGCTGTCTGGGGATCTGCAGAATAGAGGAAAAGATGATGTGTCGGTGAGATGATCTGGCCATCAACTCCCATTTCAGCTATCTCTTTCTTTCTCGCTTCGAGATCAAAAAAGCCTTTGGTCATAGGCGCAACAGATTTTCCAAGCACCTTGATATTGTAAAGATCGCCCTTCCCCAATGGGAGTATTTCTCCAGAAAGCTCCTTAATTGAAGCTTCCGGCATCATATGTGAATGGACATCTATGTTCTTCATGTTTCCCATGAGAGTTTCGGTGATTTTATTATTTTCTCAATTTCTATCCAACAAATGTTCATAAAATCAGATAACTGGCAGAAAAATCAAAAATTAAATTAAGCAAAGTCCTATTTCAACATATTAGATCAAATGGCAGTGGTAAGGAAAATCCAGAAACCCCTGAGAAGACTGTTTCTCACGACCTGATTGAAGGTCTTTCAGAACTTGGAATTGATTATGTTTTCATGAATTCCGGCACTGACTATGCCCCTGTCATAGAGGCATTTGCACAGTTTGCTGCGAAGGGTGAAAAATCTGTTAACCCCGTGGTGGTACCACATGAAGGGCCATCGGTTGGAATGGCCATTGGTTATTACATGGTAAGCGGGAAACCACAGGCGGTGATGGTTCATACCACGCCTGGAACTGCAAACTCACTGGCGAACATACTGAATGCCCAGTCAATGAACATACCTCTTATTCTGATAGCGGGAAGGACACCTGTTACAGAGAATGGAACCTTTGGTGGAAAAGACCTTGCAGTTCACTGGAACCAGGAACTGAGAGACCAGGCTGAAATGCTTCGGCAATTCACCAAATGGGACTGGGAACACAGATTCAACGAACAGCTTGGAGATGAACTCTCCCGGGCATATGAGGTTGCTATGAGTGATCCAAGGGGACCGGTATACCTGGTGTTGCCAAGGGAGAAAATATCTGAAGTTTCCACTGCTGATAGAATTACTGTCAGGCCAAAGCCAGTTGCACCAACAGTGCCTGACCCTGATACAATTAAGGAAATCGCCAGATTATTGTGCAAGGCCCAAAATCCAATGGTTATAACCAGCCAGCTGGCCAGGAATGAGGAGGCTCCACAACAACTTATCAAACTATCTGAGGCCCTTTCAATACCAGTGTCACAGAATTTCTTTTACCTGAATTTTCCAACAAGCCACGACATGTACATCGGTCAGATAGGCGGAAAACTGTTCACACAGTACCTCAAGTCATCCGACTTCGTCCTGGTTCTGGATGTTGATGTGCCATGGTTCCCAAAAGCTGCGGAGCCGTCAGGAGACGCAAAGGTGGTTCACGTGGATATTGATCCGCTGAAGCTCAGGATGCCCACCTGGGGATTCAAATCTGATTTCAGGATCAGGGCAAATTCCGAGCTTTTCCTAAAACTCCTCAATTCTGAAGTTCAAAAACTGAAGGCCAATGATCCGGAAATTGGTGTCCGTGCCAGCAGGAGAGGGAACGAGATAAGGAAAGACCATCATGCAATGGTGGAACAGTCGAACAAGGATGCACTAATCCACAAAGATGATTCACCCATAGATCCTAGATGGCTCTCTCACTGCATTGGATCTCTGGTCAGCGATAACACAATAATATTCACGGAAACGGTCAGATCACCCTTCTATCCGCATGTGGCACTTGACAAGCCGGGGACTGCATTCAGCACTCCGCCATTTGGTGCACTTGGATACTCTATGGGTGCCGCCCTTGGCGCAAAACTTGCGAAACCTGAGAATGACGTAATGGTGCTATTGGGGGACGGTTCATATATGTATAATTCGCCTGTTGCCAGCCATTTTGTCTCCAGGGCAAGAAAACTGCCAATCATGACGGTGGTTTACAATAACCAGACATGGCTTGCCTCAAAAGGGCCGGTTGCTAAGATGTTCCCGGATGGGACTGCAGTGAGGAGCAACAATTTTCCCGGAACTGATCTGAGCCCTTCACCTGATTTTGAATTTGTTGCAAGATCCAGTGGTGCCTATGCAAAGAAAGTCACTGATCCAGGAGACGTTCTTCCATCGCTGCAGGATGCCCTTGATCATATGCATGAAAAAAATGAGCAGGTATTCCTGAACGTTGTGCTAAAACGCTCCAATTTTTAATACGGAATGCGTGACTTACTCAAATCTGTATTTTTCTGCTTGTAAGTTGCAGGAATCTTCATGAATTTTTTGCTCATTTACTCCATCTATTTTCGGATTTTTTAAATTTTTATCCTCTTGAAATGAAATTCATGATGCTAAAATGTATACTTTCATAGAAAGATTTAAAAAGTAAATGTTTTTAGCCACGACATGGATAGTAACGCAAGTCCTACTCCCGGGAACTCTGGAGACAAGTTCACTCGAGTAAACGCCATGCAAAGCTATGTGTCGTTCACAGTTTACCTGTTCGATATCCTGAGCTTTATTCTGTTAGTTTTCGTTGGTGGGACTGTTTCAGAAGTTATCTACCCAAATGCGAACACAGGTATTTCATTACTTGTATTTTGGGGAGCTTTTGCCGCTGGTTCGGTGACACGACCACTTGGTGCCGCATTCCTGGCGCCATATTATGATCGTGTCGGAAGGAAGAAGGGTATTGCAGTAAGCCTCGTTGGTGCTTCAGTCTTCACTGCATTGATTGGAGTCCTTCCAACATATGCACAGGTAGGAGACCTGTCACCCATATTGTTTATCCTTCTCAGGTTAGTCGCTGGTGTCTTCATTGGAGCACTAATAGCAGGAGGCCTTGTATTTGGTCCTGAAAACGTTCCGGAGAGACTTAGGGGTCTCGCAACTGGATTCGCAGAAACCGGAGCAAACTGGGCACACGTTATCGGTGCAGCCTGGCTCCTCGTAGCCAGTTTGCTGTTTGCTACAAGCGCATCCTTTGCTGCTACAGGATGGAGATTCTTCTTCATGATTTCCCTGGCTCCTCTGATATTGGTTCTCCCAGTATTGTACAAGGTTCCAGAGTCAGAAATTCATGTTATGAAGAGGAAAAGAGTCGAGACGAAAGGCCAGTACCAGAGACTGTTCGGAAAAGGTTCAGAACTCAGGTCAGCATTCCTGGTCGGACTCATGATGTCAGTTGGTCTTCTTGGTTATGACCAGATGACAGAAAACACAATACCGACATTCCTGGCTAAGACAATCCATGTTCCGCATGCTTCCATCGCTACCCTGGTTATACTTGGTGGTTTCGGCGCTCTTGCAGGAACTTTGC
>JBJKQM010000099.1:0-21386 GCA_046705365.1 Thermoplasmataceae archaeon
CCCTTGGCATTCCATCCAGTGAAGAAGATGTTATTCAGAACCTTAGAAATAAAGGCATCATCGATTCTGATATTTCTGATAAGCTGATGGCCATGCGCAGATTCAGAAATATTGTTGTCCACAGATATGGCAAGATTGATGATAGAATTGCTTTCTCCCTATTGGCGAATGAAATGGGTGATTTCCAACGGTTCAATGATCGAATTAGAGCTTTTCTGAAAGGAATATGATAATTCAACCAATAATTAAAAGACTTTCAATTTACGTGGATGCACTGATTGCATCTATCTATGCTCACAGACTTTTCTAAGGCCCCGGTTTTGACAATATAACACTAGATGAGTCACCCATTTCCACGAAGTTAAACAGTGCAAACTCAGGAATTCTTCTCCGACTATCCCACCATAATAGCAAATAGAAATTCAAAAATTTATATTAACTATCTAGCTGAAATACACAGGTTAAGTCAACTAAACCTGTTCTATTCCGGTTGTATCCCACCCTCAAGGATTCCGTTCTCAAGCTGCTTTACAATTGTCCACAAACGGAACAAAAATGCCAGTGCTATAATCATGACGATTATAATCAGTGGTGCGACCCGAGTAAACTCCTCTTTCAGAGAGACCACCATAAGTGATGTTAACACCCCTGCACCCAGTGCAAACTTTTGCCTGCCGTTCTCTTCCTTGGGCATGAAATAGACTATTCCAAAGCCAATGAACATGAAGAGAACTGAATGTATCAGGATGTCCATTAAGGGGCTCAACCTGGTTATTACGATAGGGTCTACAGGTATTAATGCAAATACATTGTAAACAGGATAAACAAGCAGTCCCAGAAAATATAGTGGAATTCCTCCTGTACCAGTTTTTCCCCTGAACTGCATCAGATTCCTGGGAACCAGATAAGCAATAAGGACCAGGAACAGAGAGATAAACAGAAAGAGCAGGTAATCGAAATGCGTCGGGACTGGCCTTGTTGATGTGCGGTTTACAATATAGTTCAATATGAGAACTGTAAACGCATAGATTGCACCTGAAGCCAATAGTCCTCCAGTTCCGGTTACCATTTTTCCCCTTAGTTGTGGGTAGGCTGCTGAAACCAGCATGAGGGGGAGCGTTATGCTGAAAACGGCATGGTAAGCCATGAGTCCAAATGCCCATACCCAGTCCACTCCAGCCACTCTCCCGTAGGTTCCAAGGATCCCCACCGGACTCCCAGAAATCTGGAAAAATGTGTGCAATGCAATGGCTTCCTCCATTATACCATACGCACACCCCAAAATGAATATGGACACCCAACCCTTCCTGAGCTTAACTGCAAATTCTCTGATAAGAAGGGCTCCTGCAGTGTAAATACCCAGATTAAGGGCGAGAAAAGCAAGAAAATTTACAGGAGTGGAAATGAAGGTGGAGAGTTTCCAGGATCCTGTCAGATATTCAGGGATTCCAGGGGTTGCAAATGCAAGAAGTGCTATAAATTTCAGACGAAAACCCTGCTTTGGTACCATAACTTAAACCATCCTGTGAGAAATGCACCAGCAATGCTAAGTGATATCACGCGCAATCCGGCATTTAGGTATTAAGCAATTCCCTCAACAGTTACTTGCGAAATATTGATATTTAACCGAATCCTTGAATAATTCAGAGATAGGGATGAGGATAAGGGAAGCTAGAAAACTCAGTCTGGAAATGAAGTCATACATTGCATTGGCAATCATCTTTCTTGCTCTTGCCATAGTGGGTGTTACAAGCCGTACAATATACTTCATCAAGATAATCGGAGTTGCCCTGATTCTCATTTTTATGGTACTGGAAGTACTGTTCAGGTTACTGACAGGCGAAGGCCTGATCAGTATGATTGTTTTCCATATGAGAAGAGACTTGAATCGAGTTTGAATACAGATTTCCACGTAATCTTAATAAGGAAACACTGTTTGCATTCATTGTGGAAGAGAGGAGAACTGCTCCGGACCGGTTAAGGATGCCAGCCATCATTTACCTTATCGGAACTATAGCAATAATAGGAGCATCATACCTGTTTCCACGTTCATACGACCTGGCCTTTGTTATCGCGATTGCAGTATGGGGAATAGGGGTCCCGGTGTTCATATTCTTTTACCTGAGAAGACACAGGAATGACCAGTAGAACTGCAATCCAAACATTATTCAGGCCTATTGGTCAGATTTTCATGAAATCTCTCACATAATTGTAGTATTTGTAAAGCAGGATCATGAAAGAGGAAAGGGTCACATGGT
The DNA here is from genome assembly GCA_046705365.1 of Thermoplasmataceae archaeon. Classification (GTDB taxonomy): domain Archaea; phylum Thermoplasmatota; class Thermoplasmata; order Thermoplasmatales; family Thermoplasmataceae; genus JAJZOM01. Next base: position 2,259 of record JBJKQM010000099.1, read on the forward strand.
GACTTGTTGACCACTCAATCTCTTTTACAGTATAGTTGAGGTGCATGGCCATTGTCTCCCTGTTTATTATGTCGGTTCCATTAAGGTACCCCTTGATATTATTCACGATGAATTCCCTTTCTTCACTGCTTATTATGCCAAGTTTTTCCCTTACCTCTGCCATCCTCTTTCCCGATTCGTAAGTAACATCCACAATATCTTTCCTTGACATTTCCTGTGTTTCGTAGCTGAGATAATCCTCCCAGCTCTTGCCATTCTCCAATACCTCGTAATAATCTCTCAGACTTTTGGCAAACAGTTTGATTCCATACCTGGAATGCATTTCATAGAACATTGAGCCAGGGTCTAGAAATGGGGTAAGAGGCGACATGAAGGTGTATAGCCCCATTTCGTCATTGACATAATCGCCCATCAGTTTTTCTGAATATCTGACGTCTTCCAGCACGTTTTCCCTCGTCTGTCCCGGAAGACCGATTGTGAAGTACACATCAAATTTCTTTGATCCCCATGTCCTGGCATATCCGATGGATTTCTCAAGTTCGGAATTCCTGTAACTTCTGCCGGTCCTCACCCTTATGGTCTCTATTGATGAATCGGGTGATATCTCGGCGGTGAACCTTGGGAATACCTTGCTGAGATCCCTGAAATACTCTTCATTTGGGGGAATGAAATATTCAGAAAGGAGCGGTATGTCGATTCCCCTTTCCTTTGATGATTTGAAGAATGCTTCACTGTACTTTGGCCCGGCCTGATGTATATCCCCCGCGATGAATACAGGCGTTCCCAGTTTATCCTGGATTATCTCAAGTTCTTCGGTTACGGTATCCGGTTTCCTGAAAAGCGGGGATATACTGTTGAAATATTTGTGGAACGCAAAATTCGAGCCTCCGCAGAAACCACAATTCAGCTGGCAGCCATGCTCTATGAGCGTCATTGCTGAAGGATTCTTTATCCACACCTTGTAGGGAAGATGCGCCCGCACATCAGCGTACTTGATTGCATTCTTCATGAGAAGGGCGTAATTCAGGAATACCCTGTCTATAGCCCCCGGATCATTTGAAATTGGATTCAGTTTTATTCTGCCGCCATCCCTGTAACCAAGATTAGGTATTCCGGAGATGTCTCTGCCTGACTCAACAGCTCCGGCAAGCTCCACGATGGATTTTTCCTGGAGATCCCCCTGCAGCACATAATCTATGAACGGGTAATCCTTCAGGATTTCCTGTGCAAAATATGTAGCCGACAACCCCCCAAGCAGAACTTTTGAATTGGGATGCAGTTCCTTGATGATTCTTGCAAGGTTTATTGCACCGTGTACATGAGGAAGCCAGTGAAGGTCTATCCCAAAAATATCCGCTTCTATTGATGATAGGTATTTCTCCGGTTCAAATCCGCGGGAATAGAGCATCAGGACTGCAATATTGCTTATTCTTGCATTGTAACCATTTGAAACTAGTGAGTTGAGCATGCTAATGAATCCTACCGGATACATTTCAAAAAGAGGAGTTGAGGGGACAACGTCACTGATTGGCCCCGATCTCAGATTTTTTCTCCTGAAATCATAGATGCTTGGAGCGTGAACAAAGCATACGTTCACTTTCATAAAGTAAATATCGCGTTACTTCTATTGAACCCGGCATACCAATAGTAAGGTATAATAAATTTATTCAACCAAATTATTATCTGTACTAAAACAGCCTTTTTGATTCACTTCTCACTATTCTACAATGTCTTTAAATACACTCCTACATATGATGGTTAACTGGACAGGCTGTAATTAATCGGATCCAGAGTATATTTTTATGGAAAGTTTTAAATTATAGAACCACGTGATCCTCTCAGGTACACATGGATCAAGACTATGTGATAGCTGGTTTGTTGCTCGCTATACCCACACTTGTATTATTGGCTCTGCCATTGTACAACCGGGAAAACCCAACATTCCTTGGGCTGCCGTTCTTTTATTGGTTCCAGGGCTTGTGGCTCTTCATAGCGTCATTGTTTTATCTGATTGCTGCGAGGATACTGGTCAGGAGGTTTGGTGAGTAATGTTAGTAGTTTGGATTGTATTCATTGCCCTGTTCATCGTCTTCGTTGCACTGGGATTTGGAGCAAGCAGATGGCGAAGGGGTGATCTCAATGAGCTTACTGAATGGGCCCTTGCCGGTAGAAGATTAGGATCCTACCTCGCCTGGTTCTTGGTGGGTGCTGATTTATACACTGCGTACACATTCATTGCAGTTCCTTCTGCTGAAATGGCTAAGGGAAGCATATACATGTTCGCCACCCCGTATGTTATGGCCACTTTTGCAGTTGCGTTAATCGCTATGACAACACTCTGGAAACTTTCCAGAGAGAAGAATTACGTTACTGCCGTAGATTTTGTCAAGGACAAATACAAGAGTAGGACCCTCGCTATTCTTATCGCGGTTACTGGAATTATTGCAGAATTACCTTACATTGCCCTCCAGATTGTGGGAATGAAGGCTGTTCTTACAGTTATGCTCATTCCATATTTCACTTCCGCATCGGTTATTGGTGAAGTCGGAGAACTGGCCCTGATTATATCTTTCGTTATTCTCGCTGCCTTCACTTTTTGGAGCGGATTGAGAGGCGCCACACTCACTGCAGTTATGAAAGACATCATTATCCTAGTTTCAGTAGTTGCTGTGGTAATAGCTGTCCCACTAACAATACAGGGAGGCTTCGCCGGAGCCTTTAAGGATGCCCTAACGGCTGGTCCTGCCACTCCAGCTGGAAAGCAGGCACTTTATGCTACCCTCGCACCCGCACTGGGCCCGGCATTCCTGAGTCTTTTCGTTCTTAGTGCCCTTGCTCTTTACCTGTATCCCCATGCCATAAACGGTGTTCTGGGATCAAAGAGCGCAAAGAATGTGAGATACAGCACTGCAATGCTGCCAATATACGGAGTTGGCCTTTTCCTGCTCACACTGTTTGGTGTCCTTGTGTTTGCGGTTCCACCAGCATTGTCAGCCACACACTTCGGCACTGCGCAATTCAACGGTTCCCTCGTTGTTCCAGAACTGATACTCAATACCATGCCTGAGTGGTTCGCCGGATTCGCCTTCCTCGGAATATTTATCGGCGGACTGGTACCTGCGGCAATTATGGCCATATCACAGGCCAACCTCCTTACAAGAAACATTGTTAAGGAATTCAGGCCAAACATGACCCCGCAGCAGGAAGCCAGAATGGCAAAATGGGCATCGGTTATCTTCAAGTTCCTTGCACTTGGATTCGTGTTCCTTATACCGGACACATACGCCATTTCACTGCAACTGCTTGGAGGAATCCTGATAACCCAGACACTGCCGCCAATATTCCTGGGCATGTATACCAACAGGCTGAACAAGAACGGCCTTATTGCCGGATGGGTGGCTGGAATTGCTTCTGGACTTTACTTTGTTGAGGCTGCAAACAAATTCGGTGCACCAACATCATCACTGATGAGTACACCATTTGGCCTGCTGTATGTTGCAACAATTGCCCTGATAATAAACCTGATTGTAACCCTGCTATGGTCCCTCGCTGCGGGAACACTTCTAAAACCTGCCCCAGCAGAGAAAGTAGCAGCATAAAAATTTCTAAAATTTTTATTTTTTTATTTTTTAAGTCATTGAGTTTTTTAGCCTGTTTTCTATTTGGTTATGCGGAGGGTATAAACTGGCTGTAATATCCAAAAAACCATAAGTTATATCTGATTGGTTGTATACAAAACAGTAATGTTTAAATACATACAGTGATACTGAGTGTCATGGACATAGAAGAAGAGCATATAAATCTGCCCATTAGAGACGTTTTTCATGTCGGGCGATTCTATTGGTATTGATCTTCTTCTCCAGAGGGATTTAATTGGTTAAATACAGGTTATATGTGTTAAAGGACGGTGCCGACCCATCTCAGTTGATGGAGAAAATAAACGCTTCATCACTCTCCTCAAGGAAGCTTCAGCTATATGGCAAGACACTGTTTCTGACATGGCCTGATTTGGGCCCGTCAATCAGGGATACTTCAGTGGAAACTGAAAGTGTCGTGGATGGGGACTTCATTTTAAGCTCCAGGGAATGGAAAAAAGAAAACACCATGGTTGCAGTTGATGGTGTTGAGGTTGGCAAGGGACTTGTGATAGCCGCTGGCCCGTGCTCGGTTGATTTTGACCATGATGTTGAAGAATTTGCAAAGGGGCTGAAGAACAGTGGTGCCAACATAATAAGAGGCGGCGCCTTCAAGCCCAGAACAAGTCCGTTCACCTTTCAGGGAAAAGGCGCAGCTGGACTGGACATAATGAAGAGGATGAAGGACGCAACAGGCCTCCCTATTGTGTCTGAAATCCTTTCCTCCGATGATCTTGGGAACTTTGACTCTGTAGACCTGATGCAGATAGGTTCAAGGAACGCCCAGAACTTCCAGCTTCTAAGAAAGGTTGCCAATACTGGAAAACCTGTGCTCCTGAAGCGGGGAATGGGAAACACCTACAGCGAGTGGATGGCCACGGCTGATTATGTTATGGGTGAAAATAACGGTTCAGTGATCCTCTGCGAACGGGGCATAAGAACCTTTGAAAATTCAACCAGATTTACCCTGGATCTGGGCTCTATTGCCAGAGCCAAAAGAGAGTCCCATCTTCCAATCTGTGCAGATCCGAGCCATGCAGCGGGAACAAGGGAACTGGTAATTCCGCTTGCCCTTTCTTCCGTTGCTGCTGGATGTGACATGCTTCTCGTGGAAGTCCACCCAAATCCTGACAAAGCACTCAGTGATGGAAAACAACAAATAACACTTGAAGATTTAAAAACGCTGACCGAACAGGTCAAGCGCATTCAGGATGCCATTAGAGGATAGTATGCATGAGCTCTCGTACACTCTTTCCAGAGGTACTACAAGAATAGTAACCGGGAAGAGTGTAAAGGAATACATCGGACAACTGCCGGAAAACTCCCTTATTGTTTACCCGGAAACCCTTTCAAGTCTTGTGGAATCATTTTCATCGGGCCTGAAAGTCAGCAGGTTAAAAATTAAAGACGGTGAGGATGGAAAGTCACTGGAATCCGTTATCAGGATCATAGAAGTAATGCATGAAGCTGGCTTCAGGCGCAATTCCACCGTTGTTTCTGTAGGTGGTGGTTCCACTTCTGATACGGTTGGAATGGCTGCTTCGATGTATATGAGGGGAATAAGGTACATAGCCGTCCCCACCACACTGCTCTCCATGGTTGACGCGTCCCTTGGCGGCAAAAATGCCGTAAACTTCAGGGGAGTAAAGAACCTCGTAGGAAGTTTCTACAGCCCAACAGATATCATGATTGATGTTTCACTCATCCGCGAAATGCCTGACAATCTTGTAACAGACGGAATGGGAGAGATCGCAAAATACGCACTTATCATGGATGAAAACCTGTACAGCGACCTGAACAGCAAACCAATTGAAGAAATTTTCAGAGACAGAAATTCACTGGAAAACCTCGTATTAAGTTGTGTGAAGGACAAAATGGGCATTGTTGAGAAGGACGAATTTGATCTTCTGGGAGAAAGGATAATTCTGAATTTTGGTCACACCTTCGGGCATGCCATTGAAAGCGCAATGGATTTCGCAATGGGGCATGGAACCGCAGTTGCACTGGGTATGCTTCTTGAACTTGACATGGCAGTTAAACTGGGCCTGATAGGGAGAGATATTCTTGATTCAGCTTCAGGGCTCCTGGGGAAACTTAAGCTTCCAAGCAAGATAGACAGCAGTTTTTTTGAACCCTTGAAAGACGGTATGAAGAGAGTAATCTCTTCGGACAAGAAAGCACTTCAGGCCTCTGTTAAGATGCCCCTGCCAACAAAACCGGGACACCCTGAAGTGCATGAAATCAACTTGAAGGATATAGGTGACTACCTTGACGGATTATGAAAGCGGAGCCATGATCTATGGCCTCCTGGGCCATAATATTGCATATTCAGGCTCGCCTGCAATGCATAATCATTTTTTTGCGACACGCGGGATGGATGCAGTCTATGGGCTGTTCGACATCTCCCCCGAGGATTTTGAACCCAACGCACGGTCCCTTATTTCAGCCGCAGAAGGGTTCAACATAACAGTACCCTACAAGGAGAGAATTATCCCTCTGCTTGATGAACTCAGAGATGCCGCACTCAAGACCGGGAGCGTAAATCTGGTTTACAGGAAAATAGGCTACAACACAGATTTTCTGGCCCTGCAGAAACTGACAGAGCCTTTCAGAAATGATGTGAAAGGCAGGGAATGCACAATATTCGGAGCAGGGGGTGCGGCAAGGACTGCTGCATATCTTTTCGGTGAAAATGGAGCTAACCTGAGGATCATAAACCGCAGTATCACCAGAGCTGAGGATCTGTGTGCAGAGCTGGTGAAAAAGGGCATTTCAGCAAGATGTGAAAAATTTTCCTCCTGGCCTGAGGGTTCTGTCATCCACACGGATTGTGCTGTAAACTGCACATCCTCTGCCGACGTAAAATTCCCGGAGATCGTGGCTAGGCTTGCAGTGGACTTCAATTACGGAGCGAAAGCAAGGAGCTTCAGGGAGGCTGCAAGGGGATCAGAAAAGATGATTTCCGGTGAAGAAATACTGATTCAACAGGCTATTTATTCGCAGAAGATATGGAACAACACAGAACCTTCATATGAAGAATTTGCCGAGGTATTGAATGTCCAGTAGTATTGGAAGAGAATTTATCGTCACAACATTCGGTGAAAGCCATGGGAAGTCCATGGGTGTTGTTGTGGATGGTGTCCCGGCAGGGCTCAGTCTATCGGAATCCGATCTGGTTCCTGAGCTCAAATACAGGAGAACTGGAAATTACCTGGTTTCGGGACGAAGAGAGGAAGACCTTCCCAGAATACTTAGCGGCGTATACGAAGGCAGAACAACTGGATCCCCGGTATCAGTTGTTTTTGATAATGCGGATGCCATATCATCGTTATATGAAGATGTGAGCCATAAGCCAAGGCCTGGCCATGCGGATCTCACATATATAAGGAAATATGGAAGAGAAAACTGGGACTACAGGGGAAGCGGAAGAGCAAGCGCCAGGGAAACCATTTCAAGGGTCGCAGCAGGAGCCATAGCCAGGAAACTCCTCATGGCATTTCCAACAACAATTGGAGGGTACCTAAAATCCATAGGTCCGGTCATCTCAAGCTCTCCCATTGATCCTTCTGAAGCACTTGAATCCAGAAAGTACATGACGAGGGCACTCAACAGGGAATTTGATGATAAATTTACAGATACAATAATGAGTTCAATGAAAGCTGGAGACAGCTACGGAGGCGTTGTTGAAGCTTATGCCCTGAATCCGCCAGAATCCCTGGGAGAGCCGGTATTTGACAAATTAAAGGCTGAGCTTGGGAAAGCCATCCTGTCACTTCCAGCAGTAACTGGATTTGAATACGGAATGGGTTTCAGGGCTGCTGAAATGCGTGGAAGCGAAGCAGCAGACTCCATTGTGCTGGACAAAGAAGGCAGGCTGAGGCTGAAGGGCAACAAATCTGGAGGAATGCTTGGAGGCATATCCACCGGGGAAAACATAGTCATAAGAGCTGCATTCAAGCCTACCAGCTCCATAAGGATACCTGCTGAGACAGTAGATCTTGATACGTTGAAACCTGCTGAAATTTCTGTCAGGGGAAGACACGATCCCGTAGTTGCAGTGAGAGGTGTATCGGTTGTGGAAGCCATGATGGCCATCACCCTGGTGGATCATGCAATCATCGAGGGCCTGATACCAAAATCGAAGATATCCAGGGAACTCTCGGGCACCATAGAGAAGAGGTGGCAGGAATTTCAGACAAAGTATCAGTAACTTCCTACGGAGGGATTTCTATCCTGAACGCCATTCCCCTGGGACTCGGATCCACCTGCGCAGTTGACCTGAAAATAGAGGCAACTGCATCCATCGGCCCTGGAAACGGCAATTCCAAGCTTACTGAAACAATACTGAAATACTTCAGTGAGAAGACCGGCAATGAATTTTCACTGGACATAAAATCACAGATTCCTGAAGGTGGAGGGTTAAAGAGCAGTAGCGCCGTTGCAACCGCCTCAATTTCTGCACTTTCAAGGTTGACGGGGGTGGAAGTGGATGTCCCTCTGCTTGCCGCAAGGCTCTCGCTTGAAGCAGGTGTGTCAGTAACTGGTGCCCTGGATGACGCTGTAGCTGCATTCTATGGTGGAGTATCTGTCTGTGATAACTCAAAGATGAAGATATTGCGAAGGGCAAAAATGCCGCAGGATATTATGTTTATTGTACTACCAAGAGGCCCGAGACGGGATTTTGAACCATCACTTCTTCAAAAAAGGTGGCCCAGTTTCAAGTCTATCTCAGGACTGGTCATGATGGGGAACTACCTGGAAGCAATGGCAAGAAATGGACTCACCGTTTCAGAGATACTTGGTTATGAGACGGACATTCTTCTGAAAGCCAATAAGTCAGGTGCCCTGGCTTCCGGAGTGACCGGCAATGGGCCTTCTCTATTTGCGGCTGTGAGAGAGGGTGAGGAGGGGCCGGTTCTTGAAGTGTTATCAGAACTTGGCCAAACTGTAACTGTAAGGGTGGTATAGGATCAACGCACTTCTGAAGCCCTCAAGACTGAACGGCAATGTTCGGGCGCCGCAATCCAAAAGTATAGCCATAAGGCTCATGTTTGCGTCCCTTCTGGGAGACATCAGGCTGGAGTACCTTGAAATTTCTGATGATGTTAAAGCTGCGCTCAGGGCACTGAATAGCCTGGGTGTCAGTTATGAGAATGGTAAATTTTCAAAGGTTGGAGGTGCAGGCATTTCAGGCACAATAGATGTTGGAGGCTCTGGGACAGTCCTGAGGTTTCTTCTCCCTGTGCTATCATCCCTGGGACTGGAAGCCACAATCACCGGAGACGAGACTCTCCGGAAAAGGCCCCTCGGCATACTGCATGAATTCCTGAACTCCAATGGAGTTGATCTGAGCAACGATCACCTGCCATTGAGGATCAGCGGGAAACTGGATGCGGATAGGATAGAAATTTCAGGATCTGAAAGCAGCCAGTACATAAGCGGTTTCATATTTGGCAAATTACTTGGCGGAGGCGGGAAGATCAGCCTTCTTCCTCCTGTCAGATCCTCATCCTACATTTCAATGACATGCAGGATACTGAACTCCATCGGTGCCCGGATAAGATACACTGGTAACTTCATAGAGATTGAAGACCAGCGGGATCCCTTGAAATATTCAGGGAATGTCCCGGGAGACTTCCTCCTTTCATCCTTTTACGCAATTGGAGCCGTTCTTAGCGGCGGAAAAGTGAGGATTGAAAACCACATTATGCCAGACTGGAGCGCGGGCGATGCCAGAATTGTAGATATTATGGGAAAATACGCCGCTTCCAGCTCCCTTTCGGAAGGAACCTGGAGTGTTGAAGCCGGTGAAGGAGTCCAGCCATTTCATGAGGACGTTCAGGATTCACCCGATCTTGCAGTTAACCTGGCGGCACTTGCATATGGCACATCGGAGGAATCCACTATTTCAGGAATAGAGCTTCTGAAGATTAAAGAAAGTGACCGTATCAGATCAATTTCCCATACACTCAGGCAATATGGTTCAAGGGTTGAAACCAATGATGTGTTGAAAATCAGGGGTCCGCCTGATGCGAAACCCGGGGTAACAGAACAGTGGAATGACCACAGGATAGCAATGCTCGGTTCTATCCTCTCCCTGAAGGCCGGTGGAGTTGTAAAAGGTTCTGAATCAGTTTCCAAGAGCAATCCAAGGTTCTTTGATGATCTTAGAAAACTTGGAGGTGATATCAGATTAGAATAGAGACCAGACTTGTTGCTTCCCTGCCTGTCCGAAGTGTTTCTGATCTCGAAAAGATAAGAGGCATTTCAGCAGACTTTGTTGAGTTGAGGCTGGATTATCTTGATTCCCTCACGAGTTTTGATTTTGATGCGATCATCTCTTACAGGCAAAGAATGATCCTTACGGTCAGGGACATGGCAGAAGGAGGGGTTAAGGTTCATGATGCAGACCAAAAGAGGAAGTTTCTTGAGGAAGCCATGAAAAGAGGTTTTCTTGTGGACGTTGAAGCAGAGTATGCTGAAAAATATGGATTTGACTGCACCGGAAGAATCGTTTCAAGGCATTATTTTGATCATGATCCATCTTTTGATGAACTTGTTAAATTTGTAGAAACTTACAGCGGGAAAGCCCGGATAACAAAGATCGCCTTGAGAAGCAACGATCATTCCAGGATTACCCTGGCGAGGTTACTGGGGGAATTCAGCAATCTGTCAGTAATGGAAACCGACGGGGAGGGATCTTCACGGATACTTTACTCAATTCTTGGCTCTAAGCTTTTGTACTGCCACACAGGAGAGAAGACCAGCCCTGGCCAGATAAGCTGCAGTGAAGCAGAACAAATCCTGACTATTCTCAGAAAAAAGGATTAAATAGAATCAGGAAGGCTTGCTTATTACTTCAAACCTGTTTTCATTCCTCACGAAGGCGTAAAGTCCCATTGCGCCGCCAAGGAATTCCAGTGGCCCTATTACGAGGAAGAAGAGCGGTATCATGATAAGTGCATTCTTCCAGAAGGGTTCTGGTTTTTCTGATACCTTCATGTTAATATGCAGGCCATTCCAGTAGAACCATATCCAGAAACTGAAGGTGAATGCCCACATTACCCCCATTGGAGGCGTAATGAGCTGGAACGCTATAACATGGAAGAATTGCAGGAGCATTGTTGCGAGGATGACATTCTGCGTTATCATGCTGCTCCAGAATAGTACTGAATAGATGAAAATCAACCTGTATTTCCATGGAAGAGGGCCATAAAAGCCAAGGTTGGTCAGGTCCACAAGCCACCTTCTTCTCTGCCTTAGCATATCCCTTACTGTTGAAGGTGACGCTCCGTAGGTGAAAGCCGGAAGGAATGAGGCCTTCCCCGGGAACTTTTCAGAGAACCGCAGGCCAAAGCAGCTGTCATCTGATATTGGCCTCTTTCCGTTATCCCAGCCTATCTGTGCCTCAATATCAGACCTGACGAGGAGATTCTCCCCGTGAAGGCCTACAAGAGGCGTTTTCAGCAGAGCTGTGAAGAAATAGAACCTGGTGAGGTCATCTGTTGGCCTCATGGAATCTGCAAATTTAGCTATGAGTGATTTTGACAGGTGATGGGGGAAAGCCAGTACACCCTGTGCGATGTAATATTTTTCTCCCTTGAACTTAATGTGCTCAGCTATGGCTGCAACTGTATCCGGGCCGATGGAAGCATCGTCATCAAGGTGGAAAAACCAAACCTTATCGTTGTTCTCCCCCTTTTCTATATGATATTCCAGGCCATACTGGAGCGCACGAGATTTGTTAATTGAACCGCTCTTGGTCTGATAATCCTTTGGAACGACTATTATATTGACATTTTCCTGGTCCTTGTAGAGTTCCCTGATTTCCTTCAGGGCTGTGGAATGGGCTTCTGTTATTACATCTACCCTCCAGTTGTCAAGGTTCTTCGGGGCATAGGTAATGATTGAATTTACCACCCTGGACAGTGCACCGATAACATCGTGTGAACCGATTGTCGGAATCTCGAATACAATCAGGTTTGATATCCTGCCTTTGTAATTTGATATTTTAAGGCTGCCGGATCTGACTGCACCTATAAAACTGACAACCACAATGGGCATGCCGAATGACCATGACAGCGTGGCATAAATGGTGAAAATATTCCATGTGTTGCTTACATTGACGATTACAAAAAACATTACTGAAAAAAAGACTGCAGCAAGTAACCAAAGCCCTATTCCGAGCCTTGGGCCAAGTTGTCTCTCTTCTGTATTTTTGTACATCCCAGAAAAAGAAAAGAAGTAAGACGGATATAATATTAACCATCATACCAGTATATAAGTTCGAAACGAAATTTGAATCATTTTGCCTGATTTCGTTGACCATATCCGATTCTTTTCACTCTTAACCTTTTCCGGATACATTAATAATGCCTGCTGCAAGTATAGTATACCTTGATATTCAGAGTATTGGATGATCCTGTGAACGGTTGTAATTCCTTCCTAGTGGGAGATGAATTATCGGGTAAAGCTGCAGTAATAGATCCACTGGAAGCCATTGGCGAAGATCGTTACCTTATGGAAGCGCGCAACTGGGGACTCAAAATTAATTTCACAATCGAGACCCATATACATGCTGATCATGTTTCAATAGGTGGGCCACTTTCCTCAAAGCTTGGAATTCCCAGGCTGATTGGTGACAACAGCGAAGTGGATTCACCTTTTGAGCCGGTATCTGATGGCCAGGTTATCTCACTTGGCTCTGTGGAACTGAAGCTCATCACCACCCCTGGCCATACGCTCGAAAGCATTTCGGTTATTATCACAGAAACAATGAGATCAAAAGAACCCCAGATCCTGCTGTCCGGGGACTCTCTCTTTGTGGGAGACGTAGGGAGGCCTGATCTTGCTGCAGGTGAAAACCTGAGCATTGAGGAAGCCACGGGAAACCTGTTCAGAAGCCTTCAGAAAGTAATGGAACTTCCTGACTATGTTGAACTGTTTCCCTCACATTATGGCGCGTCGAAATGCGGGAGCATTTTCATGAGCAAACGCCAGAGCTCCACTATTGGGTATGAGAGAAACTTTAACCGGTTCCTCAAGGCGAAAACCGTTGAAGAGTTTGTAAAAATGCAAAGGGGATTGATAGGCCCTCCCCCTGAAAATAGTAAAGTTATTAGGGCGAAAAATATCAGCTAGTTCAGAATGAGCACAGATTACCAGACAATATTAGAAAAGGTCCAAAATCAGGACCTGATAGTTATAGATTCCAGAATCAACCACGACTTTCTTGCAGCACACATACCAGGTTCAGTGAACGTCCCATACAATTCCTATGGTTGGGGGAGATCCATAAAATCCTGGCTCAGCGGACAGGAAATTGACCTGGCTGTTGTAGCTGACAGTGAAGAAATGGCAGGCAGGGCTGCGGAAGAACTTAAGTCATCCGGCCTGAAAGTTGTTGAGATTTTCCCGGATTCCCTCTCACAGTGGAAAAACAAGAACATGCCCCTATCAAGCGTTTCAGAAATAACGCCTGATGATCTTTATTCACACATAGACAGGTGGACTGTCATTGACGTCAGGGAACCGTATGAGTGGCAGAGCGGTACCATCAAGAACAGCCTCAAGATCCCAATGAACGACCTCCCCGGAAAACTCACGGAATTCAACAGCAGTGACAAATATGCCGTTGTGTGTGCCCATGGGAACAGGAGCGAGGTTGCTGCGCTGTTTCTTGCGGACAATGGCCTGCAGGCAGCCACCCTGGTGGGTGGGATGTATGCCTGGCTAAGCGAGCAGCTCCCAGTGGAATATGAGGATTGATCTTCTGGCTCTTCAAAACCAATAAGTATTTTTCATTTATAGACCCCCATGGCACAATCATCTGCCTCAGCAGTTAAGACACTGAAGAAAGCATTGATTCCCGGTAAAACAGCACTGCTTATTATTGATATGCAGAACGACTTTGTCAGCGAAAAGGGCTACCTTGGCCTGAAGGGACAGGACCTGTCCATGGTCAGGGACACTGTTCCGGCTGTTAAAGGTCTTCTAGACTACTTCAGGAAAAATAAGATGCAGGTCATATACACTCAGACTGCACATTTCAGGTACACCAACACAGAAAACTGGGTGAGCAGGACGGCCCAGAAGAGCCTTGATCCATCCATCTGCATACCTGGCACATGGGGTGCGGAAATCATAGATGAATTGAAGCCACTAGAAAACGAGGCCGTTGTTGTGAAACACAGATACGATGCTTTTCTCGATACTGATCTCCATGTGATACTCAGGGCGGGTGGAGTTGAGAATCTGATAATTGTTGGTACTCAGACAAACCTGTGTGTAGACACCACTGCCCGGACATCTTACATGATGGATTATGTAACAGTCCTTGCAGATGACTGCATTTCCACGCCTGAAACTGATTTCCACAGGCCAATGTTGGATAACTTCCAGAAGAATTTTGGCTATGTGATGACAAGCTCGGAAATCATGAGCAAGATAGATTCAGGCAATTAAATAGAGGGTTTTGGACCCTCTGAAAAAATTAAAAAATGTTGAAGAAGAGACCTACTTTGCAAGTATGTCAAACTTCTTTCTTTTCTGTTCCAGTTCTTCCCCTATCTTGAAATGTTCCCTTCTCATCACCATGTCAGCATATCTCTGGTAGTCCGGAGTCCACTTTTCAAGGTCATACCCGTACCATGGCATCTTCAGGTTAAGCTCGGGGAGGCCCATTTCCTTCCATATCTTCTCGGCCCCTTCCATGTACTCCCTCTTGGGCAGTGACGTGGGCGGGTAGTCAGTCTTCCTTGTGGCATCGATAAGAATTGCAGAGGATTCCCTGTATCCACTGTTCTCATCACTCTGGCCTGCAACGAAAACCGATGGGTCAAGATGTCCTGTTTTACCCCTTATGAACTGAACGTCCCTGTGGGGTTGCATCCTGAAACTGAGTGCCCAGTTGACTGAATCCGGATCGAAAGGATCTATGTCATCGTCCACCGCAACAAACACCTTCCCTATATCTGCCGCATAGCCTGATGCACATACGAGTGAGCGCATTGCGTCGGTCGGGGCATCTTTCTTTAGTTGGATGACACAGTACTGCCAGCTTCCGCTTGACTCATGGAAAGCCACCTTTGTGACGTTCGGCAGGCCACAGTCATTCCTCAGGAACTTTGTGAAAGCGCTGCCGTATGCTACCTGCCTCAGTTTGCTGCTTTCGCTTGGAGGCATCTGACTGATAATTGTCTGGAAGATTGGCTTGTCTTTCCTGTGTGTAACCGCAGTTACTTCCATGACAGGGCACCACTGGCTTTCTACATCAGCTGCCACATAACCTGTGTACTCACCGAAAGGAGTCTGCTGCTCGAATTCATCCACCGAAACTTTACCCTCAATCACATATTCTGCTGTTGCTGGAACATAAAGATCAACGGTCTTACATTTGACAACTTCGATGGGTTCACCAGCTATTCCTCCTGCAACGGAGAGCTCATCCAGTCCATATGGAACCTTTGCAGCTGCCGTGTACTGAAGGTATGGCGGGCCGCCAATCACAATTGCTGCATCAAGTGTTTTTGATTTTGTTGCAGCCTTCCTCAGATGCATGAAACCATGGCTTCCCCTGTGAACTTCCCAGAGAATCTTCCTCGGGCCGAATACCTGTCCTGAGTAAGTCCCCGCATTCTGGATTCCCGTTTCTATGTCCTTTGTCACAAATGCAGTTGTTGTTCTGACCTGGCAACTGTAACCGGGGATTTCAACCGGGAAGGGTATCTCATTGAGGCCATGGCTGTCCAGATCCTTTCCGGTGATGACAACCTCCTGGCATTTTCCTTCGGGCACAACCTTCGGGTCTATTGGGTTGGCAATGGCCTGTGTGAATCTTTCCGGAACATCCTCGGGGTCACATTCCATACCAGTTGCATAAACATCTATGGAACTTGCGAGAACTCCCGTCGTGACACCAGCATCATAATGCTTGCCTGTAGAGTCATAAACATTGGTAAAAAGAAATCCTTTCCTCTCCTTTTCGGGCAGACCCTTGAACTGAAGCCTGACCAGGGGCATTAATTCAGTTTCAAGTTGTATTTTTCTGTCCACGGTGGTAAGAAGATTTCTTTGCTCGAGTCCCTTAAGATATTCTCTTAAGTCGTGGTAAACCATAAATTACTATCCCAACCTGTTTAAAAATATTATGAATGCCCATCCTACTAACATTATAAACTGATTTGCTTCAATATATTGATATTCATTCCGAATAAATTAGCTAAGCCGAATTTATTGATCAACTGATGCATGATGGGTTTTTAGATAGAGTGCTTGACCTGATTGAAATAACACAGTGGTTAATTAAAAAGAATGAAGGGGTTTGCCCCTTCAAGTAATGCTTACTCCCAGAATAGGTCAGAGAACTTTTCCCTGACCTTTTCATCGGTTTCACTGTCTGCCTTAACAACATCCGGGAATGTTTTCTGTATTATCTTGTCAAAGGGTTTCACGGCATACACAACAGCCCGGGAGCTTGTGTACTCTAACAGATCTTTTCCCTCGACATGCTTTGATATAGGATCAAGGGGAGTTCCCATGGTGTTTTCAATTATATCAATACCGGTAGCCGGGTCATTCCTGCTGCACATTGCCCATACTACATCATTGAGATTGGAGGGATCAATGTCCTCGTCAACAACAACTGTGTATCTACCGGCAACTGCACCAGGCCTGCATTGTGAAGCTATGTGCCCTGCCATGACAGCATGTCCCCCGAATGCCTGCTTGATTGAGACAGTGGTGAAAGCCCGTGAATATCCTTCCTCATGGCACCATACACCGTTCACGCCGGAAATTCCGCTGGCATCAAGTGCATTCCAGATTAATGCTGCCCTTATGGGGCACCTGAAATAGGAATAATCATACGGGGGCTTGCCTGCACATGTACCCAGAAGAATGGGATTGTTCCTGTAATAAATAGCCTCTACACGGATTATCGGGTTGAGCATCTTCCCGCCTGCATAATATCCCATGAATTCTCCAAGTGGCCCTTCTTCTGCCTTTTCTTCTTCGATGTAACCTTCAACCACTATCTCACTGTCTGCAGGTATTGGAAGCCCGGTGACTGGGCCTCTGAAGACATCTACAGGCTTCTGCCTGACAGCTCCGAGGAAATTGTACTCAGACACACCTTCAGGAACTTCATTTGCAGAAAACAGGTTGAGTCCGGGATTGTGCCCGAATGAAAGTGCAACAGGGCATGCTTCGCCCCTTTCCAGGAATTTCTGGTAATGGGATCTTCCATGCCTGGAGGCTTCCATGAGAATTGCCAGGCTGTTCTTACTCTTCACCATCACCCTGTAGGTTCCCACATTCACCCAACCGTTGTCCGGGTCCCTTGTTATTACCGCATCAGCGGTTCCGATGTACCTGCCCCCGTCATGTTTGAACCATTTTGGGACAGGGAACTTGTAAAAGTCTATCTTCTCTCCCTTGTCAACATTCTCCAATGCAGGGGGATTCTCCACAACTCTCGGATCGAATTTTGAAGATTCCTTGGCAGCATCCTTCAACCTTTCCTTGATAGCGGCTGTCAGTTCCATATTGTTCAGGTTGCTGTCAAGGCCAAGTGCAGTAGATACCCTCCTTGAATCCAGTAGGGCTCCGGTTAAGACCCTGAAACCTTTTGGGTATCCCTTGATTTCGTCAAAAAGAAGCGTGTATTTGTTGCTCTTGGAATTGGCGTCGGTAACAGCACCTATCTCCAGATCCCAGTCTGCGCCCTTGACTTCTTTCAATAATCCTATTTTCTCAATGCCTTCTATAAAGGACCTTAGATCTTTAGTTCCTTCGACCATGTTCACTGCCTCAGATTGAATAACAAGTGTTATTAAAATCGTTTTCCCTCACGGAAACCGGCTATTTTCACGTAAAATCGGCAATTGTACATAACTTTTGGTTGATTAACTAGGCAATTTCGACATTTTGTCAGTATGTTGTATAAATAACATCAAAATTACTAAAGCCAGTCAATTAATTCGTTTCATCTCTGTTAAAAAAGAATTTATACAAACTTTATGTACTTGATATATGGGAGATTATTACAAGGACCTTAATGACTATTTATCTGCTCTCGAGAAGGCAGAAAAACTGTTCAGGATAAAGGAACCCGTGGTGAAAGAGACAGGGATTACTTCACTGGCGAGGCTCCAGTACCGTGGACTGCCGGAAAACGAGAGAAGAGGCTTCCTTTTCGAAAATGTCACGGATGCCAAGGGAAGGAAATATGACATTCAGGTCGCAACGGGAATTTATGCGTCTTCTCAGCAAATATATGCTCTTGGCCTGAAGGCGGAAGACACAACAACGGCGGCAATCCAGAAGAAGTGGGAAAATGCTCTTGTCAATCCTGTACCCACAAAACTGGTAGACAGGGCCCCGGTTCACGACATAGTGATTGAGGGAGACAAACTCCTGGAAGACGGAAAAGGTCTCGAGGCACTGCCTGTCCCGGTCGAACTTCCGGGCTTCAGCGGCCAGATAAGAACTTCAACGCAGGTCATCACCAAATCAGCCAAGACAGGAATCCAGAACATGGGTAACTACTCAGCCCATATATTTGGAAAGAAGAAGCTCCTATGGGAAATAAACAGAGGAAACCAGGGAATCATTCACTGGAGAGAGTGGAAAGAACTGGGGAAACCCATGCCGGCCGCCGTGATTGTTGGAGGCGCACCTTCATACTTCTACACAGCTTCCGCAAAGATACCTTACGGCGTGGATGAACTCACCGTAGCCGGTGGCTTTTCTGGGGAGCCGGTTGAGACCGTAAAGGCCAAGACAGTAGATATAGAAGTCCCAGCAGACGCAGACATCGTGGTTGAAGGGTACATTTCCACCGAATACATGGAACCTGGAAACGCATTTGGAGAATACACCGGATACATGGCCACTGATGTCTGGCTAAGGCCGGTTTTTGATGTTACTGCTGTTACCATGAGGAAGAACGCTAAGTTTGTGCACATCATGAGCCAGTTCCCGCCAAGCGAGAGCAGTAAGGTGAGGGTAATCTCATCTGACAATGTTTACAAGAAATTCCTTCAGCATGATGCAAAGGTTCCCGGTATCTTGGACGTTGCCTGGCATGAAATGAGCCAGGCCCAGTGGTGTGTAATAAAGATAAAGAAAGTTAACAAGTCACACCCATGGCAGGTGCTCAACCTAGCGGCCGGATACGACACTAGATGGGGGAAATTCTTCATTGTTGTGGATGATGATATTGATATCAGGAACATTGACTCCGTCATATGGGCAATGAGCTGGAGAGTTCAGCCGGCAAGGGACATGAGGGTCATCCAGGGCAAGATGCCCGGTCTTGATCCATCGGCATATAGCCCCGGTGCCTCCCACGAAGAAAAGGAGTACCCCGGAGGAGTTGGAGCATCTGGAGTTCTTATTGATGCCACCATAAAGTACCCATATCCGCCTACATCGCTCCCAAGAAAGGATTTCATGGAACAGGCAAAGGAGACCTGGGAAAAACTTGGCCTTC
>JBJKQM010000100.1:0-4920 GCA_046705365.1 Thermoplasmataceae archaeon
GGAGGAGGGCCCTATGAAAGAGTATGTTCCTGTAATTTTGGCTGCTATTCTGCTCGTCATTGCATTGGTTTTGATTATGGCTGGGATCAGCAATATCGGCACTTTTCCCGTTCTGAGTGCGGGAAATTATGCTTTAGGCTATCTGGCTGGAGGCAATTTCTCAAGCGGAGTCTTTTCTGCGGGGGTATTCTCCATGGGGATTTTTGCTGCTGGGGTTTTTGCAGTTGGGATTTTCTCCATTGGTATTTTTTCAGCAGGCATATTTTCAGTTGGCATTTTCAACATTGGAATCTATGCTGTGGGAATATACGCCATTGGAAAATACGTCGACAGGTTTGTGCCCTCCGGGAAAAATTAGAAAATCCAATAAAGAACCTCTTTTTCTTCTCCTGAGTTTTTTCCAGATGATTTTCCTTTAATTAATTGAAAACCACTTAACAATAGGGACTGGGACTTACTTAGTGGTTTTGCTGGTGCTCTATTTGCTTGAATCTACGTCCTGTGCCACATCATCTGGTTTTTCTGTGAAAATCCAACTTCCCCACATTCTCAATGACCCAGTCAACCAGCCTGTTGTATGAGTTCATTCCCTTGTCAGTTAACCTCACCATCGATTCGGCCTCAATAACAAGGTCCCTTCCTATCATCCATTCCAGGTAATTTACAAGCCTGTCGTAAGCCATTCCAGTAGCAGCAGACAGGTTTGTCTTGTTCATCATTCCTTCGTTTGAAAGGGAGTATATGATCCTTGCCACCAGATAGAGATCAGGCCTGAAATCCGGATTTTTCGAATTCGTCCAGAAACCTCCTCAACTCATTAAGCATGGAATCAAGCCCTTTCAGTTCAACTAAGGACTCCCTGAGCCTCTTCCTCAGGATCCCGACCGATATGAGAACAGCCAGAATTGACATTATTATGTACATCAATGCAAAAGACAGACCGTATGTTACATTTAGCGCCATCATGATAAGATCAATTATCAGTCCAAATACAAAGTAGAAAAGCAACATCAGGACGAAAAACATCAGAAACGAATAAATGCCCACTATAGAGGCATTGTACAGGACAAACGACAACTTTGCCAGGCTGAGCTCGCTCTTTGCCTTTGCCCAATCTATCCTGGTTATTGTTCCCAGAAGCTCATCCTTCCCTTTGGACCTGTCAAACGTCTCGGGTTCCCATTGCCTGGAACTCAAGGCCCGTCTGTTCATTCTCACGTTCACAAAGAATACGATAACAGCCCCAACAGCAAGAGCCAGAGTAAAAAGATCCAGATATGTGCCAAAATTCGCTGCTCCACTTAATCTGATTGTTCCCAGGTAAGGGTTGATCTCCTGAAAATTGTTCATAAGGATAAGAATGTAAACAAAGAAAGCAACAGCCAGAAACATCAAAACGGTCAGAACCATTCTTCCCGTGAGATAGAAGAGGTAGTTGTACCGTTCAATTTTCTTCAATGATGAGGAAAGCTCATCCATGGAGTCCATGGCTTTCTCCAGGTCCTCCATACTATTTGCTCACCTCGGTACATTCCACTGTCAGGATGTTGTTCACTTGAATGACCATATAATCATATTGAGGAGTTTGCACAATACCGGGATGCAGGTTCTGCATCATGCTTGCAGGAGTGATGTTTACGTAAACCGGGTTGGAATTGGACAGGGTGGGGTTGATTGTCCCGTTCAAATCAAAAGAAACAGTGCTTCTTGAGCTTGATGTGGAATTAAACTCTACAGTTATGGACGGTAAATATCTTGTGCTTTTGAAATTCTCCAATGAGATCGAGGACACGGAAGTATTAACTGGAACTACAGGGGAAATTGTATGGTTCAACGGAGAAAAAGAACTGAGATACATTATTGAGTGTACAGACACCCCGGGAAGTTTTGCAATTATAATGTAATCTGTCTGGTTTAGATTGATTATCTTCACATTTAGAGACTCATAACTGGAATGGTAGTTGTCTATCTGTGAAACCTCCGCCACAATAAGGATCAGAAGAACTATGGAAATAAGGAAATACAGGTATTTGTTCCTCCACCCTTTCTTTTTTTCCATATTCTATTATTACTTGTGCATTAATATAATAACCTCACTTAGAGTGAGTGCCATTCTACTCAATTCAGAACCCTATATTTATGGCAAATCTCAATTATTAGCAACCCTGTTTAAATAAACGTATGTAAAGAGGCTCATAACATGTATACTGAAGTCGTTGCTTCCACCTTAGCCATTTTTGCAATCAGTTTCATACTTTCTTCAACCATCTCCCTTTCATACAGCAGGAAACATTCCCTCAGTCTGCTCCTCTGGTCCTTGGGTATGTGGATTTTTGCAGCCTGCGCACTCTTGGAGATGTTCTTTGCAGCGGGAATTTACAGCCAGTTTCTCATAAAGCTGTATCTGTTGCTGGTGGCAATCCTGGTTGAAATGCTTGCAATGGGTTCCGTGGCCCTGTTCAGCAGGAGGGTTTTCAATCTAAGTTATGCAGCTTACTCGTTCGCGGTTACGGCTTTCCTGTTATACGCCCTTATAGCTGCCGGGACCCTTGGTGATCTTCTCAAAGATGGTGTTGTCACCGGCGCCCTTCCAATGTTGGTCACCGTAGGATCTGTCCTTATCACTGCACCTGGTGCAGTCATCCTGATCATCGCTTCACTGGTCTCGTTCCTGAAGAACAGGAATCCTAAACTGATAAGTGTCATACTTGGTGTTTTGGTTCTAAGCGCAGGGGGAACCATGTACATTGCATCATTCCCATCTTTCCTTTACATCTCTGAGTTCCTGGGAATACTGCTGATCTGGTTCGGGGTCGTGGACCTCCGGAATATTATGCCTAAAAGAGATTTGTCCGGGAAGAAAGCCTTGCAGTGATGCCGGATCCTGGAGATTCTCCTGCGGGCATCCCATCACATTTTTAACAGAACAGTTGCAGCGTATGGATGCTTTTGCCTGATCAGAGCTTTTGAGAGCTGTAAAGAAGATTTAATTCCCTATGGTTGTTTTCTTTTCATGGCAGTTGAGGAAAACGATTCTGAAACAGCCCAGTTTTATATTCCGCCCACAGATCTTCTCATGGCCACATCACCATATATTACCGGCTATCGCATAACGAAGATAATTGGCATAACTTTTGGCCTTGTTGTGCGGTCACGAGGGCTGGGGCAGAACATATGGGCGTTCTTCCGGAGCTGGGGAGGCGGTGAAATCAAGGTGTATACTAATCTCCTGGCTCAGGTCAGGCACCAGGCCATAGAAAGGCTCAGCGAACATGCCAAAAGCCTGGGTGCCAACGCAGTTATTTCAATAGGCTTTGACACCTCGGAAATAGGGTCTGTCATGACCGAGGTTCTTGCATTCGGTACTGCAGTGATCGTTGAACTTGACAAGGAATCTGCTCAACCGGTAAGCCTTCGATGATTTTCAAAATATATTTATTCAAAATTTAACTCACCACACATGGCGAATGGACTTCTCGTAATCATTTCCTCGGGTGAGGAAGCTCCAGACAAAGCGCTCACTGGAATGATGTATGCGGTAAATGCAAAAAAGAACAACTGGATTGAAAATGTAAACCTGATTTTCTTTGGGCCAAGTGAAAAAATGCTTGCCAAGGCAGACTCTGAAAGCAGGGTATCACAACTTTTAAAGAAAGCCATTGAACTTGGCATCACACCGGTTGCATGCCGGGCCATATCTGATGGGGAGGAAATTTCCACTAAGTTGACTGGTTTGGGCATTGATGTGGAATATGTGGGAACCATAATCAGTTCATACATCAAGAAAGACTACCAGGTACTGACTTTCTAATCCCTCTTCATTTTCCTTTTCTCTTTTTTTCAAACGATGTGCCCTGACAATCCTTAATTAACCTTTTAATATGAGGCATCGAGATCCTTGGAATATCTAAGACTGATGAAGTACCCCGGAGCAAAAACCACCCTTATACCAGATATAGCTGCACTTTTCAGGAAGAGCGGCCTCAGGAAATTTATTGATGTATTTGGCGGGTCAGGTCTTGTCCTTCTTAACATAAATGCAGACATCAAGGTCTACAATGATCTCGACGCCAACGTGGTTAACATATTCAGAACAATCCAGAAGCACCCGCGCTTTATCCTTGACAATCTCAAGGAGTCTCTCAAATCAGGATATTTCTCCAGGAGCAACCTCAGGAAATCAGGGAAGGAAATCATTTCAGAGATAATAGAGGTGGAATCAACGGTTCCCCAGGGAAGTGCTGAGCGTGCATTCCTTTCACTCTGCAGGTACATGTCCAGTTTTGGCGGCATGGGAGATACCTACAACACCATAGAAAAATCAGTCCACAGTTATGTTTACAAGACAGTGGAGCAATTTTCCCGCATTGAGAAATCCGTCTCTGGCTGGGCTATCGAGAATCTCGACTACAAGGCTCTGATTGAAAAATACGATTCGAGAACCGCATTCTTCTACCTGGATCCTCCGTATTTTGAGAAGAAATGGTATAACTACAACTTTGAGGCTGAAGATTACGAAGCGTTAAACCGTCTTATGAAATCAATGAAGGGAAAATACCTTATGACGCTGGATGCCTCACATGAAGAGCTGGAAGATATTTTCGGATCGCCGGATTATGTGAAGAGGTACGAGAACCAGAACAGCCAATCCGGGAGGGGGCCTCCCCGGTTAAAGGCCTTTTACACCAACGTTTAAGGCTGAGTGGCCCCATCTGCCAGAAAGACCTCATGGAGCTGAAGGCATCTTTGAAGGATCAAAGACTGTGGTTATCGATGTTATCTTCCCGTTCTTGACTTCATACCAGGAAGAGGCGTATACCCTTGCCTTGTCAAATACAAAATCATAGAGGAGGCATACATCCGAGTCTTTTGAGCAGCTTTTCTTCAGGTCATATTTTGACCTGTACTTTCCTAGCATCT
>JBJKQM010000101.1:0-5555 GCA_046705365.1 Thermoplasmataceae archaeon
TGGTTGGACAGGGCATGCTCATCAATGGGGCATCACAGGATATGCTCAATGATGAACTTAAGAGAAACACCTTGAAGGGAATGGTTGCAACAAAGATAGATGAACTGAAGGCCGGAAAATCCATTGACCATTTCCCAAATGATTTCTGGATGGACAGGGAAGATATTGCAGAAGTTCAGTACTTGAAAAGCGTGGGCCCCGTGAAGTACATGTACGCTGGCGCGCTTGGTTTTATTCCCCAGGGAGGTAAGAAACTGAAGTACCAGGTGGTAGACTCAACTAATTTTGATGAGGTAATAAGCATGTTCAATGCACGGAAGAAACTTGCAATATAATTTCATCCATTTTAATAGTGGGGCTGGTCAAGGTATGACTCAGCTTCACACCATTTTGGATGCCAGATATGAACAGCAACTTTCTATTCTCCGGTTAATGAAGTCGAACTTGAATTGAAGGAGAGGTGAATCCATATTGGTTGTGCATGTTCCAGGAAAAATCCATAGATTATGAAAACCTTGGATTCATAGAAAAAAAGATAAAGTGTATAATAACAACTGTAAAGTGAATAAATTCACTAATTGCGGCTTCTTGTGTATTTTATGGTAAAACTGGCTTTCTCAATCGTCTTTGCATCAAGTATTCTCCTAAGGTCATTCTTTTTGAGTCCAGGTGCTAGATTAGGTTCCTGTGAAGTTGCGTAAAGCGTGAAGACATAGTTGTGGGGTTTCTTTCCCGGGGGGCAAGGCCCATAGTAGCCTATCCTTTGGAAGTCGTTAAATCCCTGCGCATGACCTGAAGGTGTTGTCTCAGATTTAGGGAGCTCGGCAGGAAGCCCGGTTTCATCCGCTCTGATGTTGTAAATAGACCAGTGGAAAAATGTTCCGACAGGTGCGTCAGGATCCTCCATCAGGAGTGCTAAAGACTTTGCCCCTTCGGGAACGCCACTCCAGGTTATTTCCGGTGAAACATCATTGCCATCGCAGGTGTGGACGGATTCCATAAGTTCCCTGCCTTTTTGTGAAGGTAATTCCAGACTTAGTGCCATGAAATCAACAAACTCCCCGGATTTAAGAACATTTCCAAAACAGTGCATCAATTTCACTATTTATCCAGGAAAGGTCACCATAAGGTTAATTGAAAAATAACTTCTCACTATGAGTTTTAGCCCAGATGAGCAACCTGACTCAATATAGATAAATAAAAAGTTGAATGAGTAGTAGGTTTACTACCCTCAGTTCATTTCCTTCAGGACTTCCCTAGCTTTACCAGAGAATTCTTTGACGTCTTCTTCTGTCAGAACCAGGGCCGGCCTCAGCCTTATTGTAAGCTCTCCGGCCTTGAGAAGCAGAACTCCTTTTGTAAACATCCTGTCAAAGAATTCATCCCTGAGCTTCTCAGTGCTGAGATCGAAGGCAGCCATAAGCCCTTTACCTCTCGCGTTGGATACCAGGTCGGGGAAGTCCACGCTAAGTCCTATAAGTTCTTCAACCAGTATTTTGCCTATTTTCTGTGCGTTATTTACAAGGGATTCTTCCACCATGATCTCGATGAATCTCTTGGCCCTGACCATGTCAACCAGGTTTCCGCCCCAGGTTGAATTTATCCTGCTGGATACCTTGAAAACGTTGTCCTTCACTTCATCTATTTTGCTTCCTACCATGATTCCGCATACCTGAGATTTTTTGCCAAATGCCATTATATCCGGTTTTATGTCATGGTGCTGGTGAGCCCACCACTTACCTGTTACACCCATGCCAGACTGGACTTCATCCATTATCAATAGGGCATCGTTATCCCTGACGAGGTTTGCAACACTCCTGAAATATTCATTTCTGAAATGGTTGTCGCCACCTTCTCCCTGGATGGGCTCCATAATGAAGGCTGCTATATCATTCCCGTATTTCTCGAAATACTGCTCCATCTCAGAGATACTCTTCTTTTCAAGATCCTCTGTTTCCTTCAATGTCTTCTCTGTTATCGGGAACCTTAGCTTTGGGTTGGTTACCCTTGGCCAGTCAAATTTAGGGAAGTATTCAGTCTTCCTGGGATCATGTGTGTTTGTCAGGCTGAGTGTATAACCGCTCCTTCCATGAAACGCCTCTTTCAGGTGCATTATCTTTGTACCAAGCTCTTTCGTTTCACCATTGGACAAATTCTTCCTGACTTTCCAGTCAAAAGCAGCTTTGAGGGCGTTTTCCACTGCGAGGGCACCTCCTGAAACAAAGAAAAAGTATTTCATGTAGTCAGGGGTAGCTTCCCGAGAAAGTGTTTCAACAAACTCAGCCATTTGTCTTGTGTAAATATCAGAATTAGTCACCTTCGTCTTGGCTGCAAGCATAAGGTCTTTCTGGAATTCCGGGTCAGAGAGCCCCGGATGATTTATACCAATTGGGTTTGAAGCAAAAAATCCGAAGAAATCCAATAAGTAGCGTTCCTTATTTGAGTCGTACAGTCTCACACCCTTACTCTTTTCCAGATCGAGGACCATATCGAGGCCATCTGCCAGCATCCTTGATCCTATTACATTGTGTACATCTTGAGGACGTATCATGGATTCTAGTTTCATGATACTATATTAGGTACTATGATATATTTCATTTTATTGCTGTTTTACGGGTTCGGGAGAGAATTTACGAATTTCGTGATGGATTAGTCCTTACCTAAATTCAGGGGCCCTTTTAGTGGATCCGAATAAAAATCACAGGCCATTCCAGAATTATTTCCTGGCAAATTGTTTTCATTTTTGTCTACTGGCAAGGAGCGCCTTAAAGAAAGTGCAGAAAAGGAATGAGGTTTTTTTCATCAATAGAGATATTGTGTCTTTGGCAAGAGACAACAGATTAGGATTAGAGTTCAAAGTGGTATCGATGAGTTTTAAATTCTTACTACAATGCTTTTATAAACATAATTTAATTATTAAGTTGCTTATAGAATGAGTTCAATTAGGTTGTTTTCCAGGAAAACCGCTGCGTTGCTAGTTCTCATTGCTCTGATCTCGACAGCCGGGTACGGAATATATCATTACACCACACGCCCACCAAATGTCACCTTTACCACTGTAAACTTCAAACTCAATTATTACGGGAACTACTCAAACTATCTTGAACCAGTACTGTTGGCGCCCAATGGAACGGCCATCAACAACTCCCTATACTGGTCTGCGTATTCTGGTATGGGCGTCTTTAAGAATACGGGAGACAAATCATGGCACACTTTTTTCTTCTTGAATTTTGAAAGCAACCCAAATAGCCCTGATAACAGTATTTACCAGGCTCTCAAGAATTATGGTTACGTCTTTAATGATTCAGTTGTAATTGACTCCATAACATCAGACACCCCTGGGTTCTCTGTAAACTCAGTTGCAGGAGGGTCAAACAATGGAGTGCCTTTTCCAATCGACCCAACCTTTGGGGCCATAAAGGTCGTAAGGCTCAATGTTGATACAATGGATTATCATGGGCCACTCAACATAACCATTAATGCGTCTGCCCCCGCCCACAATTTAGTGTTTTACAAAACTAATTTCTCCATTGAATATTCGGGAAATTCAAGCTCTCCTAAAACAGAAACAACTCCGACTTTCTCCGGGTTTTGGGGCTTTCAGAAAGATTATGAAGCTATCATCAGTCCAAATTCTATCTATTTTTCAGTGTGGTTAGTTTCTCCCCACAACTTCACCATAACTTCAATCAATGTTTCAAGCCCCTTCTCCATTCCTCTTAATGCGTATGCCAAACCGATTCGTGAATTGAACGGTGGAAGCTATGGGTATTACGATGATCTTAACTTCAGCATAAACCCACCTCAAGGTCAATTTATTGGCGATCTGAATGTTACAGTCCATGTGGAGTAGTGGTGACCAGTTATTGTCATCATTTCGTAATGACATCTCTATTTTGCCCCGTCTACTGGGGGTTTATGACGCACTCAGAACTAAAGGTCGCAAGACGGGGCAGATCATTTTATGGAGAGATTTGAAACATCAAAACCTCCAGTAAGTGATGTCTGGGCCTGTATTTCCAAAGACTTGAGATTCACCCATGCACTTCCATTGGTCAAGCCAAGGTAATTCTGCGACGGTTGATGTCCCTCATACTGTAGCAGAACAGTAACATTGTAATTACCAGGAGGCAGATCTACGGAATTCATAAAGACAGAATAGTTTCCGCCAGCCCATTGGCTCCACAGTATTGTAGTAGTGCCAATGCCTGTACTTCCTGTTACTGGCTGGAAATAGTTAACATGCCCGTATTCAGGACTTCCTTTGAGGGGAAATATGTGAACATTCAAAACAAAAATATCCCAGTATGGTGATGAAGAAGACCCGTTAAGTGTGGTCGTAGTGGCATTGTAAATTGCGTTCACCTCAGATAAGTTGGAAATCGAAGAATTAACCCCAATGTTTGGAATAAATTTCATTGGACCGCCGGAATACTGACTTAAGGTAAAATTTATTGTGAACGCTGTTTGGGTGGAATTGTTAAAAGGGTCGATATAAGACTTTAGAGAAGTCCTATTCAGACTCTCGTACTTCGTCTTGCTGAAATGATCCCCTGACGTATATACATATAGAGAACCTGCAATGACAAAGGCAGATATGGCTATGGCGAATGCTATCTTACTTTTCTTCATCAATGATTTATTTTAAGACCATATATATATTTTAATCTTACTTTTTATTATTCAAAAAGAATTGAACAAACATATCCATCTCAATCTATTTGAAATTGGCCTGTGCATTAAAGTCAACTCTTTATAATTTGCGGGTGAGTGAATTATTAGTAGTATAGGGTTGCATTGTAATAGTTGGTAGTTGCAGCGCCGATGGTGAATTGCAAGACATTGGTAGGCAATGCAAGCGCATACACTATGGCGTGATATCCCACTATTTCTTTGTAGGAATAGCT
This sequence comes from Thermoplasmataceae archaeon, assembly GCA_046705365.1. GTDB lineage: Archaea > Thermoplasmatota > Thermoplasmata > Thermoplasmatales > Thermoplasmataceae > JAJZOM01. The sequence goes on from JBJKQM010000101.1 coordinate 4,908, forward strand.
GTAACCATGCACTGACCAACTTATGTCAACAGTTGAGTTGGAAGAGGTCGTCGTAACGTTCACTACAAGATATCCTGCAAAATCATTTACCACTGAAGTTGTTAAGTAGAACGGAGTCGCGGCTTTACCTCCACCACCTCCAAGAAATACTGATGAATTGTAATTTGTAGCATTTTTGAATGCGTTCTGGGTCTGTGTGAGCTCAAATTGATCCAAAATCAGTTCCTGTTGAATCGAATTGATTTGGGCTTGGAGTTGGCTATTTGTTACATTTGAATTAGATAACATACTCTGTAAAACTTTCATTTGCACAGTAAGACTTTCTATCTGACTATTCTGCGTTTTTACTTGCTTATTTAGAGTGGCAAGTTGATTGGATTCTTCATAAGAGATAGAAAAAGATGCAATAAGTAGAACAGAAAGAGTAATTACAGTAACAACAAGGATTACCTCTCTATGAGTCCATGTCCTTTTATTCATTTTAGCACCTAATATTTAATGTCACATATAATTTAAATATTATCTTTTAAGAAGGCAATTTGTACTCTATACAATACTTCCAGGGGATTTTGCTAGTAAGACATATCCTATTTTTTTCAAAAAAATAGACGGCTGGTTGAACTACAATCCAATACTGAAATTGCTCAC
>JBJKQM010000102.1:0-10090 GCA_046705365.1 Thermoplasmataceae archaeon
TATCTGCAAACCAGATTGAGTCTTCTGTGGTTGCATTGTCTCCCCATTCATAGATAAGATCCTGTTCTCCGATTACGGGTTTAAATCCGAGTGACCTCAACCTATTTATTACCTCACTGGGCTTCGCGCCCTCACTGGAAAAAGTTACTTTCAGATAGGTTTTCATTGGCTTCGTAGCTTAATAGGTGATTGCTATAAAGTTTTTTCTTAACTCAAAAGTAGGCTTCATAATTACAAATGCAGTGAAATAGCCTATTTATGAAGGAAACATACACTGTTCAAAGAAAAATTTAGGAAAGGGAATTGGCTTCATTCCTTCCTGTTACCCTTTTTTGTCCCGGATATTTTAGAAGGCCACCAGTTGTATTTGTGGAGATAGAGCATCACTGACGGAACGAAAAACGGCCAGCTTACAAATGTGTCAATTAGAACACCAAATGCCAAGCCGATTCCTATCTCCTGGATGATGCCTATTCCACTGAAGGCAAGAGAACCGAAAGTGGCAAAGAGCAGGGTTCCAAGTGTTATGATCACCCCACCGTTCTCAGTTATGCTTGTCCTTATTCCTTCTTCGTCAGTGTTTCCCTTGTACACCTCCTCACGCACTCGTGCAACCATGAATATATCATAGTCCAGCCCTACGGCTAGCAAGGTGATTACAGTGAACATCGGCAGGAATATGAGAATAGGCAACCCCAGGTAGAAGTGGAGTGCTAAATAAGCCAGGGCCAGAGAAATGATAACCGACGCAAATACCATGAAAATCAACCTGATTGGAGTCAGTAGTGAGCTTATCTGTATGAGCAGAACTATGAAAATGGCAATTGCGAGAATTGGGACCATCTTTATGAAAGTGCTCAGGGTGAAGGAATAAGCATCATTGAGGGATTCCGTTAGACCACCAATGTAGATGTTCTTCACTGTCCCGGTGCTTCCATTCAGGTACTGCGGAAGGTTCTTTACAAAAGCAGAAGGGCCACTTTCATAAGCAAGTGTCTGCAATTGGAAGTCTATCATCACATACCTGCTGTCATTCCCAATAAAACTGCCTATCTGTGAGGTATACTGTGACTGGTACTGTTGAGGTACCTCTGAAAGGTTGATGTCCTGATACTTCCCGTACGGGAAAGTTGGGCCATAAACCTGGGTAACCTGGGAACTGCTCAGGAGTTTATTTTCAACAGCAGTGATTGTGTTTATCTCTGAAATATTGTAGGTTGACCCAACGAGAACCGGGCTCGGGAATTCCATTATAATAAATCCCCTGTCAAAGAAGTCCCCGTTGAAACTATTATTGACCACTTCAATGGCCTGGATTCCACTACTTGAGGGAACCAGTTTAAACACGTCCATATTGGTCGGCGTTATAGAGTATACATAAGTCCCAAGAAGTGTGCTTATGAGGAATAGAACGAGAATTTTTCCCTTGTTGTTGACTACGAAGCTGGCCACTTTCTGCATGCCTTTCTCGGCTGGGAGATGCGTGCTTTCCTGCACTTTATAGGGCCAGAATGTTTTCCCTTTTCCCCTGCTAAGTACCGCAATGAGGAAAGTGTTTGCAATAAGAATGGTTATGACCACGCCTATGGCATTGGTGATGCCAGAATCACTGAATATGGGGACGCCTGAAATCCATAATACGACATATGAAAGGCCCACTGTAATTCCAGAAGTAAAGACTGCGTGTCCGGCCCATTTTGAAGTTACAGCTGCTGCTTCTCCGTTGCTTGTTTTCAGTTCTTTCCTGTATCTCGCCATAATGTAGACGACATAATCGCTGGAAAGACCCAGTAGAAGGATCAGAAGCAGTGTGGGTGTTATGAAAGAAATGGAGCCATGGAGGATGTACTTGTAAAGAAGCGCATTCAGTGAAATTGATATTGCAGCCGACATGCCAAATACAGCCAGAGGCAGGAATGCTGCTATCGGTGATCTGAAGAATACCCCCACGATAATAACAGAGAGAACTATGCCAATGATCAGCGCCCTGACCATTCCTGAAAGTGATTCACTTGCCAGTTGGTTGCTGAGGGCGGAAGCACCTGCAATGTAGTAACTGGTCTTTCCCAGTGGAGTGATTTGTGCATGGTACTCATTTCCAATCTGGTTCACCTGGTCAGCGCTTAGATTTGAACTTGTCAGAAGTATTGTGATAACTGTCGAGTTGTCATATCCCACGAACTGGTGGAATACATAGCTGGTTGGAACTGCCGGATAAATTGAGAAACTGCCGCCAACGAGATAATTGTGGGCAGTTACATTTGGGTCCCCGGACTGGTTTACTGCCTGGACAAAATTGAGGATTGTTGCGGTGTTGATCGCGATGACAGGACTTCCCTGGAAATACCGGACCGTGCTGTTGGTTACTATTCCATCAACAGTGTTGTTCAACTGGAAAAGGGCCATCTGGTTCCCGGAATCATAGGAAATGTTGACCAGTTCTGGAATGGTCAGATTCAGCTGGTCCTTTGTGAAATTCACCACCTGTGTCTGATTGCTTAACTGGGTGATCAGTAGGTTCGTTGTGTAATTCTTTGTGAAATTGCTGTTGAAAATGACAGGGAAACTGGTCGGGGATGCAAGGAAATCATAGAACGTGAAATTCTGGTTAATTGCGTAGCTCATATAGTAGAGTGGAGCAGATGTTGCATTCTGTGATAGGAACAGAAAGGGAGACGTATAGTTTGTAATGGCTTCATTGATAGCCAGGCTGGCATTTGCAGTATCGACACTTGTCTGATTGAGAAATTGTGTGAAACTGTTGACATAGAGAATAGCTATTGGTTGCAGTGTAACTGGAAGATTTAATGACGTCAAGAATTGAACCGATGCGTTGTAGGAGGAATCTCTGTTATAGCTGCTTTGGGCATATGCATTCAGATATTTTGAGGCGGAGCCGAAAATGATCCCTGAGAGCGCGTTCAATGTTCCGTTGATTTGATAAGACTGTGTATTGAGGCTCTGGACCAGTGGATATGTTCCATTAATGTACGCAGATGCCAGTTGAGCAACACCCGATAATGTGCTGTTCTCTATTCCAAGAATTGAAGTGAAATTGGATGTTATTCCCTGTCTTGCTAGAGTTGAATTAACATTATTCTGACTGTTCAGGAGGGCTTGCACTGCAGAATTTTCATTCATATTTGTGCCGGTCGTAACAATGACCACACCCTCACTTGAATTCACTCCCGAGCCATTGCCACCAAAATAAGCACTCTGAATGTTGTCCGCAATTGTGGACATGGAATTGGATGGAGCTATACTGCTACCTATATCATATGAAGTTTCAGAGAAGAGAAGGCTTGCAAAAGGGGACAAAAGCAAAAGGAGCGCTATCCAGAAAATGATTACTTTTCCGCTGTTTCTTTCAGAAAAGCGACCTATCCTTTCAAAGGATGCCTCAAACATTGCACCGAAATCATTTGGGATTTAATTAATGATCCCTTAACATTTTTAGTGACTGTAAATTTTATTACATAAAAGAACGTCTTGAATTACTGATGTCTGAACCTCAAGTGGAACTCACTGATTTTGACCTTTACAGTTATTTCTATTCACTGGTAAGGCAGATACCAAAAGGCATGGTCAGCAGTTATGGCGCCCTTGCAAGGGCACTTGGAGATATTGTAGCTTCAAGAGCGTGTGGTTACATGTTATCCATAAATCCCGACCCAATCGGAACTCCATGCTACAAAGTTGTACGCTCAGATGGAAGCGTTGGAAAATTCACACATCCCGATGGATCCGAGGAGAAGGTCAAGAGATTGGATCATGATGGTGTAACAGTAAATGATGGTGAGATTTTTGACTTTCAGAATGTGCTTTTTGATGAGTTTAAGTCAGAAAAACCACTGGAACTTATGAAGAAAGAACAGCTGGAAATGGGCCACAAGTTGTCAAAGGATGATGATTTCAACCCGGAAATTGTGGCTGCAGTTGATGTATCCTATGATGATTTTACAGGTTATGGCGCCATGGTGATTGAAGAGGATGGTTCATTCGAGGTAAGAACTACTGTGATGCCGGTGAATTTTCCCTATATTCCGGGATATCTTTCATACAGGGAATTCAAGTTCATAAATAGCCTGGCCGGGAATTTTAACGGGTTATTGCTTGTTGACGCGAACGGATATCTGCATCCCAGACACATCGGGCTGGCTTCATTCACTGGACTAAAACTTGGTATACCTACCATAGGTGTAGCTAAATCGCTGCTTACCGGCAAAATGAATGGCGACTGGATCGAATTGAATGGTGAAAGATGTGCCTATGCAATCAACAAGAAAACCATAGTAAGCCTTGGAAACAGGATTTCCCTTGATTCTTCAATAGATTTTCTGAAAGGGAAATTCGGAAACAGGTATCCGGAACTTCTGAGAGTGGCCCACAATGAAAGTGTTAAACTGAGGGAAAAACACAGGATGCATAAATCCACTTAATAAGTAACCAATTATCCGTTCGACAGGATTTTTCATTGTGTATCATTTATTATTGCGTATCCAATTTGATTCCATAGAGGGATTTCATGAGAATCAAGAGCCTTGAATACGGTCCTGAAACAGGACTAACTGCCGTTTGCACATTCAGATACCACGATGAAAACCCTGGTGTCCTTTCTGTGATCTTTCCCGGACAGGCTTATTATAAGGATGCTCCACTGATGTGGTATTCCGCCATCTCAGCTTTTGAGGCTGGTTCTGATACTTTAAGTCTGGAATATACCTTTCAAGCTGCAAAAGCCAATACAAAAACTGTAACTTTGGAATCCTCAATTGAAGACATGCTTAAGTTTCTGGAGGATTTTCTCTCTGAACACCAGTACGGTAAATTGATTTTCATTGCCAAAAGTATAGGAACAGACATAGTTACTAGGATTTGCAGCCATAAGTTCAGAGAGGTTGGGAATTTCATTTTCCAGACTCCGCTGAAGCATACAATTGATTTCATGAATTCCGCAGCTAATATGCTGGTTCTTGTCGGCGAAGACGATCCCCTATTTGATGCTCAGGACATTGAACTTGTTTCAAATCCGGGACACTTGCGCCTCATAACTTTCCCGGAGGCAAATCACATCCTGGAAGTTGAGGGAAATTACAGGAAGTCGCTGGAATACCTGAACAAGTTAGCTTCAGAAACTTACAGTTTTGTAAGGAATTTAGAGTAGCCACACTTTGACTGCATTTTGCTGCTGAAATTCCTAAATAGATTTGCATCAACTTAGAAAAAACTGTTCAAAAATTCGTCATATGCTTAACCAGACATATTAGGCATCATGATTTTGTAATGTCGCTCTGTTGATTTGATAACCGCACAGGATTGTACAATGTCCCGGACGGGTATGACCCATTTATTTCTTCAGGCGCTGATGTTCCGGAAGGAAGAGGTGGAGTGGTGAAAAATGTCTCAACAGGGTGAATTAGGATTTCTGGAGGAACTGATTGTTGAATACGACAAAGGGGACAAGTCAAAAGAGCATATTTACAGACTGGCTGAAAAACATGGCCTGAGGCCATACCAGATAGAAAATGTGTTAAGTTTCTACAAGCAGAATGACAAGAAAGTGAAGATATGCAAGGGGCTCCCATGCCGTTTGAAAACAGGAAAAGATGGCCTGGAATATACTAAAAGGATCTCTGAGGAAGAGATTGAAGAGGTATCCTGCCTTGGTTACTGCGACAAGGCTCCGGTTGTATGGTCAGAAGGCAAATATCTCCAGGTAAATGGCAATAAAATCAAAGAAATAAATGGCGTAAACAATTCAGGTTTCAAAAGGATCGAGACGCTTGGGGCATTCCTTGACAGCGGAGGCTTTACCACTTTACTGAAATCCATTGATAGAAACCCTTCTGATAATGTTTTGAAATTCGTAAAAGAACTGGACCTAAAGGGTTTTGGCGGGTCAGGATTCCCGGCTTATGTTAAGTGGAGTGCGGTATCCGCTTCGCCTGTGAATGAAAAATACCTACTGGTAAATGCTCATGAAGGCGAACCGGGGACTTTCAAAGACAGGGTACTGATGGAAAGCAACCCCTTTGATTTAATAGAGGCCTCACTCATTTCAGCCCTTACTGTTGGAGCTTCGAAAATAATAATCGCCTTAAAGTACGAATACAGAGATGCTGAACAGGCCCTTAGAGGAGCATTAGAAAGCTCCATGGAATATCTGAATGACAAACTAGACAACATGGAACTCCCTGAAATCAGGATCTTCCGAATTCCTGGCTTCTACATTACTGGAGAGGAAAGCGCCCTGATGGAAGCTATAGAAGGCAGGAGGAGTGAACCACGCCTGAGGCCTCCGTACCCTGCAGAGATTGGACTTTTCGGAAAGCCAACCCTTATTGACAACGTGGAGACCCTTGTCTATTTTCTTGGAAGGCTTAAGGAATTTTATGCAACGGGAGGCAGGGAGGCCGGTGGTAAAGTTTACTGTCTTACAGGGGATGTTGAAAACCCGGGCCCTTATCTTCTGCAATACGGCACAAAATCATCCACACTCGTTTCCCAGAAAGGCGGAGCAAGTTTTTCCGAACTGAAGGCAGTATTGCCTGGCGGGCTTTCTGGTGGCTTGCTTCCAACAGACAATGGCAGCTTCAGCCTTGACTTTGATTCTTTGAGAAACGCTGGAGCTGGATTAGGCACCGGTTCCATGATCGCTATTTCAAAAGACAGGTGCATGGTTGATGTTATGGAAAATGTAGAATCATTCTTCGAGAGGGAATCTTGCGGTAAGTGCATGCCCTGTCGTTATGGAACTCATGAACTGTCAAAACTGTTTGAGAATCTCAAGAAAGGGGCTGCCACTGAAAATGAGGTTACCGCCGCAAAGGAAACTGCCATGGTAATGCTGAAGGGTTCCATTTGCGGACTCGGCCAGGCAAGTGCAAAGATGTTCCTGGACTCTGTGAAATATTTCAATGAAGAAATAAGGAACCATACTGCCGGGGATTGCCTGGCAAAGACATGTTTCCAGGAGGTCGAGCGATAATGTCCTTTAATGTTACAATTGATGGAAAACCTGTGAGCGTGGATAAGGGCGAGAGCATCTTCAACGCTGCAAAATCAGTGGGAATTGAAGTCCCAAATCTTTGCTCATATAATGGCCAAGAGAATGGTGTCTGCCGGCTCTGCATGGTAGAGGTGGGTAATCCCCCTAGGATGGTTCCCTCATGCTCAACCAAAGTTACGGAGAATTTGGAAATTAAGACAAAAAGTGCTCAACTGGACGAATACAGGTCATCCCTTCTTTCCATGATACTCAAAGATCATCCGGTGCACTCGGGAACAGATGGGGAGAAATGCAAGCTGGAGAATTATGCCAAAGAGTTTAACGTCGAACGTGGGAAGCAGCCTGAGACTTTTGAAGTTTCCGTTGACACTAGCCACCCCGGAATAGAATTTGATTCTTCAAAGTGCATCCTCTGCAGGAAATGCCTCATTGCATGTGATTTTGACCAGGTGAACGAAGTCATTTCAGTTTCAGGCAGAGGCACAGGTGCCAGAATTACATTTGATATTGGCGAACACCTTGGGGAGTCCAGTTGCGTTAGCTGCGGTGCGTGTGTGGATTCGTGTCCAACTGGGGCCCTGATTGAAAAGGGGTGGGAACCTGCGGAACGAACAGAGGTTACAATATGCCCGTATTGTGCTGTTGGCTGTTCAGTTGAATACGGCATTAAAAATGACAAAATCATATGGGCCAGGGGATATAGTGGAAGTACTGTCAACCGCGGAAAGCTCTGTGTTAAGGGCAAATTTGGCTTCGAATTTGAGATGAGTACCGATAGGCTCAAAGTTCCCCTTATCAGAAAAAAAATAGGAGAAAGAACATCTCTTGGAAACCGGAACATCGATGATATTTTCAGGAAAGCCAGCTGGGATGAAGCATTAGACATGATTGCCAGCCGGCTGGTAAGCTCCAGAGAAAAACATGGTAAGCACTCTGTGGGTGGAATTGCCTGTGACCGTGCTACCAATGAGGATGTTTATGCCTTTCAGAAGCTCATGAGGGCAGTAGCAGGATCGGATAATGTTGACCAGTCAGCGACTCTTTGCCATGCTCCTTCCGCTGCCATGCTCTCATATGCCACTGGTGCAGGTGCTTCCACAAATTCAATGAAGGACGTTTATGCGGCCAAAACAATCCTTATGGCAGGCTCAAATGTTGATCGAGCCCATCCTGTACTTTCATCCGAAATAAAGAGGGCAGTGAAGAATGGCACGAAACTTGTCATAGTGGACCCTCGCCGTGTAGAACTTTCCAGGCACGCTGACATCCGCCTATCACTCAAGCCTGGTACAGATGCAGTTCTTTTCTCTGCAATGGCGAAGTATATTCTGGACAACAATCTGGAAGACAGGGACTTTATTTCCGGAAGAACTGAGAATTTTGGGGAATACGTGGAAAGCCTGTACCCATTTTCGCTGGAATTTGCAGAAGAAGTCACAGGTATTCCATCAGAAGAAATAGCACGGGTTGCAACTATATACGCCACTCAGAAACCGTCTATTATTTTCTGGACTCTTGGAATAACAGAGCATGAAAATGGTTCTGACAATGTATCGTCCCTGATCAACCTTGCATTAATAACAGGGAATGTTGGAAAGCCTGGAACCGGACTTAGCCCAATAAGAGGTCAGAACAATGTTCAGGGAGGTGCGGACATGGGTGCCGTTGCAGGTTCCCTTCCAGGGTATCAGCCATTCTTTGATGAAAAAGTCAGGGCGAAATTCAGCGAAGCCTGGCAAAAAGAACTGCCAGAGTTCCAGGGCTGGAAGAGTACAGAAATGATTGATGCGGCAAAGAAGGGAATGCTGAAGTTCCTGTACATCACCGGAGAAAATTCAGTAAGATCCCATCCGGACAGTTCCGGAACTGTAGAAGCACTCAAGAAGCTTGATTTCCTGGTAGTTCAGGACATTTTCATGACAGAAACCGCAGAGTATGCTGATGTCATACTTCCGGCAGCTTCTTCCTTTGAGAAAACCGGTACTTTCACAAACACCGAGAGAAGGGTTCAGCTGATTAACAAAATATTTGACCCGCCAGGTGAAGCAAAACCAGACTGGCTTATCTACACGGAGCTGGCTGAGAGGCTTGGTTATAAAATGAATTTTGCTTCAAGCTCATCCATAATGGATGAAATAGCAAGCCTCGTCCCTTCTTATGCAGGAATAGGCCATGATCGCCTGCAGAGCAATGGATTGCAGTGGCCGGTTAAAGACAGGGAGAGCAATGGAACAGAGATCCTGCACGCCGATTCATTTATCCGAGGAAAAGGCAGGTTCAGGATCATATCCTGGAGGGCAAAGGACCCGTCGGAGGAACACACCTACCCATATTCGCTCATTATAGGGAGGCAGAGAGAACATTACCACACTGCAACTATGACCTCAAGATCTAGGGTTATAAGCCTTATTGAGGGCGGAGGGAATATAGAGATGAATCCTGATGACATGGAGAGGGAGAACCTTCTCAAGGGGGAAATCGTGGAGGTTAAGTCGCGGAATGGTACCATTAAGGCACCAGTAATGCCAAATTCCGATGTGCCGCCACACGTCATCTTCACCACCTTCCATTACAACGAACTGCCAACCAATATACTTACACCTGACACGTATGATAAGCCCACCAAGACTCCTGCATACAAGGATACAAGGGTGAAGATAGTTAAAATAAACTCATGAAAAAAGAGCGGAAATCGGGTTCTCTGATTTCCCATTTCAAAAATTATTTGTGAGAATCGGTCTGGCTGGCTTAATTTTAGATTTCAAGGATAATCCATGCAATGAAAAGGAATATTCCTGACATAACCACCAGCTCTCCGAGGAATGCAAATCCAAGAATAACCTCGACTATAGCCAGTAAAATTGCTGCCTGCCTTGCACCAAATTTTAACCACCCCACCTGTTTGTAAACCATCGAATAGTTTGCAAACATAAGAATCAGGAGAATGATGACCGAAGCCAGCAATCCTATTCCCGGGATATGAAGGGAACCTGATCCGGTTAGTGAAAGGCGTGTCCCTGTAAGTAGAGATGAGAACGACAGTATAAATGCAATAAGCAATGAAAGTATTGAAATGATGAC
>JBJKQM010000103.1:0-13598 GCA_046705365.1 Thermoplasmataceae archaeon
CTTTACTGACCTGATACCAGAATGATTTTGCCAGATGTGTTTAGGAGTAAAGCCGCCGACGGGATTCGATCCCGCGACCTTGTGCTTACCAAGCACACGCTCTACCAGGCTGAGCTACGACGGCAGCGCTACGAGATGTTTTTGTAGCTATATAATTTTTTTAGGGCCAAAGGTTGTGAACTTCTAACTAACAAATATCTATTTATCCGAATGACCATGGGTAAAGACCATGATCGGTTCACTTCTGGAAGACCCGCAAAAGATAAGGGAAGGTTGGCTAAGGATCTTCTCAGAATATGGATACATGGACAAGATCAATCGACTTAGTTCAATTTATCCTGAAGAAAAGTCTATTTTCGTGAATTTCAAAGATATTTCTGAATTTGGAAGAACAAATGGTTTTGACCAGGGGCTTGCCGAGAAGCCAGAATTATACATGACTCTTGGAGAGGATGTTCTCAAGGAACTTATTCGACCAGAGAGGGTCCAGGTATCAAGAATAAACATCAGGCTGTACGATGTAAGCGAAGACCCTAACTTCAGAAAAGAGATAAGAATGCTGAGGAGCCCTGACATAGGAAAACTACTCAGTGTCACCGGAATTATAAGGAAAAATACAGAAGTTCTGCCCAGACTTCAGAAAGCAGCTTTCGTCTGCTCAATATGCGGAGAGATCACATATGTAAAGCAGGAAAGAGGCAAGCTGGACGAACCTCAAAGATGTTCCTTCGCTATGGAAGGCGACGGGCACAATAAAGAGAAATTCAAACTGAACCCGGATTTATCAGAATTCGTTGATATTCAGAAAGTAGAGCTGCAGGAAAACCCGGAGACTCTGCAGGGTGGATCACAACCCCAGAGAATAAGCGTAATCATGGAGGATGATATTGCGGGTAAACTTTTCCCGGGGGACAGAGTTACAATAGATGGAGTTCTGAGGGCAGAACAGAAAAGGGTGGGAAATGTCATGATGACTGAGTATGACATTTACTTCTACTCAATAAATTACAAGAAAGCCAAAGAGCTTGAAGAGATTAACATTTCCCAGGAAGATGAACAGCAGATTGTTTCTCTTTCCAAAGAGCCTAAGATCATAGACAGGCTTGCCACATCCATTGCCCCCACTATTTATGGTATGGAAATGGTGAAAACTACCCTGGTTCTCCAGATGTTTGGGGGAGTCAGGAAATTCATGAAAGACGGCACTTCCATGAGGGGAGATATACACATTCTCATGGTTGGAGACCCCGGGACTGCCAAATCACAGTTGCTCAAGTACATGACTGAAATTTCTCCAAGAGGGGTATTTGCATTTGGCAGGGGATCAAGTGCAGCCGGTTTGACTGCAGCAGCTGTAAGAGACGATTTTGGAGAAGGTAGATGGACCCTTGAAGCTGGCGCCCTGGTACTTGCAGACAACGGTTTCGCAGCAATTGATGAGCTTGACAAAATGGACGAAAAGGATACTGCTGCAATGCATGAGGCAATGGAACAGCAGACCATCACCATTTCAAAGGCTGGTATTATGGCCACACTCAAGTCCAGGTGTTCAATCCTTGGAGCCGCTAACCCAAAGTTTGGAAGGTATGATCAAAATAGAAGCATCGTTGACCAGATTGATTTCCCGCCTCCATTGCTATCGAGATTTGACGTTATTTTCAAAATTATAGACAAGCCTGAGAGATCCAATGATGAAAGGCTTGCAGAGCATGTTCTCAAGGCACATCGTGTGGGTGAGATTTACAGAAGCCTTGAAAAGAATGAGATTGTAGAATATGATATCCCAGAAGAGGAGGATTTTGCCCCTCCTATTGAAAAAGACCTGATAAGAAAATATGTCTCATATGCCAGGACGAGAGTTTTTCCAAGGCTTTCAGATGATGCCATATTGCTGCTCAAGGATGAATACGTGAAGACCAGAAACAGCAGTGTTGATTCTATTCCGATAACAGCCAGGCAACTGGAATCGACCATAAGGCTAGCGGAAGCTGCGGCAAAGGCCAGACTTTCATCAATAGTTACTGAAGAGGATGCTCTCCTGGCAAAGAAAATAGTTGATTTCTACCTGAAGGATGTTTCCATGACCAATGGTGAAGTAGACATTGATATTCTCTATTCTGGAACCAGTTCAAAGCAGCGTGGAGATCTGGAACTTGTGTTTGACATAATCAAGGAGATCAAGAAAGAAAGGCACCAGGCAGAGATAGATGAAGTTATATCCCTGTCTGTATCAAGAGGCCTGACGCAGGAAAGGGCCATGGAAGCCATAACCAAACTGAAAGCAGCAGGACAGATATACGAACCTGTTTACAGAAAACTTGATGTGATTAAATGACCGAGAAAATTACAATGAAGATAGTCCATATCCAGGGTGAGATCGTCCTGGCCGCTGCGGACTCAGAACTTATCAACCAGGACCTTCGGGAAGGTATACTTCACCTGAACATTTCCCCTTCATTTTACGGAGACACATCTGTATCAGATACGACCTTCCTGTCTTCCATGGGGCTTTGCACTATTGCAAATCTTGTGGGGAAGCATGTTGTTGATCTCGCGGTCAGAAACGATTTCATAGACCGGGAGAATATCATTTACATCAACAAGGTGCCGCACGCACAGTTGGCCAAGATAGTAGAGTGACTCAAATGGCAGAGCAGCCCCTCAAGAAAGAGGAACTTGTCAGGAATGTATTCGAAAATATCCAGGATCGCTATGATCTTCTCGATTCCCTTATTTCAGCCGGGATGGATCAGCGTTGGAGGCGCAGACTGATATGGAGCCTTAATCTGAAAGAGGGTGCAGCCGTCCTGGACTGTGGCGCCGGAACCGGGAAACTAACACGCATGATCCTTGAATCATGCCCAACCTGCAAAGTAACTTCTCTTGACATAACTGAAGGGATGTTCAGACCTTCAATACTTCCGGATTGCAAGTTTGTTGTGGCAAGTGCCCAGGATATGCCTTTTGAAAATGAATCTTTTGACGCCGTAGTTTCTGCATACCTCACCAGGAATCTTGAAAGTGTCGATTCATACTTCTCAGAGGCCATGAGAGTCCTCAAACAGGGGGGAATGTTTGCGAACCTCGATATCTATAATCCAACCATACCAGGTTTCTCCCAGTTTTTTGCGCTTTACTTCTACCATTTTGTTCCTTTTCTGGGTGATCACGCAACAGATTCGGATTCTTACACATATCTCGCAAAATCTGTTAAGAATTTCTTCCATCCGGAAACCATTGCAGAAAAGATAATTTCAGCTGGTTTCAGGGATGTGAATATGCAAAAAATGATGCTTGGTTCAATAGCACTTCATGTGGGTAAAAAATAATTGGATCAGGAAAGGGTCACTGATTGCCCATTTTCCTGTACTGGTTCTACTACAACTGCAGTACCGTAAGCAACTATCTCGGTCATTGTCTGGGCAATATCTGAAGTGTCAAACCTCATTTCAAGAACTGCATTGGCCCCGACTTTTTCAGCTTCAGCCACCAGGCGTTCCATAGCAAGATTTCTGGCGTCGTTGAGCATTACCACATATTCATTTATTTCGCCTCCGACAATGCTCCTCAAACCAGCCATCACATTTCCTCCGAGGCCCCTGCTTCTGACGGTTATTCCCCAAATTGTGCCCTTCACTTCTGTGACTTTGTGACCTGGTACATAGTTCGTTGCTACAACTTTTACATCTGACATTAAAGCAATTGAACGTAATGGACTTAATAATTTGTTGCAGAAAATGGCCATATTAATCTATAATGCAGTAAAATAAACACTAATGTTTAAGTAATGCACATTATTGTGAAAAATAATGCTTTCAACACAGGACAGTTCAATAATACCGGATGAGTGGTACAATGTAGTTCCCGACCTTCCGAGACCACTTCCACCACCGGTGGACAAGGATGAGACTAATTCTTCTATTGAGCTATTAAACAGAATACTTCCAAAACAGATACTCAAGCAGGAATTCACTTTTCAAAGGTACACCAGAATTCCAGAGGAAGTTCAGGAACTTTATGCCCAAATCGGACGACCTACTCCCCTTTACAGAGCTACGGGTCTGGAGAGATATCTCGATTACAGCGGCAAGATACTCATAAAATATGAGGGTGCAACAATAACAGGATCCCATAAGATCAACACCGCAATCCCTCAGGCAATCTATGCAAGGGATGAAGGTTTCTCCGGGGTAGTAACCGAAACCGGCGCGGGCCAGTGGGGGACGGCTACTTCGGTGGCAGCATCGTTCGCCGGCATTACCTCAAAGGTTTTCATGGTCAAGGTCAGTTTCAACCAGAAACCATTGAGAAAACAGATTATGGAGCTCTATGGCGCGAATATTGTTCCAAGTCCTTCACCGGAAACAGAATTTGGAAAAAGAATCCTAAAGGAAAGGGAAGACCATCCAGGCACTCTCGGCATAGCAATAAGTGAAGCAGTTGAGTACGCTCTTAAGAACAAAATCCCGTACATGCTTGGAAGCGTCTTCAATTCTGTTCTGACTCACCAGAGCGTCATTGGCCTAGAAACTGAAAAACAGCTGGAAATACTGGGTGAAGAACCTGATGTGCTAATAGGATGTGTTGGGGGCGGTAGCAACTTCGGAGGCTTTGTTTTCCCACTTATGAAGAAATTCAAGGAAGTGGAGATAATCGCATCTACTGCCTCAGAGGTACCAAAATTCTCAAAGGGTGAGTACAAGTATGATTATGTAGATTCGGCCAAGATTCTGCCATCCATCAAGATGTATTCCCTTGGGTCAGACTTTGTTCCTGAAAAGATATACGCCGGTGGGCTCAGGTACCATGGTGCTGCCCCATCTATCTCCATGCTAGTCAATTCCAACCGGGTCAAATCAAGTGACATGCAGGAACCGGAAGTTATCGAGGCCCTGAAGGTGTTTGCCAGGACCCAGGGTATCGTGGCTGCCCCTGAATCCGGACACGCAATTGCAACGGCCATCAAGTACGCAAGGGAACACCGTCAGGAGAAATCAACCCTGGTGGTTAATGTGAGCGGGCATGGCCTGCTGGACATGTCGATTTTTAACAGGTGATAGAAATCAGGCCATTAATTCTCTATTTTACAGCAAACTATCCGGATAAGGAAACAGTATGCAAATTTCTGGAAGAGATTGACCCCGAGATAGTTAAATATGTTGAGATAGGAATACCAACCGAAAATCCATTGTATGATGGCCCTTCTGTAAAGGCGACTCATTCAGTGGCTAGAGCCCAGTATAATAGGAAAGATTTATCAGAAATAGCTGACCTGGTTAATGGCAGGGGCATGGAAACTGATATTCTTGCCTATTCTGAAGTTTTCATAAAAGAAGGGGAGGATTATCCCCAATACCTTAAGGATTCAGGCATCTCTGGAGCGATTGTTCCAGATCTCCTCACAGATTATTTTGACAGAAAAGATGAGGTTATTGAATCCCTCCAGGAAAAAATAAATTACATCCCTTTCTTCAATCCGGCAACTCCAGATTCGATCATAGAAGAAATAACCTCAAAAACCAGCTCCTGGATATATTATGGACTGCAACCTTCCACGGGGATAAACGTCCCCTATGATCCACTGGAAGTCTCCTCAAGGATCTTCAGCCTCGTGAAGGGGAGAGAGATTAACTTTGGATTCGGTGTCAGATCAGTAGGCGATGTAAAGGACATAATTTCTCTTGGAAGCAGCGGGGTTGCCATTGGTAGCATGCTGGTTCCGATGCTTAAAAACAGGGATCTGGCAGCGTTCCGGAAATTTCAATCTGAGCTTAAGGAGGCGATTTCTGTTGCAGAGTGATTTTAACACCGGAGCAGGAAATCCAATATTCAGCAACATTACTTTTCAGGAGTTCAACAGAATTCTGTCTGAGTCAACTGAAGAGGAGAAAGCACTTTTTCTGAAGGAACTGCACGAAAGGGGAGAAACTCCGGAAGAAGTCACCGGACTCGCTTCTTTGTTAAGGGAAAAAGCCACACTTTCGCCAGTGCCTGGTGTTTCTGACATAGTTGGCACTGGCGGGGACGGAATGAACACCATAAATGTGAGCACTGCAGCATCCCTGCTTCTCAGCTCGCTTGGTGTACCAATAGCGAAACACGGAAACTTTGGAGCCACGAGCAACAAAGGGAGTGCTGATTTCCTTAAATCAATAGGCTACAACTTTGTAATGGACCAACCAGAGCTTGAAAGAAGACTAAAACAGGTGTCGTTTGCCTTCATCCTCGCACCCATGTACAACAGCAATTTTGCAAAATTTGCAAAGGCCAGGAAAATGCTCCCCCACAAGACAGTTTTCAATTACCTTGGCCCACTGACTAATCCAGCAGACCCTTCTGTGATGATGCTGGGAGTCACCGGCAGCAATATCAGCAGTTTGTATTCAAATTACCTCCTTCTAAATTCAAAATCAGGTTGCGTCGTCTATTCTGATGACGGCATGGATGAGATTTCCCCGATCTCCGTTTCCAACATTCTTCTGGTCAAAGATGGAAATGTGGAAAAAATAAGATTTGATCCTGGTAAAATTCTTGAAAAAGAGATTGGGATCAGCGAGATCTCGAGGGTAGACCCTCTTGAATCATTCGCATTGACAAAAGCAGGCCTCTCCGGGAAGAATGAAGCTGTCGCCCAGTTTATTTCCCTAAACTCTGCAGTTGCACTTTACGTAAACGGCAAATTCCACTCGATTGAGGAGGGATTCACAGAATCGATTGACCTGCTGAAGACGGGTTATGTGCTGGAACATATGGAAAAGATTGTTGAAGATTCAAGGTAAATCACATGTTGCCGGAAATAAAGATTTGTGGAATTACAGACCCGGAAGACGCAGATTATGCTGTATCCAACGGTGCAACTTTTATCGGAGTAGTTCTTTCTGAACTTTCCCCAAGAAGAGGGTCGCCTGCAATTGTTCAGGAACTCACTTTAAAGGGATACAGGGTTGCAGGGGTTTACACGGATTTCGAGGCAGTGATGACAAAATCTTCCCTTGAGGATTATATCCAGCTGCATTTTCCACACGGTGTCGATGAAATACATTTTGTCCACCAAAAACTGGGAAAAAAAGTGATCTCGGTAGTCTTCCCTGACGATAAAAATGATATTCTCAAAGATTGCTTTGAAAAATTAGGTGCAGGAGCAGACCTGGTTCTTGTTGATTATGGTAGGGAAATAAACTCCACTGATGTGAAAAAGCTCCAAGACCTTTCCGGGTTCAAGATTGGCCTTGCAGGGAAGATTTCAACTGACAATATCAGGGAAGTGCTGAAAGCAAACCCTTATTTTGTGGATCTGAGCAGCAGTCTGGAAACTTCACCTGGAAGGAAAGATCGCTCTAAAATTGAAAACTTTATGGAGGTATTCAAAATTGCAGCCTCCACTTTTTGAAAAGATTGAAAAACTCAAGGAAGAAGGCTTGGATTTCGCTTACATCTGCAGGTTTTCAGATTTGGAACGGGAAATCGGTTTGGAATCACTATTCCAGACAAATGAAAAACCCCTAATTGTAATGGACAACCCTGAAGATGCCTTGAACAGGAAGATACCTGAAATGATCGATGAAAAGAAAGATCCAGGGGCAGCGATGGTACCATTATTCCTCTCATACGACCTCATTGAGTATATCTATGGAATCAAACTGAAGAATAGATCTGCCTGGCCACTTGTTGCCGCCATCAATCCGAGTTCGTATGGTGAAGCGATTTTTAAAAGGGCTTCTCCAGGGTTCTCCAGACTCAGAACTGATGTGTCCAGAATTTCAAACGATTCAAGAGGAATACTGGAGGAGAACATAGGGGAAATTGTCTCCAGAATACAGGAGGGGGAAATGTTGCAGACTGTCCTGTCCCATCGTTTTGATGTGGGGCAATTTGATCCTGTGGAGCTATTGAAATATATGATGCTGCAGGACCGTTCCAGGTACGCATATTACTACAAATTTGGAGATCTGGAGATAGTTGGGAGTTCCCCGGAAAGCGTTTTCGTGCGAAAAGGTGAAAACATAACAATTCACCCGATTGCAGGCACCAGAAGAAGGGCAGACGGCCCTGATTCTGTGCTTATCAATGACCTTCTAAATGATCACAAGGAACTCTGTGAGCACAGGATGCTGGTTGATCTTGCCAGAAACGATTTGTCAAGGATCTGTAAACCAGGCTCAGTAAAAGTCCGATCTAACATGACTCCGGAGAAATTCTATTCGGTAATTCATCTAACCAGTGTTGTGGATGGGGTGCTTATGCCCGGTGTAAAGCCATATGATATAATATCATCAGTATTTCCGGCCGGAACAGTGAGCGGAGCACCTAAAAGGAGAGCAATTGAAATAATTGACAGTTACGAGAATACTGGCCGGGGTGTCTATGGAGGCGGCGTAGGAGTCATGGGGAAGAATATGGCGGATATTGCACTGCCAATAAGGACTGTTTATAGGAATCCTCATGAAGCTTATGTGCAGGCAGGAGCAGGTCTTGTCAAAGACTCAGTTCCGTCAAATGAGGTAGATGAAATGATGGCCAAGGCCAATACCATCATGGCGGGTGGTCTTTCCTGCGCCTGATGTTATCAGATAACAGGGACTCCTTCACATATAACATTGTGCATCTCCTTGAATCGAGAGGCTTTGAAGTTGATGTTTATGACAATTTTACCCCGGTTAATGAAATAGATACTTCCCTTTATGATGGTCTCATCATATCGCCTGGCCCGGGGAATCCATTGATGGAGTCAGACAGGGGGAATGGGTTTGAACTTCTGAAAAAGAGTAATTTTTCTGCAGTAATGGGTATTTGCTTTGGGCACCAACTGATTGGTGCTTATCTGGGCTGTGACATTTACAGGACCGAGCAACTCTATCATGGTGAGGTTGACACTGTCAGAAACACTGGTGAGGGACTCATGAAAGGACTTCCGGAAACATTTGAAGCTGTGAGGTACCATTCCCTGGCTGTGAAACCAAATGAAAAAATAATAGTTGACGGTGTTTCAGTTAGTGATGGAAGCCTTATGGCATTTCATACATCCGACGGGAGATATTACGGGATTCAGTTTCATCCGGAAAGCTATTATTCAGAGTTTGGAGACAAAATAATGGAAAACTTTACAGGTGCAGTCATTGAACGTAGTGGAAGAGATTTACAGCAGGAACTCCCATAGGGAAAAAGTTCCATTCAGGAGATTGAGGAAACCCCTTAGCCTGTCCAAAAGCCTTAAAAAAATAAAGGGTACAGGTCAAACTGGCATAATTTCTGAATTTAAGAGAAAATCCCCAAGCGGATTCATAAACTCAAAATCGGTCGAGATAGAAGCTTACTTCCAGAAGCTATCAAAGCAGAAGAATATAGCTGGATTCAGTATACTGACAGAACCGGACCATTTCAATGGAAGCTATGATGATATAACTGCTGTTCAACATTTTAACATCCCTATTCTTGATAAGGATTTCATTTCAACCAGAGAGATGGTGGATAATGCCTACAACAGCGGAGCCGATGCAATTCTCCTTATCCTTGATTTTCTGGAGGAAAACCTGGTTTACCTTCTTGCAGACTATGCCGCAAATCTTGGTATGGAATCTCTTATTGAATTCCATAAGATAGAACTTGCTTCCCGTATAAGGCCGGGAGAAGGCAGGTTATTCGGATATAACAGGAGGAACCTTATTACATTAGAACTGGAACCTCAGGAAGAAACTCTGCATAATTTTCTTCCAGTTATGGGGCAGGGATTGATCCTTGAGAGCGGCATAAACTCTGAATATGTCAGGACGCACAATATGTCAGAATATCTGGGTATGTTAATAGGCGCATCCATTCTCGAAGGCGGTAATCTACAGGAACTGTCCCAGAAAAAGCCCTGAATGATTATTTGAAAACCTCTGTAATTTATGAGCTCTTGAAGCAATTAAATAAGTTCAGAACATTCTCTAATGTGGCAAGCACCAAAATTGTGGCAACTATCGGACCATCAAGTTTTAAGGAAGATGTCCTGAAAAAGATGTACAACTACGGGCTCTCCATCGTCCGGATCAATACAGCCCACATACAGCCGGGTTATATAGCAGAAGTAAAGGAACTCACATGCAGACTGAACAGGGAAACCGGACGTCATATTGGAATTATGGTGGACCTGAAGGGACCTGAGCTCAGAACAGGGGAATTCCCGGGAGGAAGCTTAAATGTCACCAGGGGAGAGACTTTTGAACTCCCGTTCAGCAATGACGGAAAAATTGCATTCAGCCATTCTGAAATATATAGAACACTTGCTCCAAAGGATCTGATTCTCCTGAGTGACGGAAAAGTCACAATGAAGGTACGATCTGTTGAAAAAGATGGGATTACCCTAGAATCACTTGATGATGGGACCTTGAGGGACAGAAGTAGAGTTAATGTGCCAGGCAAATTCCTCCCACTTGGAAATTTGACAGACCGGGATCTGGAATTCCTTGAAGAAGGCCTGGAAGCAAATGTAGATATGTTTGCGCTTTCCTTTGTACAAAGAAAAGAGGACGTGGAGACCCTTCAGGAAAAGATAATGGAGAAGGGGGGCGAACAGTTCATTGTATCCAAGATTGAGACTAAGAGTGGTTTCCAGAACATAAGGGATATAGCGAAAGTATCAGATTTCATAATGGTCGCAAGAGGGGATCTGGGAGTGGAACTTCCCCTTAAGGAAGTAGTCCTGGCACAGAAAAAGATCATTGAGGAATCCCACACACAGGGAGTACCCACAATTGTAGCAACACAGATGCTTGAAACGATGGTCAAATCAAGCAGCCCAACAAGGGCAGAGGTTTCAGACGTAACAAATGCCATACTTGACAATGCTGATGCACTGATGCTTTCTGAGGAAAGCTCAATAGGAGAATATCCAGAGGTCGCTGTGAAATACCTCAGAGACATAGCAGAATTTGTTGAATCAAAGAATATGGAACTTTCCGAGCCAAGAGAGTTTTTTGGGAATCACGTTGCATATTCTATAGCTAAGGCTGCAAAAATTATTTCAAAAGAGATAAGTGCCGATGCAATACTTGCTTTCACAAAATCAGGCAGTACTGCAAAAATGCTCTCTGCGGTCAGGCCTAACGTCCCCATTCTTGCTACCGTAACTTCAAGCAGTCTCGCCAACAAGCTCAATCTTTACAGGGGAGTAGAACCAATAGTCATGGAAGGTGGCGATAAGGAGATTGACATAATGGAAGCCTTAGCACGCATTGAAAGCACTACTTTTCTAAAAAAGGGAGACCGAGTCATTATAACTTCTGGAGCCCCATATTTCCTGTTCGGCGGAACCAATGAGGTGAGAGTTGCAACAGTTGGGAATTTCGTGGGGCGCGGTTACTCCACCGGCAAGAGTGTCCACGGAAAGATATTCACCCCGAGTTCAGGAGCAGGAGACATACTTCTCCTTACTGAACCAGTTTTTCCAAAGGGAATTGAAGTTGCAAAAATGAAGGCAGCTATCTTCGTCCCCGGAATAACAGTAAAACTTAAGGAGTCCCTGAGAGAAAGTGGTGTTACAGTGGTTTACAATACAAAAATGGTAAGGGATCTAAGACCCGGAGAGATAGTTCATATTGATGGATCAACCGGTGTCATAACCATCTGAAATTGGATGAAAGTTATCCCCTCCACGTTGACTGCCATCAAGAGAGCCCTGAAAAATGGGCTTCTGCATTTGGTGTGTTGTACTTCGATATGTATAAATACATTTTCAGGCTTTCGGCGCATTGCACATCTTCGGTGGTAACTAAATGAATGACGGAGATTTTATCAAACTCAACTTTGAAATGTATGTTGGAGAAGACAAGAAACTAGTTTCAACAAACAACGAGCAGCTTGCGAAAGACAATGATATTTATGATGAGAAGGTCCATTACAGAGAAGCAGTCCTGATCGTAGGATCAGAGAGCCTCTTCAACGAGATTAACGAATCATTCAAATCAGCAGAAACCGGGAAAGAATATGAAGTCACAATAAGTCCCGAGAATGCCTATGGACTAAGAGATGCCAAAAATATAAAAGTCCATACGGTAAGGGAGTTCCAGAGACACGAAATAGACCCAGTTCCTGGCCAGGAAATAACCCTTGGAAACAGGAGGGGAAAAGTCATTTCAGTCACACCCGGAAGAGTACTTGTGGATTACAACCACCAGTGGGCAGGAAAACCCGTACTTTACAAATACACCATACTCAGCAAAGTAGACTCTGATTCAGAGAAAGTTAGAGCCCTTATTGACTACAATTACAGCGTAGATTCTGAAAAATTCGAAGTTTCAGTGAAATCAAAAAATATAGAGATAACCGAACCAGAAGAATCCAAGTTTGACCCTCTCTGGCTTGAGGCAAAATACAGGCTTGTGAATGACATAAGGAAGTATCTCCCATACTTTGATGTGAAGATGGTTGAAGTATACAAGGGAGAAGAAGAGAAGCCAAAGGAAGAGGAAAAAACTGAAGAACCAAAAGCTGCAGAGAAAAAGGCTGAACCGGTAAAGGAAGAAAAACCTGCGAAGGAAGAGCCTAAGAAGGAAAAAGCAGCTGCAACAAAGGCAAAAGCTCCTGCAGAAGCCGAAAAACCCAAAAAGACCAAGAAAGCGGCAGAAGGGGAGTCAAAAAAAGTTGAACACAAGAGTACAAAGTAAAATTGTTCTTAAGGAAAAAAAAGAGGCTTACCTCAAAAACCTCTCCGGTAAACTCTCTGAGTTATCGGAGAAGGTATCAGTTATTTTAGTGCATCCAAAGTACCAGGGAAACATTGGTGCTATTGCAAGGCTCATGAAGAACAATGGCCTCACAGACCTACGTCTTGTCTCATCGCAGATGATAGAGAATGAGGCGGTATACCGCGCAATGAACGGGCGGGAAATCCTTGAAAATGCAACAAGATTTGAGAGTTTTGAGGACGCTGTGAAGGGATTTACAGTTGTCGCAGCTACATCGAGTTCCCCAACCTACAGTGACAGAAAATTCCTGAGGTTGCCCACTACACCTGATGAATTCTGGGAAAACAATCTAAACTCAGCAAAGAAAATTGCACTAGTTTTCGGAAGGGAAGACGATGGCCTCCGCAATGAAGAGATTGAACTCTGCAATGCTTTCATATTCATTCCTGCGAATCCCGAATATCCGGTATACAACTTATCACACGCCGTCAGCATCATTCTGTATGAAATGATCAAGCAGCTTCCAGAATCAGATTCAGAAATTGTTGAGCCAATCTCTCCGGATAACCTGGAAAGACTCCTGCAAAGTGCCGGAGAATTGATGGATATCCTCAAGTATCCGGATTACAAAAGACCCAACGCTGACGTGATGATAAAGAAGATCGCATCCAGAGCTGCCCTGACAGAATCTGAATTCTACAAGATAATGGGCATAGTCAGGTTTCTGAAGTATATGGCATCCGGCAGCAAACCACCAAATAAAAGGGAGGAGCAGGAGAGCCATGAGATTTGATTTCCAGCCAAGCAAAATTAGCCTGAGAAAACTTTTATTAATAATTCAGTATCAGGTAGCATTACCGGTCGAACAGTATGTCACTTAAACCAGATAATAAAGAAAATCCAGTCCTCAAGGAAACAATTGAGGAATTAACA
>JBJKQM010000104.1:0-11580 GCA_046705365.1 Thermoplasmataceae archaeon
AGTTTGTAAAGTTTATAAATTATTAACTTTATCTTCAAAATTATCTTTTTTACATTATGGGTTCAGAAAGAAAAAATAATGTAATGATAACCGGTGGAACATCAGGCCTTGGCAGGTCTCTAGTTAAATTGTTTGTCAGCGAAGGCTGGAATGTTGCAACTCTGGGAAGGAGATCCGATTTGCTTGAAAGGCTCACTGGAGAATTCCCGGAGGAATCTCTACTTGCAGTACAGTGTGATATCAAGGTAGAGAGCCAGCTCAGGAGTTTTTTCAGTAAAGTGGAGGAAAAATTCGGTTTTATAGACGTAGCCATTTTGAATGCAGGGACCCTCGGTCCATCTAATCTACCTGTATTAACAGGGCTGAGTCTCCTGGACTTGAGGATGACATTTGAAACCAATTTATTTGCTAATTTCAATGTGCTCAGGAAAAGCCTTGACCTAAGGAGGAAGAAGCAGATAGTTGTCCATGTGACTTCTGATGCTGTCAATGGCAAATATCCGGGATGGGGAGCTTACGGGGCTTCAAAGACTGCAATGGATTTTTTAATCAGCACTCTGCAGAATGAAATGGATCCTGATCAAGTTCGCGCAGTGTCTTTTGATCCAGGTGACATGGATACTGAAATGCACAGGCTGGCCTTGCCGGATGATGTAAGTCTGAAAGATCCTGATGATTCTGCCAAAGAATTATTTGAGCTTGTTGAAAAGTTGAGAGTTGATTTACGATGAGCACGGAAGTGTTAATGGAAGCGCCGTTTCCGCCAGAGCTGTTAGGCAGGAAGAGAGAAGATGTAAATCTCCTTGTGATAAGAAGAACCACTGGAGAGACAATAACAACGGGTTTCAGAAGTCTTCCGGAATTCATAAATCCCGGAGATGTTCTGGTTTTTAACAATTCAAGCCTTGTAAGGGCAAGTTTGCCCGTTTATTTCCCAGATCTCAGTGTTTATGGTTCCATACATGTTGGAAACTCTAGAAATGGTAAACGGCAGCTGGTTGAAATAAGACCGATGGAACTGAATCAAAAGATAAAACCAAATACCACTGCCCAACTCATCGGCACTTCTGGAATGATAAAGTTTAACACAAGGCACAGTGTATTTCCGAGATTCTTCTGGGCATATCCCTCAGGGAATCGCGATCTGCTGGAAATAGCAGAAGAAGCTGGGAAGGTCATAAGGTATGGCCACATCCCATTCGATTTGCCGGAAAGCTACTATGAAAATGAAACAGGAACTGTTCCTGGATCTGTTGAATATCCTTCTGCAGCCAGGCCATTTACAAAGGATGTACTGAAAAATATCAGAACACGTGGTGCAAAGATCATGGAGTTAACTCTCCATTGTAACCTTGGATCCCTTGAACCCCACGAATTTGCCGGTAAAGATTTACTTCTGGACGAGCAGTTCAAAATAACCAGGGAAACGGCTGATGCCATGAAGCAGGCAAAACTGGAAGGAAACAGGGTGATTGCAGTCGGGACATCAGTTGTGAGGGCACTGGAATCCGCTTTTAACGGCAGGGAGGTATTGCCCGGGAAATACTCCACTGAGCTCTACATACATGGTGATTACAGATTCAACTTCGTTGATGCGATTGTGACTGGTATGCATGAAGAACAGGGATCTCACATTGGAATGATTTCTGCATTCACAGGAGATTCTATGTTAAGATCCGCATACGAAAGAGCTTCGGCGGCAGGTTTTTCCTGGCATGAATTTGGAGACCTTGCGTTGATAGCATAATCATGTCCTTTCATCGATCTTCAATTGGATATGCGTTAATAGTAATCAATACAATTCTGGCAGGCTAAACTTAATATTTGATTACAAATAGCCCACATAATCCAATGACGTTCGATTATGACACTATTGTTATAGGTGCCGGAACCGGCGGTCTTGCAGCCGGTATTGCTCTCAAGCAGGGCGGCTCAAATTACCTGATTCTTGACAAGAAAGACGAGATTGGCCTTCCGGTCAGATCCACCGGTGCAGTTTCAATGGAATGGGTTAAAAGAATTGGAATGCCAACCGAAGGCAAGATAGTCAGATCTATGATCAACTCCATATGGTTTCGCACTGACACTGGAAAAAGTATCTCACTGAAATATGATCATCCTGTTGGACTTGTATATGATTTTACCACTTACGAAAAGTACCTTGCGAGTGAATTCGCAGGAGAACTTAACATAAACCTGAAGACCAGAGTTACTTCTGTTGAAGGGAATGAGATCAGGACAGACAAGGAGACTCTGACTGCAAAAAACATAGTAATGGCTGCTGGTCCACAGTCAACTTTTGGTGAAAAACTCCCAAGAAACAACTTTCTGGTAGCATATGAAGAAATCAGGGAATTGCCAAAGAGAGATGACTATGAAATGATTCTCTGGTTCAGCGACAATGTCCCCGGTGGATATTTCTGGGATTTTGCAGATACAGAAAATACAAGAAAAATAGGCCTATGTTATTATCCTCTTTCTGCAGCTAAGCCAAAAGATGTTCTGGACAAATTCACGAAACAGTTTCCAGAGGTTGAAGGAAAATTAATCAGCACTATCGCTCATCAGATACCACTTGGTGCACCATTTGAAACTGTTGTGAAAGAGAACAGGATGTATGTTGGAGACATGGTAAACGCTGTCCTAAACACAACTGCAGGGGGATTGCAGGGAGCATTCTGGAGCGGAATGGAGGCTGGAAAAGCTGCCCTTAAGGACAATCCTGCCTTATACCAGGCCGCGTGGACCAATGAAATCAGGCCATGGCTCCAAAAACACCACGAACTTCACAGAAGAATGAATAAGAATGGTGCTAAATCCATTGGAAGGCTAATGACAATGGCCAAGTTCATGCCAAAATCTGTCCAGAAGCGCGTATTTGGCGGTCTCTGAAATTCATAAATTACAATTTTCCCCTGTACTTTTGATTCTAAATTATTGTCTTTGAAACTATATTTATGCCGCCTTTCAAGACCGATCAGGGCAGATTGTGGTTAAGTTCTACCTAACGCTTGTGACGTCAGGCTGATCTGGTTTTCTCCATCACTATTTCGTAGTAACCTTCCCTGTCAAAAACACCAATGAGCTTGTTCCCTGATTTGTTAATCCACACTGGGGCGTCAACTCTGGTTTCACTATCAAATTCATCGGAAGAGTAAACTGATACAACCTCATTGGTTTTTGCTCCGTGATAGGCCTTTAAGAGCTCCCAGAAAGGACCTGGGCACAGAATATTGCGGGCATCTACAATTTTGTCAGGTTTGATTTCCTTACTCATATTCAATCACCTAATGTAAGCCAGCTGTCACCGTAGGCATAATGCCATGAGTGATGGCCATTTTCTCAATTTAATCCTCATAATGGAAATAATGTGCTTTCCTAACATATGATGCTAAAGTTTGAGGTGGAGTAGATATTCCGTTGCTGTCCCGCTTCTATACTTTCGGTAACCATGAATTCAAATTTGGGGAAAAAGGGGGCTATGTGTTGCTAAGAATTTCATAGGCTTGAACACACTTATCTTTTTTCAGAATGAGAATAGTTTCATTTGCACAGGATATGAGCTGGAGAATATTGATTCCTCTCGCATAGAGTTTATGCGTGATCCTCATAATGAAACCCGGCGTGATTTCAATGTCCCTGGGAGATAATATGTGAATCATGCTGACATGGCTGTCAATAGAAACATTTTCAGTTTCCTGTGGCAGTTTCTGACTCATTTCGTCCACAATATACACAACACTGCTTTCCAGGAATGTAGCGGAAATATATTTTATCTGAAGTGTTTTGGAGGATTTTACAACACTGACTTTATCTTGAAGCGAGATCTTGCTCTTCCTCAATAGCTCATCTGCCTTATTCTTGGTTGATAGATTGGGACGGTTTTCCCTGATCCTGTTTAGTGCTGCTCTGACCGAAATAAGATTCAGGCCATTCCTGGAATCTGAGATCACCTTTGCAAGCTGACTCACATTTACAATTCCCTGTTCCAGGGCAAGGGAGATTTCAGGGTTCTCCCTGAGATAAGTGTACACTATATCTTCTATGCTCTCCCTCTTTGTTGGTGACCTGACCATTTATGTAACATTGAATTTATGTAAATTAACATTTCCATGACTATTTTAACATATTTTGTATCAGAAATATCAAATTTGATGAAGAATTTTATATCTATGGGAAATTAAACCGTCGTAATGAAAGGAAAAGCTCTGTTGCTTTATTCCGGTGGGCTCGACACCTCAGTAATGATCAAATGGTTGCAGGAAAAAATGGATTATGAGGTTTCTACACTGACGCTTGATGTTGGTCAGGAAAAGAACAACCTGAAGGAAATCGCATTGAAAGCCAAGAAACTGGGTGCGGTTGAGACTATAACAAAAGATGTTACCGAGATTTTTGCACAGAAATACGTGGCGCAGGGCATTCTCAGTGATGGACTATATGAAGGCGTCTATCCCCTTTCTACCAGCCTTGCGAGGCCATTAATGGCTAAAGAGGCTGTAGAAGTTGCACACTATCTGGATTATGATACAATTGTGCATGGAAGTACAGGGAAGGGCAATGATCAGGTGAGGTTCGAAATCTCTATAAGGGCTCTTGATGACAATATGAAAGTCATCGCGCCTGTTCGTGATTTGAACATGAACAGGGATGAAGAAATTGCATACGCATTGAAGAACGGTATAGAAGTCCCTTACGGTGGAAAGTACTCTGTGGATGAAAACCTGTGGGGCAGATCTGTGGAAGGCTCTGAAATAGAAAACATTGCAACAGGTGTGCCGTTCGACGCTTTCAAGTGGGTAACTCCATCAGAACAGGCCAAAGATTTGCCAGAGACTATGAGCATCACTTTCGAGAACGGGTTACCAGTTGCGCTTAACAGTGAAAAAATGAGCCTGAAGGACCTCATTGTCAAGGTAAATACGATTTCAGGAGAAAACGGAGTAGGTGCAATAGACATGCTTGAAGACCGGGTTGTGGGGATAAAAAGTCACGAATTCTATGAATGCCCTGCAGCACTCACAATCATTTCTGCACACAAATACCTCGGGAGGGCAGTTCTCAATAAGAAGGAATTCAGTGTAAAGAATACAATGGATTCGTTGTTTTCAGATTACGTGTATAATGGATTGTGGTTCGATCCTGTCATGTCCCATATCCAGAGTTTTGAAAAGAGTGTGAATTCCAATCTTAACGGGACAGTTCATGTCAAACTGTACAAAGGAAACATTATCCCGATGGGCGTAGAAAGTGAATATTCAATTTATGACACTAACCTTTCAAGCTATGGCGCAGGTCAGACTTTTGACCAGGGAAAAGCCCCCGGTTTCATATACATTTATGGAAACGAGACCATACTTACCCGCAAAGTCAGGAGCAGGTTGACAGCCAACGCAGAAATAAAGGTACAGTGAAAATGGTCAAGATCTGGAGCGGCGGGGCATCAGAGTCCAGTGGACCTGACATTTCCAACATAATGTCGAGGGAAGACAATTCTGCAGATCAGAACCTGATTCAATATGAGATAACTGGCCTGATAGCTTACCATCTTGAACTATCAAAGTCCGGCGTTTTACCAACCAAGGAAAGCAAGAACATATTGGATGCACTACTAAAACTTCTAAATTCGGACCTCCAAATGGGCCATAAATATGAAGATGTACATTCGCTTGTCCAAGAAAAAGTAATGGAAATAACACCATCAGGGAACAATCTGAGGGTGTTTCTGTCAAGAAATGACCAAAGCCATCTGGATATCAGATCATTCTACCTGGACTCACTACTGGAAATTTCTCGGAGGTTGGCAAAGATTTCTGTCACAATACATGGAATATTTGGGAACGCATCAGGTTTCATGCCAGGTTACACGCACTACAGGCAGGCAATGCCCTTGGCTATAGCCACTTATTTTGATTATCTCGCTTCTTCGTTTGCTGAGTTGGCAGAAAACAGTTATTCCCTCTATGAAAAGTTCAGGCAGCATTGTCCACTGGGTTATGGTTCAGGATACGGATCGGCAATCAAGGTGGATCTACAGTCACTGTCGTCGAAGCTGGGGTTTTACGGTTATTATAAAAATCCGGTCCATGGTGCTTCCCACAGGGGTTTGGACGAAATAGACATGGCATCAATGGAAAACAGGATTATGGTGGTAATTTCTAGGCTCTCCCAGGACTTCATCCTGTTCAGTTCAGGAGAGTTCGGTTTTCTGAAGCTCCCCGATGGATTTACGACTGGCAGTTCACTTATGCCAAACAAAAGAAACCCTGATTTCCTGGAAATGCTCCAGGGGTATTCATCCGAATCGTTTGGGGTACTCACAAGCGCTATTTCTACACTGATGAACAAGGGATTGGGTTATCACAGGGAATTCCAGCTTTCAAAAGACAAAATATTTTTCTTCACTTTGCGCCTTTTAGAGATCCTGGATTCCTCGAACGACATGCTTCGATTTGTTAAGTTCGACTCCACACGTGCCCAGGCCATGACCGAAAATTCAACAAATGCAACAATGAACGCATTCGAGATGTTCTCGACGGGAACGCCCTGGAAGGAAGCATATGCAGCAATAGGTAATTCGGTGAGGAAAGGGGATTATCTCAAGGTATTTCAGCCGGAAATATTTGAATCGTTTCAACCAAATGAAGTCCAGGAACTAATCGATAAAGTTTCAGAAGCTATTAAGTTGAGAGATAATTGCATGAAAAAACTGTTGACCGAGGCTAAAGCTTTTTGTGTAAATCATTAACCCTGAAGTCAGGTAATTTTTGGGATTTTTAAAAGTATTTGATAATAACAATTATTAACAGTGTGTGACATTAACTGGCACTATCTTCGGATAGTGAAAGGAAAGCTAATTATGAAAATTTTGAAATTTTTGGCAATAGTAGTGACTGTGGTATTTCTCTCCACTTCGGCCTCGCTACTGATCATGGGCAATTCAGGAACCAACGCGAACAGTGCCCAACCAGCAGTGTCAATAGGAAGTACTTCTCAGTCCCATATGGTAAATGCAATGAGCGATCCGGTCTTGCCAAATGGGTTCCCTCCGGCAAATTTCACGAACCCCCAGGGTTATGAATCTCCACCAGTGCCGGACACAACTCCTGTAGTAGTTCCAATTACTGCTTTTGGAAACGTGACCATACCTAACGGAACCTGGGAAACTGTAATCCTTAACGTAACCGGTTATGACGCGGGAACAGCATACGATTATTTCAACGGGTTCAACGTAAATGGGGCAGTTGTCTGGATAGGTGTCAACCCAGAAGCTGGAAGCTGGGCTGTGAACGTAAATATCAGTCTGTTTATGAGCTTCTTCGACGGTAAAACGTCAGTAAAGGTCTCAGGCACTACACTGGGCCTGCACCAGAATTTCAGGGGAATTCAGTACAATAACTACACTCTACTTCTGTATCCTGTACCAAAAGGACATTCTGCTCCTACATATCCCACAGAAGTTGTTCCCCTCCACAAAGGTACTACATATGTAAACATCCCGAGCAACACCGTGGCCGCAAACATACAGTCAATAGTAATCGACAATGAATTCCAGTATACGCTGAACCCGGCATGGGCTGCATATACCTGGTCAGTGAATGGAACAAAGCTTGCGGATTCATTCATCTACCCATGGATTAACTCCGGAGGAATAGATCTGTTCTCATGGAGGCCTGTATATCCTCCATATATGCTAAACCACAAATGGAACAATGTGAATCTGACTGATGCGCTTGGCACAATAGAAGGTCATAATGTTCCACTACAGGTTTCAGGTGCATCAGAAGGACCGGGAGTAGGTGCATTCTGGGGCAACCTTTTCCTTTACACGCAGAACAACGTGCTGGGTGCAAAGCAACTGAACTACAACTTCAATGAAGGTACCCTCGTGAATGTTACACAGACAACACCAGGGCTTGTGAATGAAAACGGAAACAGCTACAGCCTTTATAACAGCTACCGGAGCATCTCATATGGTGGTGCATCGCTGATAAAGACCACCCATGGAACCATCGTGGCATCATCCCATACAAGGATGAATTTCACGAATCTTCAGTCCCTGCCAAATGCAGTGTGGCAGAACATGTCTCAGGATGAAACAACTGTTACACACTCAATGACATCATATAATGAACAGGGTTACCATGGATTTGTCTCCAAGACGACAACGGACGTATTCCCTATTTCGTTTGATTATGGGGCGGTGATATCTTACCTGTACAGCAGTGGAAGGCTTTCATTCTTCAACTACACAAGCTACTTTGAAAATGTGATGGCGGCATACAATGAAAGCACTCAAACCGTATCGAATATCAACGGACACTTTTCTTCGGATTTCGCATCGACCAGCAACATGATATACGATACAAATGGAATCTTCTCCAGTATTCTCGAGTTCGGGCCAGGATTTGCCATAATTCTCAACCTTACTTCAACATATCACAGCACCAAGAAGATTTTCAGGTCAGTGAATACGGAGTTTTCACATGGACAATTGACAACAACTGTCTGGGTCCACAAGCTGGCTGCGCTGGGTAATGATCCCAACCTGTTCTATGGTCAGAGCACTATGACACAGAATTTGGTCTATACCTATACGATGAGCTACCGTTTGGGGCCACCACAGGACTTCGCAGTTTATTGATCCAGGGAACATTCCCTAAATTTTTTATTTTATTTTTCTATTCTGAACCTTTTCCTCTTGGGTAATCAAAAAACTGACTCTAAACAGATGGATTCTACTGGGACCTATTTAATTGCAAGCTTATTGCACGTGAGCTTGTCCTTCCCTGCCCAGTAAATACCCCCCAAATGCAATTTCCCACAGCATAATAGGGTAAAATATCAGCCTCTCAACCCCGCCTGAACCGAAGAGATTGCCTAGTCCAATGTATCCACCAAAGTAGGCGAAAAACGATAATATGCCGGCTATAAGTGAAATTTTCGAAATAGGACCTTTAGTAAGCCTCCAGGCTACCAGGCAGCTTATCGCCCCAAAAAGGAATACAAAATTAGCGCCCACGTAATGGGTTACTGGATACTTATTCCACGGTGAAAGGCCAACAGATAGAAAACCAATGCCAGCTAGATAAAATGGTATCGAAGAAAATTTTATTCCACTGCCATGAAAAAGCCTGTACGTGGCCAAAAGCCAGAGTAAACCTGCAATTATAATTGCAGAATTCCAGAAAATTGCTGTAGGTTCCCCAGCACCTCCAAGAAAGCTTATTGCGTCGTTCCTTGTACTAAAGGTGGGATATACGGCCTGGAATGAGGTGGTGGCCAACATGGCAAGTGTACCACCAACTGTAAATCCAGTTCCGGTACCTTTCTTTCCGGTCATGTTTTCATTATGAAAAGTTGTATTTTCTGAATCCAATCTGGCCTCACCTCCTATTTTTTCCAAGCAGTCACTTTCATAAGGATGATCTAAAAAAAGATTGCCAGTGGAATTTCGCTTTGAATTCGGTGTTCCAAAATAAACCGAACTAACATTTAAAAAATTGAAATAGAAAAAAATGAAGTTTAGGGATTAAGGGAAAAGTGAATTTGTCTAGACCCTCTGTTTGAGTTTGTTGGGCATAATTACTTTGTCTATTACGTGAATTACACCATTGGAAGCTTCAATATCGGCAGAAACGATGTTCGCGTCATTGACCTTCAGGTTTCTCTTTGTGGTTCCAGTTTCAGTCAGCTTCACTTTTTCACCGTGAAGTGTAGGCATTTCCAGTGATCCAGATCCCTTTATCCCGGTGGTTACATCCCTCGCCATGTACTTCCCGCTTATGACATGGAATTTAAGAAGATCTCCAAGCTTTTCCTTATCTGCCATAAGTGCGTTCAAAGTCTCTTTTGGGATGGCCTCGAATGCCTCTTCCGACGGAGCAAACACAGTGTACTGGCCGGGGGAACTCAATTTTTCCACGAGCCCCGCAGTCTGTACAGCCTTTACCAGTGTTGGAAACTTTCCAGAGTTCACAGCTACCTGTACTAGGTTGTCCATGTATGTCTAATGAAATCTAACTAATCAACGTGGTAAAAGAAATTCTTCCTAAACCGTTTTTATAGGCTTGTGGCATCAATTTTGCCGATTTTGCCAGTGGAGCAGTATCTGTATATTGGAGAGATTTAAGGAACTACATTATAATATTAAAAAAAGGATTTAATCCTTACAGGAGACGGATTTGACAAAAGAAAAAGAAAGACCTCTGAAGGAACTTATATCTCTTGAAGGCAAACGCTCCCTCATCACCGGAGCTGCCTCCGGAATTGGGAAGGCTATAGCTGAACGCTATGCTGAAGCTGGCTCTGATCTCATCCTGGTGGATATTAATAAACCTAAGCTGGAAGAGATTTCAAGTTCTCTGAAGAAAGAACATGTTGATGTTCTTACATATGGCGTTGATCTAACAAAAAAGAGTGAGATCGATCACCTATGGGATAAAATAGATGGAAAACCCCCAGAAATCCTGGTGAATAACGCAGGGATATATCCTTTCAAGAAATTGGAAGAGGTCGATGAGAAATTCCTTGACATGGTCTTTAACATCAACCTGAAAGCAGTCTTCTGGATGTGCCAGAGAATGATAACTGCAAGGGCTGATCAGGGTGGTGTCATTATCAATATTTCATCTATTGAGGCAATTCTTCCATTCAAGGACGGAATGTACTGTTACGGGCCAAGTAAATGGGGAGTGCTTTCCCTCACAAGGAGTCTTGCAAAAGACTACAGCAGCAAAGGTTTCAGGGTTAATGCATTATTGCCTGGAGGAATCAACACACCTGGCACTAGAAGTGTCGCAAAAGGTCTGCTGAAGTTGCAGTTTGGACTCATAAAAGATGGCATAGAATTCATGTCGAGGTTACCAATGAAAAGATTTGGCGACCCAGACGAAGTGGCCAGAATTGCAACAGTTCTGGCGACAGATTTGTCAAGTTACATCACTGGAGCTGCAATTCCTGTGGATGGGGGTTTCCTATCTGCATAATCTGGAAAGATTCATTTATTTTCATCCAAGATATGGGATGTAAAAGCTCATGATGATAAAAGGAAAGGTAGGAATTCTATCGCAATTGAGACAGTGAATATTTGAACTATTTAATCCTGGAAAGCTCATAACCCAACATTTAGAATTTTTTGAATTCCTGAATATGGGGGAAATCAAAATTTCTCAAAGATAAGGCTTTACATATAATTCCCGTTTGTCAAATAATGGATGAAACCCACACAATAAACAGTTTAATAAATGGATTTTAGTGGTAAATTCAATTCGAATAGGATATTACAAAAGCCTGAAAAATTCATCCATTGTAAGGCCAGCCTGTTTGATGATTGCCCTCAAAATACCTGGGCCTAGTTCCTTGTGATTTGGAACCGTTATTTTATTTCCTTCACTGTTCACCAGTGTAATATGACTTCCAGTTTGATGATCGAAAACAAAACTTGCTTTCGACAGTGCCTTTATAACATCCTTGCCTGACAGAACTGGCAACTTAGGCATCCAGTACTACTTCCTCTCCAACGTCTTCCGGGATTGGTTCATTGTGTTTCTTTAGTGAGCCAATATAGGATTCTATGGC
>JBJKQM010000105.1:0-8525 GCA_046705365.1 Thermoplasmataceae archaeon
GCGGGCCAGTTTATGGCCGGAGATTCCAGGATACTTGTTGATTCAGGGAAACTGAAGATCCAGAAAGAGGGCGAAATGGTGAAGTTTGTTGACAGGGTCTACAAGATACTGTTCAAGGCAGATGTAGCAAGACGATCTGGAAAAAGTGTATTCTATATTACTGAGAGGGCAGTATTCAGGCTTGGCCCAAAAGGAATGGTGTTAAGTGAGGCAGCTCCCGGGATTGATGTTGACACTGACATTATTGATCACATGGAGTTTAAGCCCATACTGGGAGAGGATTTCAGGGAAATGGATGCCAAACTCTTCAAGCCTGGTAAGATAGGTCTTGGATCCTATGTGACAGGAATTCACAAAAGTGGCATAGAATGATTTCAATATTGATCCGGTACCTCTCTATAACATATCAAAAAACTGTGTTTTCAGCGCCAAGACAGATATTTTATATATGACGCAGATAATGTCGAAACAGGTGATTGTTTGGTAAAACTAGACACGCTAGATTACAAGCCAAAACCAATTGACGAGAATTTCCTTGAAGACGCTGAGCACTTTCCAGTAACTGGTACTCATCACGATCACGAGGTAAGAGCCGAAGGTGTCCAGAGAACGGATGCAGAAGGCAAGCCTTATCCTACAAAGAACGGTATTCACGGATCCAAGGTAGCCATTGACTGGGAAAGCTGCGTTGCTGATGGCGCATGCATGGATGTATGCCCTGTGACCCTTTACGAATGGGAGCTAAATCCCGGCGAGATGGGAACAGGCAACGACAAGGATATTTCCGGTAACAAGGATCTCTTCGCAAAATACAGAACCGACAAGTGTGACCCCGTGAGGGAAAGCGAGTGTATCTTCTGTATGGCATGCGAGAGCGTCTGCCCCACAAGAGCTATAAAAATCACACCATAAACAAATTTTTTTCTTTTAGAACCCATTAAATTCCTTATTTAAAGAGACTTTTGAGAATTTACCTGAAGAATACGCATTTTACGGCATAAAAACTGCAGTGGACCTGCCACTATTTTGATTCCGATCCCCTAATATATTATATGAAGTCCGACCCTTAAATGTCGGGATGCAAATTTATACTCTAAATTCTAATCAAATAATAAGTGAAATGAATGGATACGAATTCTAAAGCAATATACGCAATTCTCATTGTGGCTGTGGTTATTTCTGGCATAGGAATCGGGTACGTAATGCAGCACCCAAATATGGCCGATAACGATCTCAACCCGGCACCGGGAACCGATACAGTTTATCACCTTACCCTTGTGGTCACTACTGACAACTTCTTCAACAGCACTCAGGACCAGCCCGCTTTCTACGTTCTCCAAAATGGCTCGCTGCAGAGCTCTGCAAACATTGTGCTTCCTGCCGATTCACTGGTGCAGGCAACCATAGTCAATTATGATGACGGAAATGCCTCAGTCCCTGCAACTTATGAGAAGGTCACCGGGACAGTCGGAAACCAGATCACAGTAGTGAACAACACACTCATCAATTCAACTCAGACGACAAATGGAATAAAAGTCATTGGCGCCTGGTCAACAAACGATGTACCGGCAGCTGACATAGCACACACATTCACAATCAGCGGCATTGACCTCAACGTCCCCATCGTGGTTTCATCGGTGATACAGTTTAGCTTCCAGACCGGAAACATGGGAACATACACCTGGCAGTGCTATGCCGCCTGCGGCTCCGGAGCTTCAGGCTGGGAACAGGCCATGACAACTCCCGGCTGGATGACCGGCACTGTTACAATCCAGTAAAACTCTTTTTCATAACCCTCAAAATTTTCCACTTTTTTTGATTTTTCTCATTCTTCTCTTTTTGCTCACGAATGATCAAGCCTAATATTGCAGGTTTCCTTCAACAGGATATGGCCAGTAATTTACGGATAGATTTCATGAAGTTGGAACCAGATGCACCCAAGCCGCTATACGGCATCGCTGCCTACCTCAAGAAAAGTAGGATAGAACAGTCTCTGCGGGATCTTGTATACATCCGGGCTTCCCAGCTCAATGGCTGTGCATTCTGCCTTGATATGCATGCCCAGGATGCCAGAGCCAATGGTGAAGTAGAACAGAGGATAAACTGCATCTCAACCTGGAGGGAGGCACCATTCTTCTCGAAACGTGAGAAAGCAGCGCTGGAGTTAACAGAGAAACTCACCACACTGTCGGAAAGACATTTTTCCAGGGAGGATTATGATTCTGCCAGAGAGGAATTTGACGAACACGAATTCATTGCACTTGTAATGGCCATAAATGTGATAAACAGCTGGAACCGCTTAATGGTGAGCTGTGGGGGAACAGCGGGGATTTATGTGAACGAGGAGCTTAAGGGGAAAAATCCAGGATACTTTTTTGACTCTGAATAGAAAAATATTCAAATTTGCAAATATTTTTATACAAAAAGTCATGAATTTTAAACATGAGTCGCGAGTCAGGATCGGTAGAGGTAAAATTCGGTGACTCCAGACATCCGAAATTCCTGTTGAAAGAACTGAAACAGAAGAAAAAGATCCTCCATAAGGTTCTGAAGGGGAAATTTTCACATCTAACAGAGGAAGAAGCTGAAGCTTATAAGAAGATGACCAGGGAACAAATTTACAACATGATCATATCGTATGACAGAAGAATCATGGACATAAGGAAGGGCCTTTGGAGCCAGGGTTTTGTGGCATCCGAAAATGAGCGAGAAAGGAGAAGGTCTGGATGGACTGCTTACAGGAATTCCGGTTTGTATTCATTCCCCAGAATGGACGCTGTGAGAACTTCAGAAAATACAATGGACCAAAAGAAAAAAGAGTCAGAAGATCTCTGACTTCCATAGGACTTTGATTAAGATAGGCCTGTTATTTCCCCATCATCCGTGAGGTCCACGCTTTCTGCTGCAGGCACCTTAGGAAGGCCTGGCATTGTCATGATGTCCCCAAGCATTGGTACCGCAAATCCAGCACCAGATGAAATTCCCACTGATTTTACAGTTATGGTGAATCCTTTCGGCCATCCAAGCAGTTTTGGATTGTCGGTTACGCTGTACTGTGTCTTGGCCATACATACATGCATGTTGTCCAGCCCTAGATCTGAGATATTCTTCAGGTCCTTCTCGGCTTTTTTCTGGAACTTTACTTCCTTTGCCCCGTAGACATTCTTGGCAATAGCCACAATCTTGTCCTTCACAGGCTGATCCACAGAGTAGGTTCTCTTCAGTTTTGGCGGACTTGAAAGCGCTTTCAGTACTTTCTCTGCAAGATCAGTGCCTCCTGCCCCGCCTTTGCTGAATACTTCGGAAAGTGCCCAGTTTACCTTGTTTTCTCCAAGGATGGATTCCATTTTCTTTATTTCTGCATCAGTATCGGTTGGGAACCTGTTCAGTGCCACAACCGGATCAACTCCATATGATCTCATTATCTCAATGTGTTTCAGAAGGTTCTGTGCACCTTTTTCCAGGGCATCCACATCCTCTTTTGAGGGATCATCCACACCAGCGTTGAGTTTGATTGACCTTATTGTAGCGACCATGACAACTCCGTCCACTGGGAGCTCCCCCACCACTGAAACGAGATCCATGAATTTCTGCCCGCCGAGCTCTGATCCGAATCCTGCCTCCGTGAGAACATAATCCGCAAGCCCCAGAGCCATCCTGTCGGCAACTATGCTGGATGTTCCGTGTGCTATGTTCCCGAATGGCCCGATGTGAATGAAAGCAGGAACCCCTTCTGTTGTCTGTACGAGATTGGGCTTCAGTGCGTCCCTGAGGAGGGCAGCCATTGCTCCCTGCGCATTCAGATCCCCCGCGTATACGGGTTTTCCGTCATAAGAGTAACCTACCATGATTCTGGAAAGACGTTTTTTCAGGTCAGCGTAACCTGATGAGAGACCCATGATTGCCATGATCTCAGATGCCGGTGTGATAACGAATTTGTCCTTCATCATGACACCAGTGTCAGGGGAACCTGAACCAACGATAATTTCCCTGAGTGATCTGTCATTCATGTCAATGGTTCGCGGGAACAGTACCCTTCTCGGGTCAATTCTCAGCTTATTCCCGTGAAATATGTGATTATTAATGAGTGCAGACAGAAGGTTATGTGCCGCAGTTACAGCAGGAAAGTCCCCCGTGAAGCTGAGGTTGATTGTATCGCTTGGCTCAACCATGGATATGCCTCCGCCGGTTGCTCCACCCTTGATACCAAAACAGGGGCCAAGAGATGGTTCCCTCAGTGCCACAACTACTTTTTTTCCGAGTTTTGCAAATGCCTGTCCCAATCCAATAGTGGTGGTAGTTTTTCCCTCACCAGCCTTGGTGGGATTCATGGCCGTGACGAGGACGAGTTTGCCCCTCTTTTTTCCCTCGACTCTCTTGAGAACATCCAGTGAAACCTTTGCCATGCTGTTTGTGTACTTTTCGTACTCACTTTCTGACAGGCCGAGTTTTGAAGCTATTTCAGAAATATCTTTAAGGTTTTTAGCA
Organism: Thermoplasmataceae archaeon; assembly: GCA_046705365.1. Classification (GTDB taxonomy): domain Archaea; phylum Thermoplasmatota; class Thermoplasmata; order Thermoplasmatales; family Thermoplasmataceae; genus JAJZOM01. The sequence goes on from JBJKQM010000105.1 coordinate 4,489, forward strand.
GCCATTTATAAACATCTCGGTGAGACTATAATTTCATCAAATAAGATAAAACTTTCAAGAGTGTCCAAATTGCATGTAGCGGACAGCGACATTAATCGTTAATAACTGGTTGTGATCAGAGAATATGGCCCTCAAGACTGTAGAGGTTGAAAACCCAGGTCAGAGATATATTTCAAGGTGGATAATCTATTCAGCGCTCGGCGAACCTGACATCAAGCCTGAGAACTGGACCCTTAAGATCAGTGGCAAGGTAAAGGAACCAAAGGAATACAGTTTCAAGGAAATTATGGAAATGCCACATCTTGAGTACATCTGCGACTTCAACTGCGTTACAGCCTGGAGCATAAAGGATGTCAAGTGGAAGGGCCCCAGCATAAAAGAACTCATAGAGAAATCTGGTCCTGATCCTGCAGCAAAATGGGTCATGTTCAAGTGTGTGGACGGCTACAGCACCCCAATTCCCATTGAATACGCCATGACTGACAATGCTGTTGTTGCAGTAAGGATGAATGATGAGCCCCTGAAAGTTGAGCAGGGTTTCCCGGCCAGGCCGTTCATGCCTGAATTGTATGCCTGGAAGAGTGCCAAGTGGCTCAATGAAATCGAGATTATTGAGGACTACGAGGACGGTTTCTGGGAGAATTACGGATACCATGAGAGAGGCCTGGTGGATAAAGGGGAAAGGTACACAAACAATACCTGGAGAAGGGTCAGGAAGACAGTGACAGGCATGTTCAAGGCCTGAGTTTTTTCTTAATTCTGTCGAGGCGGGGGAGGCTTGCCTCATTTTCCGGCCAGCGTCTGTGATTCGCTATAACTACATGAGTCCTCACGGTTGAGGGATTCACGTATAATACAGTTCACTGAATCTTTTTAACAGGTGTTGCAAATGGAAGTACAAATGGAATTTGCGAATCCATTTTCCCTAAGGGGAAAGAGGGCTCTTGTGACTGGGGGCGCCATGGGAATTGGCATGGGAATAGTCCGGAGATTTGTGGATTCAGGAGCTAGAGTGCTTATTGCAGACAAAGTGACTGACCCGGCAGAGAGATATGTGGAGGACCTTCCGGGCAATTTGAAGAATTCCGTCTCTGTTTTTGGAGTGGATCTTCTTGATGATGATGCACCGGGCCACCTTGTAACAGAGATGGTGAAGAAAATGGGAGGTATCGATATCCTAGTGAACAATGCAGGCATATATCCCACAGTACCTATGATGGAAATGAATACGGAGTTGTTCGACAGGGTGTACAGACTTAATCTCAGGGCACTTGCATTCACAAGCCAGGCATTTGTGAAGCAGATGGTGAAACAGAAGACTCATGGCAAGATCATAAACATAGCATCCATAGACAGCGTGCATCCTTCATCCGTTGGACTGGCAGCCTATGACGCATCCAAGGGAGGAGTCCTGATGTTCACCAAGAACTTCGCACTGGAGGTTGCAAAATACGGAATAAATGTTAATGCCATTGCCCCGGGCGGTATTGCCACAGAGGGTACCGGGATGGCCGGAGGAGAGCAGTCAAAGGAGATGCAGAAGATGCTTGAAGAGTTCAGGAAACTCATACCAATGGGACGCATGGGCACACCGGACGACATCGCAAAAGTGGCTGTATTCCTGGCATCTGCAGCATCAGATTACATGACTGGTAGCCTAGTGGTGGTTGATGGCGGAAGACTCCTGATGTAAATCTTCCCCACTTCTATTTTTATTCTTCAATCATGCGAAGAAACCTGGGATTGGCTTATTTTATCATTTTAAACCTTTCATATAGGTTTAATATCCGGTCCCCAGCTTCTTTATTTTTAGATGAGGAACTATCTCTTTTTCCTCCTTATGTTGTAAACAATGGCTGCCACAGACATTATCACCAGATACGTCAGGATAAGCAAAGGGTTGGTGAGAATGCCGGCACCCACAACATTCCTGAATACTATGGAGTTCGAATAGCTCGTGAGGTATATGGTAAACGTCCCTGAAGCAGGAGTTGCAACTGAATTGCCTGCCCCATTAACCACATAGTTATAAGTTCCATCCGGCAGGTTGAATTCAAAGCTTGTGCCATTGATTGGCCCTGACTGGAACCTCTCTGCGCCTCTGATATTTAAGAACCATGAACCGCTCGAAAGCCCTGTCTCGTTGAAAGTGACTCTGTAGCTTTTCCATCCTACTATGGAAATGTTGTTGGAGTAAGAATTGGCAACATATACGTCACCGCTTGAATTGCCGTATGCCAATGCGTAGGGTCCGTCTCCCACTGGGATGCCACCTGGTACCACCTTTTTTGTACCATCTATTACAGATAAGTTGTTGGAACCCATGTTTGCTGTGTATACGTATCCACTGAATGGATCAAAGAGAATTGAATTGGGATCCAGTCCAACCTGCATGTAACCTACAACAGAGTGACTGGTTGCATTGATAACGGTAACCCTGTTGTTTGACCAGCTTGAAACATAGAGATCACCATTCCATGAATCAAATACTATCCCGCTGGGAGGGGATTGGACACTGGCTACCTTAGAAATTCCATCATTGGAAGTGTTAAGTTCGAGAATGTCGGTCTGCAGGATATTTGTGAAATATACATTGTGGTTGATACTGTCCCAGGTTGCCTGGTACGGTGCTGACGCCTGATTGGGATAATATCCGACATAGATCTTCCCCGCAATTTCTCCTGTAGCTGCGTTGACAACTGTTATGTTTTCGCTGTTGGTGTTCATCACGTACAGCATCTGGGTGGATCTGTCAAGTGCCATTCCCCAGGGGTTAGTTCCTGTATTCAGGATATTGAGAATCGCATATGATGAGTCAGAAAGAACATACAACTGGTTTGAACTGTATGCTGTTACAAAGATCTTTCCAGTGGCGTGGTCTGACAGCACCTGAGTGAGGCTCTCGTTGAATACGATATTTTCAGCATGATAACCTGGATTGCTGTCGACAGCCTGTAATCTGCTGTTCCGGGAATCCGCCACAAGGATGCTTTTTGTTGAAGTATCGTAAGTGAGGTACTGGGGGTAAGATCCAGGTTCCATAGTCCAGTTAGCCTTATTGGTGCTCTGGTTAAACTCCACCAGCTTGTAAACGGATGTTGCAAACACTTTACCCGACATCCCGTCATAATATACACCATAAACACCGTCACTGAACTGAATCGTCTTCAGTGTGATCCCCGTTGTTGCGTTTATGATATACAGGTACCCATTGGAGAATGCTCCTGCGTAAAGATTCCCGGTTACATTGTCATAAGCAAGGCAAAGGGCACCATTACCCACACTTGTATTCCATATTACCCTGCCATTCTGCGTGTTTACCAGCAACACATTGTCTCCAATGCTGAGGAAAACATCCCCGTTGCTGGAGTCATATGCAGGTATCAAAGCGTCTTTACCCAGTGGTGTACTGTTAACAATGGTATTGCTAGTGGCATTTACGGTTTCAATGCCCTGTAGAAGCTGATCAGCCACGTACACATCACCGCTGGAGGTATTTACGGCAAGCCCATCGGGACTTATGAATCCGGTTATCTTATACTCCACCGAATCTGTGGTTCCATTAATGGCAAGCACATAACCTGCACCAGAGGCTGATTGCGGAAATGATGCGTACAACATTCCTGAAACGCCGTCGAAAACTATACTCAGCACTGAAGAGTTCAAAGTCAAATAGTCTGACACTGCGTTTCTGGTGCAGTTGATTACTGCTATACCCCCTTGTTCACCAACATAGATCTTCCCGTTGAGGGTGTCATAAGCAATACTGCTTGCCTGCTGCCCCAGGGTGATGTTAGCAATTACGGTTTGATTCGATGGATCAATAACCTTGACTGTCTGGCTCCCAGAATCCAGGCCATACAGGTAGCCATTTGCAGTATCCATGGTAATGGCGGAAAGCCCATCAAATCCCAGGGATATGCTTCCCATTACTTCCGGCGGGGAAAGTCCGGTTCGCTTCAGTGTAGAAGCACCATATGTTGAGGAGAAAATGGTTCCGGTTATTTTCACGGGTGGCTGAGAAATCGATATGGCTG